>NZ_JBIAHV010000006.1:0-379515 GCF_042870895.1 Streptomyces sp. NPDC006294
TCTGCGTCAAGCCGGGTCTGGTGCTGGCGCCGGCCGGTGGCGGCGGGGACCGGCTGGTCAAGGCCTTGACCGACCAGGTGAGCAGTACGGGCTCGAGGGTGCTGCTGGACGCTCGGATGCGGGAGGGTTTCGTTGCCGGTGTGGCGGAGCGGGCGGCGCTGCCGGAGGTGGAGGCGCCGGTGACCCCGGGCGCGGGCTCGGCCCACACGGTCAGCCCGGGTTTCCTCACCGTCCCGGCGGCCCGGCTGGCCGGCGAGGGGCCGCACGATCTGCTGGTGGAGGAGTGTTTCGGCCCGGTCACCGTCGTCGCCCGCTACGACAGCGACGAGGAGGTCGCGGCGGTGCTGGACCGGTTGCCCGGCAACCTGACCGCCACCCTCCACCTGTCCACCGAGGAGGCCGGTGGCGCGGGCCGCGGGGCCGACCTGCTGGCCCGCCTCACCCCCCTCGCCGGCCGGGTCCTGGTCAACGGCTGGCCCACCGGCGTCGCCGTCGCCCCCGCCCAGCACCACGGCGGCCCCTACCCCGCCTCCACCTCCACCTCCACCTCCGTCGGCACCACCGCCATCGAACGCTGGCTCCGCCCCGTCACCTACCAGAACACCCCCCACCCACTGCTCCCCCCCGAGCTCCACGACGACAACCCGCACGCCCTTCCCCGCCGCGTCAACGGCCAACTGCAACACTGACGTCCCCGGAGGGCGTGGCGACGCGCGGCCGTCACGCGCCCTCCGGCTGACACCGGGGGCAGAACACCGTGCCGCGCCCACCGACGCGCTCCTTGTGCAGCGGCCCGTCGCAGCGCGGGCACCGCGGAGCCGCGTCGTCGCGGCGGCCGGTGAGCCAGGTCCGCCTCGGCGGAACCCGCCCGGCCCGCACCGACGAGCGCAGAGTGCGGCGCATCTCGGTGTGCAGCCGGCGGCGTTCGTCGTCGTCCAGCCGGTCGGCCCGGCGCGCCGGATGCACACCGGCGCGCCACAGGATCTCGTCGGCGAGCAGATTGCCCAGCCCGGCGATGACGGACTGGTCGGTGAGGGCCGGCTTGACCCGGCCGTGCCGGCGGGAGAGCAGCCTGTCGAACTCCTCCCGGTCCACCGACAGCGCGTCCGGCCCCTGGTCGTGGAGGATCCGCGCGACGTCCCGGTCGGCGTCGTCGGCGAGCCACAGCCCCCGCAGCTTGCGCTGGTCGCGGTAGCGGAGCTGGTCACGGCCTACGGTGAACACGACACGGTCGTGCGGATGCGGCGGATCCGTCGCCGGACAGCAGACCAGTGCGCCGGTCATGCCGAAGTGGAGCAGCACGGTCGGCCCGTCCGTACGGGCGAGCAGCCACTTCCCGTGCCGCGCCGGCTCCGTGAACCGGCGCCCCTCCAGCGCGCGGCGCAGCCGCGGAGCACTCACCCCGTGCAGCACACCCGTGTCGCCGACCTCGATCCGCTCGATCCGTCTGCCCCGCGCGCAGGCGGCCAGGACCTCGCGGAAGCCTTCCACATCGGGCAGTTCGGGCACGACATCCTCCAGCCGCAGTTCTCACGAGAGCCTGCCCGGCCTGCGGCGCTGCCGCAGGACGAGGACCGCGGCCAGGCCGGCCGTGCCGACGAAGGCTCCCGTCCAGGCGTACGCGATCCCCGACCCGGTCCCGCCGGACACGGCGCCGGCGCGCGCGGGCGGTGCGGCGGTCGGGGTGACGGGGCCGGGTCCGGCCGGCGGAGCCTGCTGCGCCACGGGCGGTTCCAGCGACCCGACGGTTTCGGCCCGTCCCGCCGCGGCGAACCCCCAGTCCAGCAGCGACCGCGCCTCCTCGTACACCGAGCGCCCGCCGCCCTGCTGAGGGTTCATCACCGTCACCAGCAGGGTCCGGCCGTCCCGGCGCGCGGCGGCGATCAGCGTGTTGCCGGCGTGCGAGGTGTAGCCGTTCTTGACGCCGATGATCCCCGGGTACTTCTCCACGCCCTTCGCGCCCGTCAGCAGCCGGTTGGTGTTCTGGATGCCGTAGGTCCAAGTGGGGCTGCCGTCGTCCGCGGTGCCGCCGGGGAACTGCGCGTCGACGGTCGCCGCGTACTCGGCGAACCGCGGGTCCGCCAGGCCCACGCGCCCGAACACCGCCAGGTCGTACGCGGACGAGACCTGGCCCGGCGCGTCGTAGCCGTCCGGGGAGACCACCTCCGTGTCGAAGGCGCCCAGTTCGCGGGCCTTGGCCTGCATCTGCTCGGCCGTGGCGGTCCAGCCGCCGTTCATCCGGGCCAGTACGTGCACGGCGTCGTTGCCGGAGCTGAGGAACACACCCCGCCACAGGTCGTCGACCGTGTAGGTACGGCCGGCGGCGATGCCGACCCGGCTGCTCCCCTCGCCCACGTCCGCGAGGTCGTCCTCGGTGACCGTGTGCGGTGCGGCGTCCGCGAGGCGCGGCAGCGCGGTGACGGCGAAGAGCGCCTTGATGGTGCTGGCGGGCGGCAGCGGGCGGTGGGCGTCGTGTGCGGCGAGCACGTCACCGGTGTCGGCGTCGGCGACCAGCCACGACAGTGCGGAGACGTCCGGGAGTCCGGGGGCGCCGCCCAGGTCTCCGACGTGCGTCCCCGGGTCCTGCAGCGGCGACGCGCCGGCGGCGGGCCGGGGTGTGGGGTCGGCGCGCGCGGCGGCGGAGGCGGGGAGGAGCCCGACAGTGCCCGCGGCGACGGCGGCCAGGCAGCAACAGACCAGCCGTGCAGTCAATCTGATGATCATTCGGCCAGCGTAGGAACGGGTCCGGGGACGCGCAGTTCCGCTGAGCCGACCGGCGGTAGCCGACCCTCCGGGGGTGGCGCCTCGCAGCGGTCGGGGCGTCCGCCGTCGCGCATGACGCCGGCCGCGACGCGCCTGGCGCCGGGTGCCCCGGCCTCGCGGCGCGGGCACCCGTCCGGGTACGCGTACGCCCCTGCCCCCGGTTTGTGGCCGGGGGCAGGGGCGTTGCTCGGCGTACGTACGGGGTGCGGGCGTACGCGTCAGTCGCGGTCGACCTGCTCGCGCAGGATCTTGCCGTTCGTCGCGTCGATGTCGAACGTCGTCTTGTTCCAGTCGGCCTGGGTGACGACGTCGACCGACCAGATCAGCTTGTCGGCGTCGTCGTTGTCGAGCTCGACGGCGGTGACGGTCCCGTCCGTCCTGCCGGTCGCCGTCTGCACGGCCTGCTCGGGCGTGGTCCTGGCCTGGGCCAGGCGGTCGGTGATCCGACGCTTCTCGTCGGCGCTCTGGTCGGACTCCTGCCGGGACCCGAGTACCTGGCCGGAGGCCGCGTCCACATGGACGGTGTGGAGGGCGCCGTCCTCGGTGGCGACGTCGACGGCCCACGCGGGGGCGCCGGGGCTCGGGTAGGGGCTGGGAGAGGGGCTGGCGGGACTCGGCGAGGGGCTGGCCGGGCTGGGGGACGGGCTGGCGGCGCCGCCGCTCTGGTAGCGCGTCAGTTCGATCTCGACCAGCTTGCTGCCGGCGACCTCGCCGACGGCCGTGTCGGCGGCCTTGTCCCAGGTGACCGTGGCGGCCGGGACCAGCGCCCTGCGCTCGGCCTGGTCGTCCGTGAGACGGGTCGGGCTGCCCGTCGGGCTCGGCGAACCGGTGGGGCTCGCGGTGCCGGTCGGACTGCCCGTCGGCTGGGCGGCGGCCGCGCTGACCTCGGTCCCCTTGTCGCTGCCACAGGCGGTGAGCAGAAGGGCGGAACAGGCGATGAGGCATCCGGGGATCGCGGTACGCAGACGAAGACCATGAGTCGATACGTTCATGTCGCCACGCGTAACCCCTGGCCCCGTCCCGGACACGGGCCGCCGGGAAGATCACCCGATCGCGTCCGTCCGGTCAGTGCCCTCATTCCGACGGCGTCCAGCGCGGCGAGGTGTCGGCCCAGGCCCCTTCCCACGCCGAGTCACGCCGTCCGTCCAGGAACCGGGCGACGACCGCGTAGGCGGCCAGGTCGGTCAGGGCGACCGCCGCACCCGCCGTGGCGGCCCAGCCGTACGCACGGCTGCGGATCCCGTCCGCCGCCGTCAAAGGAGAGTCCACGCGGTGGGGACACCTCCCGTGCCCGAAGGGCCACGGGGGAGTCGGCGACTGACGACGACGCGGCGCGGCGCGGTGCCAGGGGCATGCGAGCCCGGCGGGATCGGAACGAGAGAAGTGGAGAGCCGTAGCCTTCCCGGAGACCGATGAGGTCCGCATCCTGCTCGCCGACGACCACGCTCTGGTCCGGCGCGGCGTCCGGCTGATCCTCGACGGGGAGCCGGACCTGCGCGTCGTCGCGGAGGCCGGTGACGGCGCCGAAGCCATCGCCATGGCCCGCGCCCACGCCGTCGACCTGGCCGTCCTCGACATCGCCATGCCCGCCCCGTATGACATCGCGGAGACGCCCGTGATCAGCGTGAAGACGGTCCAGCGGCACCGGGCGAACCCACTGCGCAAACCCGGCCTGCGTGACCGCCTGGAGCTGACCCGATACGCGATCAGGGCCGGTCTGGCCGGGCCCTGAGCGTACGGGGCCGGTGCGCGGGACCCAGGGTCGCCGACGGACACCGCCCGGGCACCTCCTACACTCGGTGCCTGCTCTCGGCCGCGGTCGGGCGCGGTGACGAGACGACCCCGTGAAAGGACCCTGTTCCAGATGAGTGCCGCAGACCGTACCGACGCACCGATCTACGCGGACCTGGTGGAGGAGCGCGGCGACGTACCCGCGGACGTCCGGCGGACCGCCGAGGAGACGCTGCGGGAGATGGGGCGCGTGATGGACTTCAGCGACGTCCTCGCCGGCCGCTGACCCCGCCGGCCGGGCCGCGCCTCCCGGCGAGGGCCGCCACGCCGCGCCTCCCGCGCGACGGCAGGCGCACCACGCCGGACCCGTGCGCCGCCACGCCGGGCCGGCACCGCGCCGACGGCCGGGCTGATCAGACGGGTCAGGCCGCCGGCCCGACGCCCGCCAGCAGCCGCAGCAGCGGCCGGGGCGCCGCGCCGGGGTCGAGCGCCTCGACCAGGGCCCGCCCGTAGTGGATCTTGCGGCCCCGGATGGTGCCCAGAAAGCGCCCGATCTGCCCCTCCACGCCCCGCTCCCGCTGCGCGGGCTGCTTCTGGAAGGTCCGGAAGGACCGCAGATCGCCCTGCGCGGCGAACACCTCCTCGACGGCGCCGGCGCCGAGCGCCCGGATCAGCTCGTCCTCCAGGTCCGCGACGCACACCTGGAAGCCACCGCGCTCCAGCGCCGCGCGGTCCGGATGCGGCCCTCGTCCGGCCCGCTCCAGCGCGCGCCGGAAGAACGCCTCCTCCGCCGCGTCGCACAGACCCGCCGGCTCCGCGTCGATCCCCCGCGGGCCGAGCAGGTCCAGAAAACGGCCGATGCTCGTCGCGCCGCCCATCGCGACGACGCACACGCCCTCCGCGCCGAGATCCCGGCCCAGCCGCGGCGCCAGCGCCTCCACCGCGGCCCGGTCGCTGCGGCCCTCGACGAGCACGACCTCGCGCAGCCGTGCCGCCTTCGCCAGCTCGCGCGCGGCGGTGGCCGCCGCCGCGGCCTCACGGCCGTTCGCCGCCCAGGCGACGAACGCCGAGCGGAACAGTTCCATGTTCATGACCCCTCCATCGCGCCGGAGCGTACGCGAGACGGCGGCGCTCGCCCACCGGTTTGCCGCCCGCCGCGACGGCGGCGGGCAGGGCCCTGTCGAGAGGGAAGCGATCACGGGATATCTTGATGTCGAGCAATGTTGCAGACGTGGAGAGCGGAGCACCGGGTGACTGACTCGACCATCATTTACACGCACACTGACGAGGCGCCCGCCCTGGCGACGTACTCGTTCCTGCCTGTGATCCAGGCGTACGCCTCGACGGCCGGTGTCACCGTGGAGACCCGTGACATCTCGCTCGCGGGGCGGATCATCTCGCAGTTCCCCGAGTACCTCGAGGAGGGGCAGCGCATCGACGACGCCCTCGCCGAGCTCGGCGCCCTGGCGAAGACGCCGGAGGCCAACATCATCAAGCTGCCCAACATCTCGGCCTCGATCCCGCAGCTGAAGACTGCCGTCGCCGAGCTGCAGGAGCAGGGCTACGCGCTGCCGGCCTACCCGGACGACCCGAAGACGGACGAGGAGCGCGACATCCGCGCCCGGTACGACAAGGTCAAGGGCAGCGCCGTCAACCCGGTCCTGCGCGAGGGCAACTCCGACCGGCGCGCCCCCGCCTCGGTCAAGAACTACGCCAAGGCGCACCCGCACCGCATGGGCGCCTGGAGCGGCGACTCGAAGACGAACGTCGCCACCATGGGCGCCGACGACTTCCGCTCCACCGAGAAGTCCGCGGTGCTGGGCGAGGCCGGTTCGCTGCGCATCGAGCTCAAGGGCGACGACGGCTCCACCACCGTGCTGCGCGAGTCGGTCCCGGTGCTCGCCGGCGAGGTCGTCGACGCGTCCGTGATGCGCGTGGCCGCCCTGCGCGAGTTCCTGACGGAGCAGGTCGCCCGTGCCAAGGCCGAGGGTGTGCTGTTCTCCGTGCACCTGAAGGCCACCATGATGAAGGTCTCCGACCCGATCGTCTTCGGTCACGTGCTGCGCGCCTTCTTCCCGAAGACGTTCGCCGCGTACGGCGAGGCGCTCGCCAAGGCCGGCCTCTCTCCGAACGACGGCCTCGGCGGCATCTACAAGGGCCTCGAGTCGCTTCCCGAGGGCGCCGAGATCAAGGCGTCCTTCGACGCCGAGCTGGCCGCGGGCCCGGACCTCGCGATGGTCGACTCCGACCGCGGCATCACCAACCTGCACGTGCCGAGCGACGTCATCGTCGACGCCTCCATGCCGGCGATGATCCGCACCTCCGGCCACATGTGGGGCCCGGACGGCGAGGAGGCCGACACCGTCGCCGTCCTTCCGGACAGCAGCTACGCGGGTGTGTACCAGGTCGTCATCGACGACTGCCGCGCCAACGGCGCCTTCGACCCGTCCACCATGGGCTCGGTGCCGAACGTCGGTCTGATGGCGCAGAAGGCCGAGGAGTACGGCAGCCACGACAAGACCTTCGAGGTCCCGGTCACCGGCACCGTGCGGGTCGTCGACGCCGCGGGCAACGCCGTGCTGGAGCAGGCCGTCAGCGCCGGCGACATCTTCCGCATGTGCCAGACCAAGGACGCGCCGATCAAGGACTGGGTGAAGCTCGCCGTCACCCGCGCCCGCGCGACCGGCGTCCCGGCCGTGTTCTGGCTCGACGAGACCCGTGCGCACGACGCCCGGCTGATCGAGAAGGTCAGGACCTACCTGGCCGAGCACGACACCGAGGGCCTGCAGATCGAGATCATGTCCCCGGTGGAGGCCACCGCCTTCTCCCTGGAGCGCATCCGCCGCGGCGAGGACACCATCTCCGTCACCGGCAACGTGCTGCGCGACTACCTGACGGACCTGTTCCCGATCCTCGAGCTCGGTACCAGCGCCAAGATGCTCTCCGTCGTCCCGCTGATGAACGGCGGCGGGCTGTTCGAGACGGGTGCCGGCGGCTCCGCCCCGAAGCACGTCCAGCAGCTCGTCAAGGAGAACTACCTCCGCTGGGACAGCCTCGGCGAGTTCCTCGCCCTGGCCGTCAGCTTCGAGCACCTCGCGACGTCCACGGGCAACGCCCGCGCCAAGGTCCTCGCCGACACGCTCGACCGCGCCACCGGCACCTTCCTGGGCGAGGACAAGTCGCCGAGCCGCAAGCTGGGCGGCATCGACAACCGCGGCAGCCACTTCTACCTGGCCCTGTACTGGGCCCAGGAGCTGGCGAAGCAGACCGACGACACGCAGCTCGCGGAGGCGTTCGCGGCACTCGCCAAGACGCTCGGCGAGCAGGAGCGGTCCATCGTCGACGAGCTGATCGCCGTGCAGGGCTCGCCGGCCGACATCGGCGGCTACTACCGTCCCGACCCCGCCAAGGCGGAGGCCGTGATGCGCCCGTCGAAGACCCTCAACCAGGCTCTCTCGACCCTGGCCTGACGCGCGACGGCGGGCAGTCGCCCCGCCCGTCCCGCATCCGCCCCGGCCGGCCCTCGTGCCCGGCCGGGGCGCTCCGCGTGCCCGCCGGGAACAACTCGGCGGGCCGCGGGGGTTGTCACGGGACACGAGCCGGGCCGGGCGGTCGCCGGTCCCGGCGGACGCCCGCGTACGAAGGAGTCACCCGTTCGACCGGCTCGAACCGACGGTCCGCTACGTCTTGGTCGAGGGCCCCGTCGCCGACACGGCCCCGGCCACCCGGGAGCAGCTGGTGGAGATCTCCGCGCGCTACCTCGACCCCGCCAAGGTCGAGGCGTACGTCGACTTCGCCTGGCGGAACCACGGCGACATGGGGGTCGTCCGGATGCGGCCGCAGCGCTGGATCAGCGCGGACCTCGGCGACGTGTGACCGCGGCGCCTCCGGCGGGCCGCACCGCCCGCCGGAGGCCCTGGGAGCGCGCTGTCAGTCGCGGCGGACCATCGGCGGCCCGACGTAGCGCGAGCCGGAGAGGCCGAGCGTCGCGTCGTACGCCAGCTTGTAGTCGCCGTTCTCGTCGTGCGCCTGGAGGGCGTCGTTGACGGCCTCCTTCAGCACCGTGTCCCCCTTGCGCATCCCGATCCCGTACGGCTCCTCGGTGAACGGCTGGCCGACGACCTTCAGCTTGTCCGGGTGCTGGGCGGCGTAGCCCTTGAGAATCGCGTCGTCCGTGGTGACCGCGTCGACCTCGCCGGCCAGCAGCCGCTGGACGCACTCGGTGTACTTGGTCGTCTCGACCGTCTGCGTGTTGTACTCCGGCTTCTTGATCTCCCCGAGCGCCGTGGAGCCCTTGGCCGAGCAGACCGTCTTGCCCTCCAGGGAGAACGGACCGGCGATCGTCCTGTCGTCCTTGCGGACCAGCAGGTCGGCGCCGGCCAGGTAGTACGGGCCGGCGAAGGAGACCTTCTTCTTGCGCTCGTCGTTGATCGTGTACGTCCCGACGTACAGATCGACCTCGCCACTGGAGAGCGCGGTCTCGCGGACGCCCGTGTCCACCGTCTTGAACTCGATCTGCCGGGCGGAGAAGCCGAGGTCGGCGGCGATCATCCTGGCGATCTCGATGTCGAAGCCGGACCGCTCTCCGTCCTCGTTCTCGAAACCGAGGAACGGCTGGTCGTTCTTGGCGCCGATGACGAGCTTCCCGGCCTTCTTCGCCTTCTTCCACGTCGGGGAGTCGAGATCGACGTCCGTGGCGACCTTGTACGTCGGCAGCTGCGGCAGGTCCTTGGCGTTCACCGTGCGGGAGGGCCCATTGCCGGCGCCTTCGGAATCGCCGGCGCATCCCGTTGCGGTGAGTGCTACCGCGAACACGGTGACGGCCGCGGTGGCGGCGGACTGGTAGGCCTTCATGGTGCGACATCCTTCACTCGATTTTGCGAGGAGAGTAAGGAGTCGAAGGGTCGAGCGTCATTACATCTGAGCGGAACTTGAGCATCACATTCCGGATACGGCGCCATCCGGGCCGCGCACCCGGCAACGCCGCGCCGGGTGCGCACCCCGCGGGTCAGTCCACCCGGAAGGTCCGGGTGGCGCCGCTGAAGGCGCTGATCGGGCCGAACAGGCTCCTGGCGTCGCCGAAGTGGGCGATCCGGTACGTCCCGGCCGGCGTGCCGGGGGCCACCTTCCAGGTGATGACCGCCTTGGACGTGCCCGTCACGCCGTTCAGCCGCACCCAGCGGTACGTCGTGTCCCAGTCGCCGTCGTCGAGATGACGGACCCAGCCGCCGTCCACCTGCCGCTGCACCTCGAGGAAGGTCCCGTTCCGGTGCAGGGCGTTCTTCGGGTGGCCGGTCACGAACTCGGCCGTGACCGTGGTCCCCGGCCCGTACGAGGCGGCCGGTTCCGCCAGCACGTCGCCGAACCGCCGGCCCGCCGGCGGGTTGTCCATGACCACACCGGTCTGCAGCGACGTCTGGCGGTCCGAGTGGTCGGGCGGCGTCGGCCCGCCGCCGGCCGGCGTGCCGTCCCGCAGCGAGGCCGCCAGTGCGGCGAACTCCTGCTGCTGGGCGGGGAGCGTGTACCTGCCGTAGAGGGTGGAACCGCCCTCGTACTGCTGGAGGTCGTACTCCTCCGGCGTGGTCACGTACTGGCTGTACGCGTTGGCGTACCCCTGCATCAGCACGTTCTCCAGCGGTATGCCCAGCTCCTCGGCGACCGTGCGGCGGATGCGCAGCCCCGAGACGATCGTGTACTCGGCCGGTCCGGCCACCAGATGGAACTGGCCGATCTTGACGATCTGCAGCGGCAGCACGGTCGGGGTCGTCGGCGTCACCGCGTTGACCAGCCCGGTGGGCACCAGATTCGCCTTCGGGTACTGGCAGCTCACCAGCCATTCGGGCGGGTCGATGCCGAACGGCTCCAGCAGCTTCGCGACGGGGCTGTTCATGCCCTCGGTGAAGCCGGGGATCGCGGGCCCGTCCTCCACGCTGCCGGCGAGCGTCGAGGCGCCGACCATGGCCGGGCAGGTGCGGTGCTCCCTGCCGTCCGGGGTGTACTTCCCGTCGACCGTCACGTCCTCCATGTTCACGAACCGCAGCCGGGAGTCCACGCTGCCGCGCACCGGGACGGCGGCCGCGTCGTGGATCCGCTGCGCCGCCCTGAACTGCCGGTCGCCGATGATCCGCGTGTTCTCGAACTCGTCCTCCGTCGGACCGGAACCGGGCCGCAGATTCAGATTGGGGGACATGTCGCCGGCGTTGGTGTTGGGGAACGCCGCCACGAAGCCCTTGCGGTTTTCGAGATAGCGCACGCCCTCGGCGCCGTGCTCCCACTCGTACGCCGCGTAGCCCTTGTTGTCCGGGCTGAGCAGCGTGTTCCTGTTGGTGAGCGACGTGTTGTGGGTGGCGAACCAGCTGATGGCGCCGATGTCGGTGGCGCCCTGCCGGAAGCGCAGCACGGTCATCGCCGGGTCGATCGCGTCGGGGAAGGCGGCCCGGTCGCGGGCTGGATTCGCCTCGAACGCGGTTCGTGAGCGGTTGACGCTCGCGTTGTTCAGCTCGCCCCTGCCGAGGGTGACGGTGCCCGGCCGCAGATCCTCGTGCGCCTCGGCCACGGACTCGACGATGCCGTCGACGATCGCCCGGTAGGTGTTCTTCTGGAAGCCCAGCGAGGCCAGGTTGTAGGCGAGGTGGTGGGAGTGGCCGCCGGTGCCGGCGTGCGTATGGGTGGCGGACAGCAGGACGTTGCGGTCGCCGTAGAGCGAGCCGTAGCGCCGCCCGAGCTCCGCGACGACGCCCTGCCGCACGGACTGGAAGATCATCGCCAGATCGGCGTTGACGTACACGATCCGCTCGCCGCTGGTCCGGTCGGCCACGACGAAGGCCCGCGAGCGCTGCCGCTGGTGGATGCCGGTCGCCTTCTGCTCGAAGCTCGAGTAACCCATCATGCCGACCTCGGCGGCCTCTCCGGTCACGTCCGAGATGCCCCGGCCGACGAGATACGTCGTCGGCCCGGACTCCGCCGCCCGCGCGGTCGCCGCGCCCGCCGGAACGGCCTCCGGTACGACTGCCGGGGCCAGGGCGCCGAGCGCCCCGGCGAGCAGCAGGGAGACCGCCTTGGAGCCGGTCGTGGGGAACCTCATGCCTACTCCCTCGTACGCCCTCGTGCCGGAACGGCCCCGCGCGGGGCCGGGCCGGTCGTGACAGGTGTGACCGAAGGTAACCGCGGCGGGCGGCCGCTGGAGAGGACCGGACCGGCCAGTAACGGGACTTCACCGGCCACCGGCTCTGTCCTCCCGCCGTCCCGGTCCCTACAGTGACCGCCCGGGAGGTGAGGCGATGACGGCGCACGACCCGGCACCCGCCCGGGCCGCACGGACACCGCGGCTCGCCGACCCCCGGCACGGGTCCGCGACCATCACCCCCCACCTGCTGCGCTACCTCACCCTGGTGGCCGCTGAACGCGGCCACGACCTGGGCCCCGCCCTGCGCCGCGCGGGACTGAGCGAGGCCGCCCTCAGCGCGGTCGGCCAGCGGGTGTCCTACCGGCAGGGCAGCTCCGTCATCAGGGAGGCGATACGGGACCTCGGCGATCCGGCGCTCGGCCTCGCGGTGGGCCGCCGCCAGCGGGTGACCGCGTGGGGCCTGGTCGGTCTCGCCCTCCAGGCCAGCCCCACGCTCCACGACGCCCTGCTGCTCGGCGTCCGCCACCACGGCGTCACCGGGTCCATGCTCGACTACCGCTTCGAGCGCGTGCCGGCCGGCGCCGCGATCCTGGCGACCGCCCGGTACACCGACTCGGGCCTGCGGGCGTTCCTGCTCGAAGAGGCCTTCGGCAGCATCGTCGCCCTGATCCGGGACGCCTGGCACGAGGAGTTCGCCCCGCACCGCGTCGCCGTACGGCATCCGCGCCCGTCGTACGGGGACGAGTACGAGCGCTGGTTCCGCTGCCCCGTCACCTTCGGCGCCCCCGACGACCGGCTGGTCTTCTCCGCCGAGTCCCTGGACAGCCCGCTGCCCGGCGCGGACGCCTACACCCTCGCCCAGGTCGTCGCACTCCTCGACGCGGCCCGCGCGCACGGCAGGGACCGGCAGGACCTGGTGCAGGGGCTGGAGGTGTCTCTCGCCCGGGCGCTGCCCCGGGTGCCGCCGCTCGCCCAGCAGGCGCTGGAGCGCGGCATGAGCGAGCGGACGCTGCGCCGGCGGCTCGCCGAGCACGGCACCAGCTACGAGGCGCTCGTCGACTCGGTGCGGCTGGTGCGGGCCGAGGAACTGATGATGACGAGCGACCTCCCGCTGCACCGGATCGCGGGCCTGCTCGGCTTCAGCGACGCCCGCACCCTGCGCCGCGCCGTGACCCGCTGGTTCGGCGCCAGCCCCTCCGCGCTGCGCGGCTCCACGGCACGCCGGCAGTGAGACGTGCCGGCGAACCCCGGCCGCCGGATCGCCCGCGGATACGTACCAGGTCCTGCAGTCCGGGTGCTCTGCGCCGCGCCGCGCCCCATACTTGATCCAATGACGGCAGGGAAAGGCGGTGCGGTGAGAGATCCGGGATGGGCGCGGCGGGCCGGAGGACCGGCGGTGCGCCGGGCGGCCGCCGTGGCCGAACGGTTCAGGATCCGCAGCCGTCTCGAGTGGCTCAGCCTCGCCGGCACCGAGATCGGCACCACGCTCGGCCTGGAACGCACGGCGCAGGAGCTGGCCGACTTCGTGGTGCCCCGCCTCGCGGACGGCGCGGCCATCGACCTGCTGGAGTCCGCGCTGCGCGGCGAGCACGTCGAGGCGGGCCGGGACGGCGAGCGGCCCGTGATGCGGGCCATGGCCGTCTCCGCCGTGCCGCGCCTCATGGCGCTGGAACCCGACCCGGTGGGCGAACTGGCCTCGGTCAACAAGGACACGATCGCGGTCCGGGCCCTGATGCGCCGGCAGCCGGTGCTGATGAGCCGGCTCTCCCGCGAGGACTTCGCGCAGGTGGCGCCCACCCTCAGCGCCGCCGAGAAGATGCGCGCGGCCGGGGTGCACAGCTACATGGTGGTGCCCCTGATCGCCCGCGGTGTGCTGCTCGGCGTCGCCGACTTCGTGCGGGCCGGCAGCAGACCTTCGTTCTCCCGCACCGATCTCGTGCTCGCCCAGCAACTCGCCTCGCGGGCAGCCGTGTTCGTCGACAACGCCCGGCTGTACAAACGGGAGCGCGAGCAGGTCGTCAGCCTCCAGCGCAACCTTCTGCCACGGACCACCCCCCAGACGCTCGGCCTCGACGTCCACGCCGACTACGCCCCCACCGCCGACGCGAGCGGTGTCGGCGGCGACTGGTACGACGTGATGGCCCTGCCCGGCGGGCGGACCGCCCTCGTCGTCGGCGACGTCATGGGCCACGGCCTCGCCGCCGCGGCGACCATGGGCCGGCTGCGCGCCATCGCCCGCACCCTGCTCGCCCTGGACACGGTGCCGGAGCGCGTCCTCGCCAGACTGGACCTCGCGGCCCGTGACCTGGAGGACGACCAGGTCGCCACCTGCCTGTGCGCGGTGTACGACCCCGCCACCGGCGAATGCACCCTCGCCACCGCCGGCCATCCGCCGCCGCTGCTGGTGGACGCCGCCGGCAACGCCGAGTACCTCGACGTACCGGTGGGCGCGCCGCTGGGCGCCGGCGTCATCCCGTACGACCCGGCCAAGGCGGCCGTGCCCGCCGGAAGCCGGCTGCTGCTCTACACCGACGGACTGATCAAGACCCGCGCCGAGGACGTCGACGTACAGCTGGCGCGGCTGCGCAAGGCCGTCGCCGCCGCCGGCGCAGGGGAGCTCGAGTCGTGCGAGTTGCTGGCCGGCGGCTGGGGCCCCGGCCAGCGCTTCGACGAGGCCGTCATGCTGGTCGCCACCGCGTACGCCCGCCGTCCGGGGGAGGACCTGGCCGTCTGGACTTTGCCGGCCGACGCCACGGCCGCCTCCGCGGCCCGCCGACTGGTGGTGCGGCAACTGGCCGACTGGGACCTGGAGGGCCTGGCCGACACCACCGAACTCGTCGTCAGCGAACTCGTCGGCAACGCCCTGCGCTACGGCGGCGGCCCCGGACAACTGCGGCTGCTGCGCCATGAGCGCCTCGTCGTGGAGGTCTCCGACACGGGCCCCGACCTGCCGCTCATCCAGCACGCGACGATCAACGACGAGGGCGGCAGGGGCCTGCAGCTGATCAACATGATGTGCCGGCGCTGGGGTTCGTGCCGCACGTCCGGCGGCAAGGTCGTCTGGGCCGAGCAGGACATCGTGCCCGCGGTCTGAACGCGTCCCGGAGGGTGCCGCCGGGGAACCGGAACCGGCCGTCCTGCGTAGTACCTGCGGAGAGGTAACGGGACGAGGGGGGTTCACCGTGGCCGCGAGTGCCGTGCGGATCGACGGAAACAGTCTGCTGCTGGGCGCGGGTGTGCGGGTCCGTTTCATCAGGACGCTCCGGCTGCCGGAAACGGGGACGCACCGACTGCCGCCGGGGCTCGGCGAGTTCCCGGTACGGCGCGTCGAGGACCACCTCTCCGCCGTGCCGCCGCAGATGCGCGAGCGGGGCGGCGTGATGCTGCCCGTGTGTCTGCGCGAGGCGATGTGGCTCAGTTTCGCGGGCAGCAGCGAGCCGGCCGCCCTCCAGGTCGGCGTCGGCAAGGTCTGCGCCGTCTCCGGCGAGCCGTGGCGCGCCACCCTGACCCGCACCCCGCAGAACTATGTGGTGCTGCCCCGCCAGCCGTGGCTGGACGGCATCAACTCCGGCAGGGGGACGGTACGTCAGTTCGTCGCCGTACCGCTCGGGACGGGTGCCACCGTCGAGGGGCAGGTGACCGGCGAGGAGACCTGGGGCGGCGTGCAGCTCCAGGCGTACGGACTGTCGCCCGCGGCGCTGGCCGCCTGGCGGGAGGAGGCGCGGGCCCGCGCTGTGGCCGCCCCGGCCCCCGCCGCGCCGATGGCGTTCGGGGCCGCGCCGCCTCCGGCGCCCGGGGCTGCGCCGCGGGTCCGGGCGGCGTCCATGGGGCTCGGCGTGGGCGGCTCCATGCGGCAGGAGGTCTACCGCGACGACCGGAGCCCGCGCGACTGGTCGCAGGAGCCCTCCGGCCGGGTCTTCGTGCACCTGGTGACCCCACCGGAGTGGCGGCGCATCACCGGTGAGGACGCGCCGCCGTCGCCCGTCGACCGCGCGGCCTACACGCGCGCCGGACTGCCCTGGTACGACTACTACGACGAGAGCGCCGCCGACCTCGCGCCGGCCGGCCCTCTCACGGATGTGCGGCCCGTCGGCGACTGGCTCGGCGACGACCACACGCCGTGGGAGCCGCCCGTCCCGGAGCAGATCGTGCCGCTCGGCGACGCGCCGAAGCCGGGGAAGGCGGTCGCGGACGGCGACTGGTGATCAGCCGCCGTCCGCGGTCCCACCGTCGTCCGGTCGGGGGGCGGACGTCAGGGCAGTTTCGTGAAGGGCGCGAGGAACGCCCGTGCGCCGGGGGAGTCCAGACGGTACGTCACATTGGTGGCGTAACAGGGGGAATCGCCCGTGATGGTGGTGGACACCAGGGTGCGCTTGCCGTCCAGCACGGCGAAGTTCGGGCCGCCGGAGTCGCCGTAGCAGGCGCCGCCGTTGCCCTGCGGGGCCGTCATGGCGAGGCGGACCCAGGACTTGTTGAGGGCGTCGAAGCTGACCGGCGCCTTCATCCGGACACCGCCGCCGGGATGGGTGTGACCGCCCGGTCCGCGCTGGGCCTCCTGGGTGCCGTACCCGGCGACCGTGAACGGAGTGTCCTTCAGGCCCTGCGGCCCGAGCGCGTCGAGCGCCCCCGCCTCGGGCAGCGTGGCCGGCGTGAACGACCAGCGGGCCTTCATCCGCGCGGCCGGCAGCTCCACGACGGAGATGTCGCGGGTGTCCACCGCGGGGCCCGGGTAGCCGGGGTGGTGGTGCGCGGCGCCCTGGACGCCCACGGCCGCGGCGACGGCCGCCGGGTCGCCGGGGTGCCGGGTGGCCGCCTCGTCGAGGCCGGCCTGCACGTCCTGGTCGAGGGAGACGTAGAACCTGACGTTCTCCGGCCAGTCGGTGGTGCAGTGGGCGGCGGTGAGGAACGTGTCCGCGTCGATCATCGTGCCGGAGCAGACCCAGTCCACCCGGTCGGGTGTGGCGGGGTCGTCGTCGTTGTCCCAGGTGGCGACGAGCGCGCCGACCTCGGTGCGCTCGGGCGCGGGCGTCGCGTTGTACGAGTTGATCGCGGACGACGGCACGGCCGCGCTGAGGATCAGGGCGCAGGCGCCGGCGGCGACGCCGGTCAGACGTATGGGCAGGGCAGTCAAGGGAAACCCTTCGGTGTCACGGGAACGGGGCTCCTGTGGAGTGATCGACAGTGAAGCGTGTCGCGGTCGGCGCGGCAAGGGCCCTCGCGCCGTGAAGCGGCGCCGGGACGCGGAAGAGCGCGCGCCGCGGCCCCCCGGCCACGGCACGCGCTCCCTCGGGGAGGCGGTTCGGATCAGAGGCGCTGCCAGAGCGCCGGGACGGCCGGCGGCTCCCAGCCGGTCTGGGCCTGGTGGCCCTGCAGACAGCGGTAGGCCGACCCGCCGTAGGTGACCTGCGCGCCCGCCTGGTAGACCGTGCCGGCCGCCCACGTGCCGCCCGGCTCCTCGGGCTCCTCGGGCGGCTCGCCCGGACCGTCGGTGGTCGTCTTCAGGGTCAGCCCGTACCCCTGCAGCAGCGGGTTGAGGGGCTGGTGGTACGTGGTGCCGCCGGTCCGGCAGTTGCCGGAGCCGCCGGAGGTGACGCCCTGCGCCTGGCTGCCCGAGATGTACGAGCCCCCGGAGTCACCGGGCTCGGCGCACACGGTCGTACGGGTGACGCCGGTGATGGTCCCCTCCGGGTACGTGACGCTGGTGTTGTGCTGCGAGATGGTGCCGCAGTGCCAGCCCGTGGTGGACCCGGAGCGGCAGATCGACGCGCCGACCGGCTGCTGCACCGAGCCGGTCACCCGCACGTTCTGACCGCTCTGCCCCTTGACGTACGGCGTCGAGGTCCAGTTGGCGTTCGTCGCCACCCAGGCGGTGTCCCGGCCGGGGAACGTCGACGCCTGGAAGGTCCCCTGCGCCACCTGGTTGTAGCCGCTGGTGGCCGTGCCGGCCCGGCCGCAGTGCCCCGCGGTGGCGAAGCCCTGGGTGGCGCCCCGGGTGACCGCGAAGCCGACGGAGCAACGGCCGCCGCCCATGTAGTACGCGTCGCCGCCGCGGATGTCGTAGAGCGGGCGCGGCTGTTCACGGGTCGGCACGACCCGTATCAGGTCGCGCTGCGCGCCGCTCGCCCCGATCAGGGCCTCGGCGGCGGACGTCTTCACGGCCCGGACCACCACGGAGTTGGTGCGGACGTCGACGTACCAGACCGGCACGTCCCTGGAGGAGTCGCGCGCGGCGGCCCGGTCGAGCGCCGCCTTCGTACGGTCGAGTTCGGCCAGCGTGTGGGAGGCGATCTCGGCGTCGGCGCCGGCGCTCCTGATCGCGGCGGCGTCCGCCGCGCTGGTGGTGGCGACGGTCAGCGTGCCGGAGTCGGCGCCCGCCACCCAGGCCCCGGCGAACGATCCGCCGAGCCGCTGCCGGAGTCCGGCAGCGGTGGCTCCCGCCTCGGCCTCGTTCACCAGCCGCCGCTCGGCCTGGGCCCGGGTGAGGCCGAGGTCCCGCTGCATGGCCCGGAGCAGCTCCGGCTGTGCGGCGGACACGGCGAGCGTGTCCGCCGCGGTGCGCGCCGCGGGTCCCGGTCCGGTCTGCTGTGCCGACGCGGCACCGTGCAGGGCGGTCAGGATCAGCGCGCCCGCGGCGACGGCACCGACACACGCTGACCTGGCGTGTCTGTGGAGCATGGAAGTCCCCTAGGTTCGGTGGGAGGTGTGCCGAAACCGTAGGGAACAACAACCCCCGTGCGTCAGCTGTCGGTCGGCCCCCTCCACGGCGTTATGGAGGACCGGGCTCCGGTCGGCCAGCCAGCGCGCGTAGCTGGAACTGCGGGCCGCAGCGTCGGCGTGCGCGGCCCGCGCATGGCCGACGACGTCGGCCGCCCGCAGCGCCGCCGGCGCCTCCGGATGCCAGCCGAGCAGGTGGCGCCAGACCAGCGGCGCGCCGCTGAGCGGACGCGTCACCATGCCGGGGGTCTCGGGGAACGTGGCGCGGCACAGGCCCACCGCCCGGCCCACCTGGACCAGATGGACACAGGAGGCGGTGTCCGCCTCGTACACGCACGCCGGGGTGAAGCCCGCCCTGACGCATGCGGCGGCGAAGCAGTCGGCGAAGCAGCCGTCGCCCGGGACGTCCGTCCACGCCTCCGCCGCCAGTTCGGCCAGCTCGATCTCGGGCCGGGCGGCGAGCGGATGGTCGGCGGCCAGCATCACGAAGACCGGGTCGCGGGCCACCTCCGCCCACGCGAGCCGCCCCGGCTCCGGCGGCGCGCTCTCGCCGCACGCGCCGATCAGCGCGTAGTCCAGCCGGCCCTCGGCGGCCGAGGCGGCGATCTCGCGCTCGGACCACGACGTGTGGGTGACCACCGCGACCCCCGGTTCCGCGGCGGCGAGCCGGTCGACGAGCCCACCCAGGAGCGGACCGTGGGTGCCGCCGAGCCGGAACGCGCTCCCCGGGCCGCAGCCGGCGCCCGTCCGGGCGAACCGTACGGCCTCCTCCTGCAGTTCGTGCACCGCGGGCAGCACGACCCGGGCGCGGTCCAGCACCAGTTCACCGAGCGCGGTGGCCCGCACTCCGCTGCGTCCGCGCTCGAAGAGCGTCCCGCCCAGTGCGCGCTCGATCCTCTTCAACTGCGTGCTGAGCGCCGGCTGGGCGAGCCCCAGCGCGGTGGCCGCCTTGGTGAGGCTTCCGGCGTCGGCGATGGCCCGGATCGTTCTCAGGTGCCGCAACTCCAGTTCCATGCCAGGAGCTTGGCGCGCCGGAACGGCCCCGGCAATAGGCAGGTCCAGACCAAAGTCGCGGCGTCAGGTTCCGCTCGGCGAACCGGGCGGAACCGGCCCGGAGGGGGGCTGGAGAAGCTTCTCGATGCCGCCGGGTCCACCGGTCGGCGGAAGCAGCGTCTGCTCCGTCCACACCGTCTTGCCGGCGCGCGAGTGCCGTGTGCCCCACCGCGCCGTGAGCTGCGCGACCAGCAGCAGACCCCGCCCGCCCTCGTCGGTGCTGCGGGCCCGGCGCAGATGCGGCGAGGTGCTGCTCGGGTCCGACACCTCGCAGATCAGCCGCTGATGGTTGATCAGCCGCAGCGTCACGGGCCCGCCCGCGTACCGATAGGCGTTGGTGACCAGTTCGCTGACGATCAGCTCCGTGGCGAACGCCATGTCCGCCAGCCCCCACGCCGCCAGCTGGTCCGCGGTGAGCCGGCGGGCCCGGGACGGCGCCGTCGGCTCGGCGGGCAGCTCCCAGGTCGCGACCATCTCCGGCGCCAGGGTGAGCGTCTGGGCCAGCAGCAGGGCGACGTCGTCGCTGGGCCGCGCGGGCAGCAGTTCGTCGACCACCGCCTGGGCCAGCTCCTCCACCGGCCGGCCGGTACCGCCCAGCGTCGAGCACAGCTTCGCGAGAGCGGCGTCCATGTCCAGCGGGGCGTACTCCAGCAGCCCGTTGGTGTAGAGCGCGAGCACGCTGCCTTCCGCCAGCGTCAGTTCCGCCGCCTCGAAGGGCAGCCCGCCCAGCCCCAGCGGCGGTCCGGCGGGCAGGTCCGGCAGGCTCACCTTCCCCTCCGGCGTCACCACGGCGGGCGGCGGGTGCCCGGCCCGGGCGACGGAGCACAGCCGGGTCACCGGGTCGTACACGGCGTACAGACAGGTCGCGCCCACCACCTGCTCGCCGGGACCGCCCTCGACGTCGTGCTCCTGCTCCCCGGCCAGCCGGGTCACCAGGTCGTCGAGATGGGACAGCACCTCGTCGGGCTCCAGGTCGAGGTCGGCCAGCGTGTGCACGGCGGTACGCAGCCGGCCCATGGTCGCCGCGGCGTTGATGCCGTGCCCGACGACGTCGCCGACGACGAGGGCCACCCGGGCGCCCGAGAGCGGAATGACGTCGAACCAGTCCCCGCCGACCCCCGTCGCACCGCCGGCCGGCATGTACCGGTGGGCGACGACGACCGCCGGATGCGCGGGCAGTTCACGCGGCAGCAGCCGCCGCTGCAGCGCCAGCGCCGCCCGGTGCTGCTGGGTGAAGCGGCGCGCGTTGTCCAGGGAGACCGCCGCCCGCGCCGCCAGCTCGCCGGCCAGGGTGAGGTCGTCCTCCTCGAACGGCTCCGGCAGCCGCGAGCGCCACAGGCTCACGAACCCGAGGACCAGCCCGCGCGCCGTCAACGGCACCACCATCAGCGAGTGCACGGCCAGCGCCGCCTCCCGGACCCCGGGTGCCCGGGCGGTGACCAGGTCCGTGATGTCGATGAACGGCTCCAGCACCGGACGCCCGGTCGCCAGGCACCGCGCCTGCGGCGACCGCTCGGGGAACGCGTTGACCGTGCCCACCGGGAACAGCAGAGCCTCCGTCTCCGGCGTGACGGTCGTGTACGCCGTCCGTCGGACCGGCCCGCCGCCCCCGTCCGCGACCGGTTCCTCGCCGCGGCTGATCGCTTCCAGCAGGTCCACGCAGGCGCAGTCGGCGAGCCCCGGCACCGCGGCCCGCACCAGCTCCTGCGCCGTCCGCCGGACGTCCAGGGTGGTTCCTATGGTGGCGCCCGCCTCGGTGAGCAGCGCCAGCCGGCGCCGGGCCAGATGGCCGTCCGTGACGTCCTCGACCAACTGCGTGACCCCCAGCACCCGGCCGCCCGCGTCCTCGATGCGGAACGCGGACACGGAGACGAACCGCTCCCTGCCCGGGTCGGCCGCCATCCGGCACGGCTGCTCGGTGAAGATCATCGGTGTGCCGGTGCGCAGCACCTCGCGCAGCCCCGTCTCCACCATCTCCGCGTCCGCCGGGACGAGGAAGTCGCCGATGCGGTGGCCGCGCGTCTCCTCCGGGGGGACGCCGCCGATGCGGGCGATCGCCCGGTTGACCCGCAGGATGTTCATGTCGGGGTCGAGCACCGCCAGTCCGACCGGCGATCTGCGGAACAGCCCGTCCATCACCGACCGGTCGATCTCCCACTGCACCACCTCCTCCGCCGGCGCGACCACGAGAAACCACTCGCCGCCCCCCACCAGCCGCGTCACCCGGCGGGCCCGGACGCCGAAGCCCATCCTGCGCCCGTCACGCGTCCGCACCGGCACGACCCCGAACCAGCCCCGCCGCCGGACGCAGGCCGCCGTCGCCTCCAGCACGAGGTCCACGTCGGCGGGGTCCACCAGCACCTCCACCGCGCGGCGCCCGAGCACCTCCGCGGCCGACCAGCCGACCAGCGCGCGGGCGCGGTCGCTCCAGCCGGTCACCAGGCCGTGCCGGTCCAGCACCACGGAGGCGGCTCGACCGTGTGCGTACGGGTCCTCCGGGCTCTCACCGATCAGGGTCACGGATCCGGTCATCGGTCCTATCCTGCGCCCGGTCCCGCGGGCACGCGAGCGATGAATTCCGGGCGGCGCGGCGGTCACAGGGGGACAGTGGGTACAGGCCCGCACCGACACACCAGGAGGCCGCCATGCCGCGCATCACGCCCAATCTGTGGTTCGACACGCAGGGCAGGGAAGCCGCCGAGTTCTACGTCTCCGTGTTCCCGAACTCGCGGATCAAGCACGTCTCGTACTACGGCGAGGCCGGCCCCAGGCCCGCCGGCACCGTGCTGACCGTCGACTTCGAGCTCGACGGCCAGGAGTACACCGCGATCAACGGGGGCCCGGAGTTCACCTTCGACGAGGCGATCTCCCTGCTGATCAACTGCGCCGACCAGGAGGAGGTCGACCACTACTGGAAGAAGCTCGGCGAGGGCGGGCAGGAAGGCCCCTGCGGCTGGCTGAAGGACAAGTACGGCCTGTCCTGGCAGGTCGTGCCCGCGGCGCTGGGGGAGCTGCTGGAGGGTGAGGACGAGGAACGGTCGCAGCGCGTGATGTCGGCCATGCTCTCCATGGGCAAGATCGACGTCGCCGCTCTGTACGAGGCCGCCGACCGCGCGTGACCCGCGCCTACCCCGCGGGCGGAGCCGGGAAGGCGTAGAGGACCTGGGGCTCGTCCCACTCGACGAACATGTCCTCCACCGTGGCCCCGAGTGCCTCGAGCAGCCGCCGCGACCGCAGGTTGGCCTGCTGGGTCAGGGCGACCACCCGGGGCGCGCCCGACGGTGCGTCGCCCCGCGCCCAGGCCACCGCGGCGGCCACGGCCTCGCGGCCGTAGCCACGGCCCCAGTGCTCGGGAAGCAGTTGGTACGACACCTCGGTCCGGCCGTCGTCCCTGGCCCCGAGCTCCACCGTCACCAGGCCGACGACGGCGCCGTCCGCCCGCCGCGCCACGGCGAAACCCCGGGGGCGCCGACGCACCGCTTCTCCCGGATGCGCACGACGCTGCCGGCGACCGGGCCGCCGAGGTGCCGCCGGACCTCGGGGTCGGTCCACAGGCGCGCGATCTCCGGTACGTCCGCGGCGGCGACGGGACGCAGCGCCAGCCGGCGTGTCGTGAGGGCGGCGGGCCGGACGGCGGCTCCGGAAGCGGAAGGCATGACGGCGATCATGGCACGGGCCGGTCCCGACCGGTGCGCGGCCGGGCCGGACACGAGGCGGCGGCACACGTCGCTTCCGCCGCTGCGTCAAGCCTTGAACGGAAGGGATGAATCGGAGCCGTGCGTCTTGTCAGGAGTTCGAAAGACTCCTACAGTCCAGCAGCGAATGGGAGCGCTCCCACGGCATTCCCCCACTGCTGAAGGGACACCATGCGACACCGCTTACGCGCCTTGACGACGGCCCTGCTGCTCGTGCTCGGAGCACCGGCCGCGCTGCTGTCGGCCGCGCCCGCCGCGCAGGCCGCCGCGGAGATCTGCGACCAGTACGGCACCACGACCATCCAGGACCGGTACATCGTCCAGAACAACCGCTGGGGCACCGGCGCCACCCAGTGCCTCGACGTGACCGGCACCGGCTTCACCCTCACCCGGGCCGACGGCTCCGTGCCCACGAACGGGGCGCCGAAGTCCTATCCCTCGGTCTTCAACGGCTGCCACTACACCCAGTGCTCGCCCGGCACCCAGCTGCCGAAGCAGCTCGGCACCATCGGGGCCGCGCCCACCAGCGTCACGTACGGCTACGTCGGCAACGCGGTCTACAACGCCTCGTTCGACATCTGGCTCGACCCCCAGCCCAGGACCGACGGTGTCAACCGCACCGAGATCATGATCTGGTTCAACCGGGTCGGCCCCATCCAGCCCATCGGTTCGCGGACCGGCTCCGCGACCGTCGGCGACCGTCAGTGGGAGGTGTGGACGGGGAACAACGGCGGCAACGACGTGATCTCCTTCGTGGCTCCCTCCGCCGTCAGCAGCTGGTCCTTCGACGTCATGGACTTCGTCGACCAGACCGTCAGCCGGGGCATGGCGGCCCCGGACTGGTATCTGACGAGCGTCCAGGCCGGCTTCGAGCCCTGGCAGGGCGGCGCGGGTCTGTCGGTCGGGTCCTTCTCGTCGACGATCAGCGCCGGCGGTGGTGGCGGCGGTGAGGAGCCTCCCGGCGAGCCGGCGGGCGCCTGCCAGGTCGGCTACGCCACCCGGTCATGGCCCGGCGGCTTCACGGCCGAGGTGACCATCAGGAACGCCGGCACCGGACCCGTGGACGGCTGGAACCTGGCCTTCACCCTGCCCGGCGGCCAGCGTGTCACCAACGCGTGGAACGCCACGGTCGCGCCGGCCGCCGGCGCGGTGACCGCGCGCGACGCGGGCTTCAACGGGCGCATCCCGGCCGGCGGCACCCAGTCCTTCGGCTTCCAGGGGACGTACACCGGCGCCTTCGCGGAACCGGACCGGTTCACGCTCAACGGGACGGCCTGCTCCGTCGCCTGACGGACCGGCCCGTTCCCGGCACGGCTCACCCGGCGGCCCTGACGGGCGCGGCGGGTGGCGCGGCTCCATCGGTCCCCCGCACGAGGGGGCGGGGGACCGATGGTCACGCCCGGCTCCGACTGACACGGCCTCACACGGCCTCACACGGCCTCACACGGCCTCACACGGCCTCACACGGCCTCACACGGCCTGACACGGCCGGCGCCCGGTGCGACCCTGGGAAGCGGCACGGTGGACGGCGGGGGAGGGACCGTAAGGAGCCCGGTGGATCTGGAAAGCACCCTCGACGAGCTGTACGCGCTGCGCCCCCAGGAGTTCACCGCGGCCCGCGACGAACGCGCGGCCGAGGCCCGACGGGCCGGTGACCGCGGACTCGCCGACCGGATCCGGGCCCTGCGCAGGCCCACCCTGTCCGCCTGGGCCGGCAATCTGCTGGTCCGCCGGGAGCCCGAGCGGATCCGGCCGCTGATCAGCCTCGGTGAGGGCCTGCGGGACGCGCACCGGAACCTCGACGGCGAGCAGCTGCGCGAACTCGGCAGACAGCAGCACCTCCTGGTCGGCGCACTGGCCCGGGAGGCGCGGCGACTGGCGGCGGAGGCGGGACAGCCCGTGGGGGAGTCGGCGGTCCACGAGATCGAGGCCACCCTGCACGCGGCGCTGGCCGACCCGGACGCCGCGCGGCAGTGGGCGGCCGGTCACCTCGACAGGCCGCTGAGCGCCCCCGTCGGCTTCACCGGCCTGGAAGCGGGCGCCGACGCCGTACCCGAGCCGGCCGCGCGGCGCACCCACAAGGAGAGCAAGGAGACCACGGAGAGCAAGGAGACCACGGAGACCACGGATCGTACGGACCCTGCCGACCGCCGGCGTCGCGAGAAGCTCGACCGTGCCCGGCAGGACGCCCGGGCCGCCGGGGAACAGGCCCGCGAGAGCGAGCAGGCGCGCGAAGAGGCCACGGCGGCGCTGGAGCGGGAGCAGGCCGCGTTCGAGGAAGCGCGGGAACGGGCGGCCTCGCTCGCCAGGGAGCTGGAGGAGGCTCAGGACCGGCAGCGGCGGACCGGTCGCGCGCTGCGCGAGGCCCGGGACCGGGCCCGCCGGGCGGAGCGGACGGCCCGCGACGCCCGCCGCCGCGCGGACAAGGCGGGCGCGGCAGCGGACCGGCCGCCGGCAGACGGCGGATGACGCGCCGAATCCGGTCTCAGCGGGCGGGCGTCGCCTTCCAGCTCTGCTCGATGCCCCGCATCAGCGGCGGATACACGAGCACGTGCCGGAACGGGGCGATCGCGGCCATGTAGGCCCGCCCCCAACGGCCGTTCGGCTTCACCAGTACGGCCATCTGACCCCGGTGGCCCCCCTTGCCGTCCGGAACCCAGCTCAGATGCATCACCCCGTGCATCGTCCGGTTCGCCATCTCGGCCGCCCATTCGTCCGCTGCCAGATAGAGCGAGGTGAACGGCAGCCGCTCGAAGTCCGGACCCGACGGCCCGTCCCGCAGATCGGCCGGCAGCCGGTCACGCAGCGTCGGCACCCGGGAGCCCGGACCCGAGCCCGGACCGTCCCAGCCGAACACCTCACCGAGCCGCCACCGGACGGCGAACAGCGCACGGGCGACCCGGGACGGGTTGTCCGCCGTGTCGCCGGCTGCCGCCTGCCGCACCAGCCGGGGGAAGTCGTCGGGCCCTCCCGGCGTCGGCAGCGCCCACACGTCGTACAGGCGGAAGTCCGGTGCGATCGCGTGGATCCGCCACGGCCGGGACGTGTGTGCGGTGCTCCGGAGCTTCATGCGTCGCCTCCACCTGTTCGGTGACGGCCGGGGGCCGCGGTGCGCGCGGCCCGGCTCGTCGTGATCCACGACGAGTCTCCCGCCGCCGCGACCGGCGCGGCATCGGCCCCCGGGCCGATCCCGCCTCCGCCGCGCGGGTGAGGCGGTCGAGCACGCCGCGACACCGACCCGGAGGGCCACACGGCCCTGCGGCCTTTCACCCGGGCGGGGCCCCCAGCGGATTCGCCGCCAGTGCCTTCGCGGCGCCGAACAGGTTGGCCGCCATCGCCCGGCCGGTCTTGTGCGACCAGTCGCGGCCCCGCTCGTCGTCGAGATAGTCCGGTCCCGGCCCCGGCCCCAGATGCCAGTACGTCCACGCCTGGCCCGGGACGGTGTAGCCGATGTCGCCCAGGGCCCCGGAGATCTCGCTGATCACATGGTGCGCGCCGTCCTCGTTGCCGGTCACGACCACGCCCGCGACCCGGTTGTAGGCGACGGGGCGGCCGTCGTCGTCCGTCTCGGAGAGCATGGCGTCCATCCGCTCCAGCACCCGCTGGGCGACGGACGAGGGGCGGCCCAGCCAGGTGGGCGAGGCCATGACGAGGATCTGGGACGCCAGCAGCTTCTCGTGCACCTGAGGCCACTGGTCGCCGGGGCCGACGGCCTCGCTCACCACGCCCGGCCTGATGTCCAGGTCCACCGCCCGGACGATTTCCACCTCCGCCCCGTACTGCTCGAGCTGCCCGGCGACGACGGTCGCCAGCGCATGGGTGTTGGAGGGGTCCGGGGACGTCTTCAGCGTGCAGTTGATCACCAGTGCCTTCATGTGCGGAGCCGTACCCCTTCGGGCCGTCCGCACCCCGTGCGCCGGGCCGACCGGGTGACACCCCCAGGTTTCCGCCGCCGCCCGCACGGTTACCCAGGACAAGCCGGGACAACTGAGCGCACAGCACGGAGGAGCGGAACACCGATGGCCGAGGCGAAAGTATCCGACTACGTCCTCCAGCGGCTGCGGGACTGGGACGTGACCCATGTCTTCTCCTACGCGGGGGACGGCATCAACGGTCTGCTCGCGGCCTGGGGCCGAGCGGACAACCAACCGAAGTTCGTCCAGTCGCGCCACGAGGAGATGTCGGCCTTCCAGGCCGTCGGCTACGCCAAGTTCTCCGGCAAGGTCGGCGTCTGCGCCGCCACCTCCGGGCCGGGCGCCATCCATCTGCTCAACGGGCTCTACGACGCGAAGCTCGACCATGTGCCGGTCGTCGCAATCGTCGGGCAGACCAACCGCAGCGCGATGGGCGGCTCCTACCAGCAGGAGGTGGACCTGCAGAGCCTCTACAAGGACGTGGCCTCCGACTTCTGCGAAACGGCGACCGTCCCCGAACAGCTGCCCAACCTCATCGACCGGGCGATGCGCACCGCGTACGCCCGGCGGACCGTGACCGCCGTCATCATCCCCGCCGACGTGCAGGAACTGGACTACAGCCCGCCCAAGCACGCCTTCAAGATGGTCCCCTCCAGCATGGGCATCGGACGCTACGCCCCGGTGCCCGCCGACGAGGACCTGGAACGCGCCGCCGAGGTCCTCAACGCCGGCGAGAAGGTGGCCGTCCTCGTCGGCCAGGGCGCCCGCACCGCGCGCACCGAGGTCGAACGGCTCGCGGACGTCCTGGGCGCCGGTGTCGCCAAGGCGCTGCTCGGCAAGGACGTCCTGCCCGACGACCTGCCGTACGTGACCGGGGCCATCGGGCTCCTGGGCACCCGCCCCTCGTACGAGCTGATGCGGGACTGCGACACCCTGCTGGTCATCGGCTCCAGCTTCCCGTACACCCAGTTCCTGCCGGAGCTGGACCAGGCGCGGGCCGTGCAGATCGACATCGACCCGCACATGATCGGCTTGCGGTACCCCTTCGAGGTGAATCTGGTCGGCGACGCCCGCGAAACCCTGCGCCGGCTCCTGCCGCGGCTGCACCGCAAGGAGAGCCGCACCTGGCGGGACGGGATCGAGCAGAGCGTCGACCGCTGGTGGGAGGTCATGCAGCGCAGGGCCGCCGTCGACGCCGACCCGATCAACCCCGAGTACGTCGTCCACGCCCTCGACGGCATGCTCCCCGACGACGCCGTCATCACCGCCGACTCCGGCTCGGCCGCCAACTGGTACGCCCGCCACCTGCGGATGCGCGGCCGGATGCGCGGCTCCCTCTCCGGGACGCTCGCCACGATGGGCCCCGGCGTCCCGTACGCCATCGGGGCCAAGTTCGCGCACCCCGACCGGCCCGCGATCGCCATCGTCGGCGACGGCGCCATGCAGATGAACGGCATGATGGAGCTGGTCACCGCGGCGAAGTACCGGCACGAATGGTCCGACCCCCGGCTGATCGTGGCCGTGCTCAACAACGGCGACCTCAACCAGGTCACCTGGGAGATGCGCGCCATGTCCGGCGCCCCGCAGTTCGAGGAGTCCCAGCACATCCCCGACCTGCCGTACGCCGACATCGCCGAGCGGATCGGCCTGGGGGGCGTACGGGTCGAGAAGCCCAAGCACGTCGAGGCCGCCTGGAAGCAGGCGCTCGCCGCCGACCGGCCCTTCGTCATCGACTTCCGCACCGACCCGGCCGTCCCGCCGATCCCGCCGCACGCCTCGCTCGACCAGATCCAGGCCGCCGCGGCCGCCATCGTCCAGGGCGACAGCGACCGCGCGTCGGTGCTCAAGCAGGGCTTCAAGGCCAAGGTGCAGGAGTTCCTGCCCGGGAGCCGGCACCGCGGCGACCGTTCCGGCGCGACGGACGACAGCACGGCCGACGAGAGGTGACGCCGCGTCGTCGCACGCCCCGTTCGTGTCCCGGGCCGGCCGAGGAGACCGCGGGGGCATGAGGGTCACCATCGGAGTGGAGGAGGAGTTCTTCCTCGTCCGGACCGACAGCCGGGCCGTCGAGCCGGCCGGCGGCCGCGTGGTGGCCCGCGCCCGTGAAACCGTCGGGGACCTGGTCGCCGGCGAGTTCCACGAGGGCCAGCTCGAGGTGCGGACCCCGCCGTGCGACGACACCGCCGCACTGCTGCGGCAGCTCACCGCCGTACGGGCGGCCGCGCGCGACGCCTGCGGGCCGGACGGCGTCGCCCCGTGCGCCTCGGGCACGCCCGTCCTCGGCGGCCCGGGAGCCCGTGTCCTCGGCGACCACCCCCGCTACCACGCCGGCGTACGGCAGTTCGGCAGCATGCTGGACGACTTCACCGTCTGCTCCGCCCATGTGCATGTGCATGTCCCGGACCGCGAAGTGGCCGTGCTGACCGCGAACCATCTGCGCCCCTGGCTGCCGCTGCTGGTGGCCATGAGCGCCAACTCCCCGTTCTTCGAGGGCCGCGACACGGGCTACGCGAGCTGGCGGACCGTCGTCCGCGGCCGCTTCCCCGCGCTGAGCGCCCCTCCGTACGTCGACTCCCTCGCCCACTACGAGCGGCTGACGGCGGCACTTCAGGAGTCCGGGGCGATGCTCGACGCGAACCTCCCGTTCTGGGACGTACGGCCCAACCCGCGGGTGCCGACGCTGGAGGTCCGCGTCATGGACGTCCCGGCGGACGCCGCCGACACCGCCGCCCTCACCGCCCTCGTCAGGGCCCTGGTCGTGCGCTCCGCCGAGCGGGTACGGGACGGCGACAACGGCGAACCCGTCTGCGGCGAGCTGCTGCGCGCCGCCTACTGGCGCGCGGCGCGCGACGGCTGGCCGGGCAGCGGCCCGGACGCCCTGACCGGGAGCGTCGTGCCGTTCGCCGAACAGGCCCGGCGGCTGGTCGTCCACGTACGGCCGCAACTGGAGGAGGGCGGCGACCTCGAGGAGACCGCCGCCTTCCTGCGGCGGCTGGACCGGCACGGGTGCGGGGCCCAGCGGCAGCGGGCGTCGTGGGAGCGCCGGTCCAGCCTGACCGACGTCGTCGACGACCTGCTCGCCGCGACGGCAGGAAGGGGCGGTGTCAGCCCGGCGTGAGGGTGGCCACCAGCACGTCACGACGGGCCGGGGCCCCGACGTCGGCCGGCCTGATGGGCGACACGCCGTGCAGGGTGGCCCGGTCGTCGGAGAGCAGCAGGCTCGCCGGTTCGTCGAGTGTCACCGACAGCACCTCTGCGCCCTCGGGGCTGTAGACGGTGCTCTCACCGCCGGTGGCGTTGTCGCGGGCGATCAGCAGCGACGACACCAGCGTGACGCCGTCCCGGTGCCGGCCCTCCGGTGTGGGCTCCCCGCCGCCGTCCGCCGTCGCGAGGACCCGGAAGGGATGCACCTTGACGCTCCACCGCTCGGCGCTGTCCAGCGCGCCGGCCGTCCGGCCCAGCACGCCGAGGACCGACCGCAGCACCGGGTCGGCGACGAAGGCGCCGGTCAGCGGGTCGAAGTGACGGTCCACCGTCTCGTACAGCGGATTGGTGTTGTCGGGCTGGACGAACACGGTGTGCGGCAGGAGCCTCAGCTCGCCGGTCGCGGGCACGAAGGAGAAATGACCGTAGCGCCGCAGTCTGCGGGTGCCGCGCCGTGCCGCGTACTCGTCCTGTGACAGGTCCTCCCAGTGGGCCGCGAAGCGGGCCCAGTCGGCCTGGTCGGTCCCGGTGCAGGCCAGGACGTCGGCCGGGGGCATCAGATGCACGCCCTCGCCGGCCAGCGCGGCGCGAGCCGTCTCCTCGGCGGTTCGCGCGGCGGAGTGTCCGGCCGCCGGGTCCTGGAAGTCGGTCAGGGGATCCACGGTCTGCCACCGCCCTTTCTCCGGTGCTGCGTGTGTGTTCGGACCGGGTGCCATCATCGGCGGCCCGCACGCCCGGCGCACCTCCGTGCGGTGCCCGGCCGTCACGCCGCCGCTCATGATTGGCGTCCGCGGGGGTGGGAACCCGCCGCTGCGTGCCGACCGGGTTCCCGCCGCCACGGGTTCGGCACCCGCAAGGCGGAGCCGGCTGAGACGGTGAGGAGTGGTCCCATGAGCGAGCAGACGCCCTCACAGGCCGAGGGCGAACGTCCGGAAGACGAACTCGGCCCGAACTACGCCCGGACGACCCCGTCGCAGGCGGAGGGCGAACGGGACGACGAGGCCGGCGAGCCGGCGGCCGAGGAGAAGACCGGCCCCGACGGCCGCGGTCCGAAGAGCTGACGGCGCGCCGCGGGCCTTCCGTACGGGCGGCGGAGGCCGTCGCGGAAGGCCCGGGGGCGGTCACCGTGCGAAGCGGGCACGGCGTACCGGGTGGTTCAGGTGTTGCGCGTCGCACCGGGGGCGGGCTGCTTGCGTCGCAGCAGGACGGACCCGGCGAGCGACGCCGTCGCCGCGGCGCACAGTACGGCGGCCGCTCTGGCCCAGCCGAAGGAATTGCCCAGGCTGCTCTGCAGCAGGTTCATGGTGCCCACGCCCGCCAGCGCGTGCAGGGCGATGACGCCGACCGCCAGTCCGGCGGCGGCCGCCCAGACCAGCGCGGTGTCCCGTACGGTCAGCCAGACGGCGACGACCAGGCAGAGCACCATGACCGCGACCGAGAGGGTCTCGGCGTAGCCGCCGGAACGCAGGCCGGCGACGTCGGTGGGCAGGTGGACCACGCCGCACGCGAAGAGGGCGAGCGCCGCGGGCCAGCGGAGCGCGGAGCGCAGGGCGGGCGAGACGCTGTGGCCGTCCGGGCCCGCGGCGAGGGCGCCGTTCAGCGCCGCCATGGGCCACGCCGACTTCTTCTTCGGCGCCTCGGCGGCGGCCCGGGTTTCCTCCCCGGCGGCGCCGGCGGAGGGCCTGGACTCCTCGGCCGCGGCCTCGTCCGCCGCCGTACGCCAGTCGCCGGCGTCGGCGCCGATCATGTTCACGAGCCGCACGACGTCCTCGATGGGCCTGCCGACCGCTGCGGCCCTCAGTGTCGTGTCGGCCTCGTGGAGCGGGTGCGGGTACTCGTTGAGCAGGGCGACCAGCTGCTGGACCTCTTCGAGCGGGCGGGAGACCGCCGCTGCACGCAGGGCCAGGTCACCCGGGCTGTCGACCTCACCGGTCCGCTTGAGCCGGCTCACCAGGGCGGCGACCTCCGCCACCGGGCGCTCGGTCGCGGCCGTCCACAGCAGCGTGTGTATGGGCTGGTCGCTCTCGTTCGCCGCCGTCTCCTGGACGGGGCCGGCCGCGGGGACCGGGTCGGCGTCCGGCGCGGACCCGTCCACCGGGTTCACCGGCGCCGGCGTCTCGTGCCGGAGCGGGCGCGGGTCCTCGATCGCGTCGCGGACAGGCGTCGGGTCCTGGGCCCCGTACGCCGCCCCGGTCTCCGGCTCCGCCGGCTGCGACCGACTCTGCGGCTCGGTGCCGTTGCCGTCCTGCGGCGCCCGCGGCTTCTCGGCCGGAGTGCGGACGGGAGTGGGCCGCTGCGCGGGGTCCGGGCCCGGCGTCTTCGGCCCGCTCGCGTCGGCGCCCGTGGCTGCTCCCGTTCCCGTTCCCGCCGAGGTCTCGCGGGAGGGGAACGGCTCGGCCTCCGGGGAGGGCGGCTCGGGAGCGGGGTGGACGGGGTCGAGGCTCGCACGGCCGGCGGGGGCGGCGGAGAGCACCGCGGAATCGGGGAAGGCCGGCGGGTGCGGCGGCATGGGCGGCGCCGCGCGGGTCCCGAACGCGGGGGCGGTGAACCCGGCGTCAGGGCTCCTGTCGGGCGGCCGCGGTCGGTCGTCCTGGTAGTCGGAGGTGGCAGGGGTTCTGGGGTCGGTGGTCATGGCGCGGGCTCCGTTCGCGGAACATCCGGGTAGGCGTACACCGTGTCGTTCGTCGTGCGCCGCCTGAGCGCGCACACTTTGTTACATCTAATGGGCATAAAGCGACATTGCGCCATCCGGGAACGGCCCGGCCTGCTCCGCTCGACGGAATACGCGGGCGCCTCCGTACCCACCCCGTGGGGAACCGGCCGGCGACCGGCGTCCGCCGTGCCGATGCCGGGCGCGCGAGATCGGCGGGGCCGGCCGCCGTGGTGTCGACGGGCGGCGGCGCAGGGTGTGGCGTTCAATGGAGGCCCGGGATTCCACAGGCCTGCCGCGTCTGCGGTACCGGACACGGAGCTCGGAAGCGCCATCTGGGAGTGATCGACGCGTGAGCACCAGCGGCCACATCGTGGACACGGGATCGGAGCGGCCGGAGGATTCCGCCCTGCTCGTGATCGATCACGACGGCGCAGTGCTCGCGTGCACCGGCGGCGCCGCCGAGCTCACCGGCCGGCCGGCCGGTGAGCTCCAGGGCCGCACCGTGGAGGACCTGCTCGCGACGCCCGGCGTCTGGGCCCGGCTGCGGGACCACACCCCGGCGCACCGCCCGCGCTCGGTGCGTACGGCTTTAGAGTGCGCCGACGGTCCCCGCCTCACGCAGCTCGACCTGCTCCCCGTGGAGGGCCCGCTGGCGGCGCGGTTCCTGATGCGGCTGCTGCCGGCGGCCGTGGCCGACCGGCGGGACGAGGACGACGCGCTGCTCAGGGCGCTGTTCTCGCAGACCGGCATCGGCCTCGCCGTCCACGACGGCGAGCTGCGGGTGATCAGGGGCAACTCGCTGCCGAACGACCCCCGGCCGCCGGCCACCTCGGCGGGCCGGCGGCTCGACGAGGTGCTCGTGCCGGAGGACGCGCTGTCCGTCGAGGCGCAGCTGCGCCACGTCGTGACCACCGGCGAACCGCTGATCGACTTCGTCACGACGGCCCGGCTGGCGCAGGCCCCGGAACGCGAACGGACCATTTCGCTCTCCGCCCTGCGCATGGCCGGCCGGGACGGCGTCGTCCGCGGCGTCGCCGTCACGTTCACGGACGTGACCGAGCAGGAACGGGCCCGGCGGCGCTCGTCGCTCGTCGGCACGGCGGCGTCCGCGCTGGGCCGCTCCCTGGACGTCGGCCGCAACACACAGGTGCTGGCCGACCTGCTCGTCCCCGCCTTCGCCGACCTCGCCTGCGTGGACGTCACGGAAGCCGTGCTGATCGGTGAGGAGCCCGGCGAGTTCGCCACCGGCGCGCCGCTGCGCCGCGTCTCCGCCGTCGCCAAGGACGGCGAGGACTGGCCGAACGAGCTGTATCCGCTGGGCGCCGTCATCCGGGTCAAGGGGTACGAGAGCGACCGGCTGCGCGGCGGTTCGGCCGTCATCGTGCCGGACATCGACGAGCTGCGGCCGAGGATCGCCGACGACACCGAGCGCCGCCGGCTGGTGCTGGCGCCGGGTGCGGCCTCGTACATGGTCGTGCCGCTGCAGGCCCGCGGCCATGTCCTGGGCGCGGTGTCACTGTGGCGCTCGCCGGAGCAGCCGCCGTTCGACGGGCGTGACGCGGCCGTCGGGGAGGACATCTGCTCCCGCGCGGCCCTCGCCATCGACAACGCCCGGCGCTACACCCGCGAACGCCGCACGGCGGAGAGTCTGCAGCGCAGTCTGCTGCCCCGCCCGGTGCTCAAGGTGACGGGCGCGGAGACCGCCGGCATCTATGTGCCCGGCCGGACGCTCGCCGGTACGGGCGGCAGCTGGTTCGACGTCATCACGCTGTCCTCGACACGCGTCGCGTTCGTCGTCGGCAACGTACGCGGACACGGCCTCAACGCCGCGGCCGCCATGGGCAGTCTGCGCACCGCCGTGCGCACCCTCGCCGACCTGGACCCGCCGCCGGAGGAACTGCTGACGCATCTGGACGACCTCGTCGTGCGGCTCGCCGACGACGAGCAGCAGGGCGACTTCGACGGCACGGTCCGCGGCGCGAGCTGCCTGTACGCCGTCTACGACCCGGTCACAGCGCGCGCGTCGATGGCCGGCGCGGGACACACCGGGCCCGTGCTGGCCCGCGCTTCGGGCGAGGTGGGCCGGGTCGAACTGCCCTCGGGGCCGGCGCTGGGGCTGGAGGGCGCCCCGTTCGAACCGGTCGACGTCACGCTCAGGCCCGGCGATCTGCTGGCCTTCACGGCGGGTTCGCTCTCCGAGCCCCCCGGCACCGGCGCCGGACCGGTCATCGAGCATCTGCGGACCAGGGCGGGCCGGGACGGCTGCGGCGCGGCGGCGGTGCCGGAGATCGGCCGGGAGATGCTGGTCCCGTTCCTGGCCCGGCCGCCCGACGACGACGCCGCCCTGCTGCTGGCGCGGGTGGCCGCGTCCCCCGAAGGGTCCGTCGTCGCCTGGGAGTTCCCGGCGGACGGGCGGATCGTCGCGGACGCACGGGCACGGGTGGCGGAACGGCTCGCGGGCTGGGGGCTGGACGAGCTGGTCTTCACCACCGAACTGATCGTCAGCGAGCTGCTCACCAACGCCATCCGCTACGCCGGCGGCCCGGTGAGCGTACGGCTCATCAGGGACCAGCGCCTGGTGTGCGAGGTGTCCGACCCGAGCGAGACGCAGCCGCATCTGCGCCGGGCACGGCTGACCGACGAGGGCGGGCGCGGACTGTTCCTGATCGCCCAGCTCACCCACCGATGGGGGAGCAGGTACACGGCCGCCGGCAAGACGATCTGGACGGAGCAGCTGCTGCCCGGCTAGGCGCCGACCGGAAGCGGCGACCGGGACCTGTCGGAACAGGGGCCTTCGTGGTCCACTGATGGCACGGGGAGCGTGGCCCATGGACACGGAAGACGGACGCGGACGCGGCAGGGCGCGGGTCGCCCTGCTCACCGCCGCGGCACTGATCGTCGCCCTCTACGGGTGCACCGGCCGCGAGCCGCCCGGACCGGGGGAGACAACGCCACCGGCGTCCGAGCAGGGCACGTCGTACTTCACCGGGCTGCCCGCACGCCAGGGACCGGTCCTCGCGGTCAAGATCGACAACGTCCGTCCCGCGCGCCCCCACACCGGGCTCGGGGCGGCCGACATCGTCTACGTCGAGCAGGTCGAGTCCGGCCTCAGCCGGATACTGGCCGTCTTCTCCTCCCGGCTGCCGCCGCGGATCGGCCCGGTGCGCAGCGCACGGGAGTCCGACCTCGAACTGCTGCGGCAGTTCGGCCGGCCCGCACTCGCCTACTCCGGCGCCCAGTCGGCGCTGAAGCCGCTGATCGAAGCGGCGCCGGTCGCCGCGCTGCCGCAGGGCGAGGCGCCCGACGCGTTCGTCCGCTCCGACGACCGCTCCGCTCCGCACAACCTCTATCTGCGCCCCGACCGCGCCCTGGCCGCCGCCCGCGACGTGAGCGAATCCTCCGACATCGGCCTGCGTTTCGGCGCCGCCCCCGGCGGCGGCCGCCCGCTGGCCGAGCACACCGTGCGCTACCCCTCCGCCCGGTACACCTTCACCTGGTCGCCCGAGCGGAAGCGCTGGCTGGTGGCCATGGACGGCGCCGCCGCGGGGACCACGGACGGCGGCCGGCTCACGCCCGCGACGGTGGTCGTGCAGTACACCGAGGTCCGCCCCTCCCGGTTCCGCGACCGGTCCGGCAGCGTGTCCCCGTACACGGAGACGGTCGGTTCCGGTACGGCGCTGGTGCTGCGCGACGGCCGCGGCTACGACGCCCGGTGGCAGCGGACGGACCCGGACGGCGACACGGTCTTCACCGACGCGGCGGGGGAGCGGCTGAACTTCGCACCCGGGCAGGTATGGGTGCTGCTCACCGCCCGCTGAGCGAGCACCGGCAGCGCGGAGGACAACGGCCGCCGGGTCGTCCAGACTCGTAGGGGAGGTTCGCCCGGGTCCGCCGGTCGCTTGTGAGGTCTGCTTCGTGCACGACGTGCCGTACTGGTTGTGGGTCGTCTTCGCCGCCGCGGTGGTGATTTCGCTGGCGGTCGATCTGCTTGCCCACCGGCGGGCGCACATCATCGGTTTCCGGGAGGCGGCGGCCTGGAGCGCCGTGTGGGTCGGTCTGGCGATCGTCTTCGGCGGCGTCGTCTTCCTCGTCGTCGGCGCACAGGCCGGGGTCGAGTACACCACCGCCTGGCTGCTGGAGAAGAGTCTGTCGGTCGACAACCTCTTCGTGTTCGCGCTGATCTTCGCCTACTTCAGGGTGCCGCGGGCCTATCAGCACCGGGTCCTCTTCCTGGGCGTGCTGGGGGCGCTGATCTTCCGCGGTGTCTTCCTCGCCGCCGGTGTGGCCGTCGTCAGCCGCTTCACCGCCGTGCTGTTCGCCTTCGCCGCGGTCCTCTTCTACAGCAGCTACAAGATCCTCCGGGGAAAGGAGGAAGGCTTCGACCCCGGCAGGAGCTTCGCCGTCCGTCTGCTGCGCCGGCTCATGCCGGTGTCAAACGAGTACGCCGGGGCGAAGTTCTTCGTCAGGGAGGCCGGCAGGCGTGTCGCCACCCCGCTGCTCGCCGTGGTGGCCGCGATCGAGGCGGCCGACCTCGTCTTCGCGGTGGACAGCGTGCCAGCCGTACTCGCGGTCAGCAACGACGCCTTCATCGTCTACACCAGCAACGCGTTCGCCATCCTGGGCCTGCGGGCGCTCTACTTCATGCTGGCCGGTCTGCTGGACCGGTTCCGCCATCTCAGCAAGGGCCTGGCGCTGATCCTGGCGTTCATCGCGGTCAAACTGATCCTGCAGGCGTCCCACGAGGTGATCAGTCCGGCCGTCCCGGAGATCCCCTCGCCCCTCAGCCTGGGCGTCATCGTCGTCGTCCTCGCCGTCTCCGTCGCGCTGAGCGTGCTGCGACCGCCGGCCGCCGAACGGGAGCCGGAGAAGGACGCCTGAGGCGCGGGGCTACGCGCCGATCAGGTGGTGCAGCCGGTCCGCCGCGGCCCGGCCGAACGAGTGGCTGTTGATGTCCGTGTCGTACTCCGCCACCTCGACCGCGCTGCCCCGCAGCCCGTCGCGCAGCGCGGCGAACAGGGCCTCGTCCAGTGCCGGATCATGGTACGGGCCGCCCGGCGCGCCGAGGGTCGACAGACCGCGCAGGGGTACGCACACCACCGCGGGCCCGGTCGCCGCCCGCAGCTTGGCGGCCACGCGGCGGCCCAGTTCGGCGCACTCCTCCCGCGTCGTGCGCACCACGGTGATGGACGGGTTGTGCACCTGGACGCGGCGCTCGCGCAGATGGGCGGGGAGCGTGTCGAGCGGGCCGAACTTGACCATGTCCAGGGCCCCCAGGCTCACCACCTGGGGTGTGCCGCGCCGCCCGGCGGCGGTCAGCCGGTCCGGGCCCGCCGTCAGGATGCCGCCTGCCAGGTCGTCGGCGAGTTCGCTGAGGGTCAGATCGAGTACGCCCGCGAAGAGCCCCTGGCCGGCCAGCGACTCCAGCGTCCGGCCGCCGGCCCCGCTGACGTGGAACACCAGCACCTCGTAACCGAGTTCGGTCAGCCGGGCACGGGCCGCGTCGACGCCCGCGGTGGTCACTCCCGCCATGCTCGCGGCGATCAGCGGCCTGCCGCCGGCGCCGAACTCGGCGGGCGCCGGCGCCCGGGGAGCGGCCGCGAAACCCTTCGCCATGCCGGCCGCGGCCTCGGCGGCGTTCGCGAGCACCGGCGCCAGGACGCTGTTGACGCCGGCGATGTCGACGACGCTGTACATCATGGTGATGTCGCTCGCCCCGACGTATGGCGACACGTCGCCGGCCGCCATCGAGGACACCATCACCTTCGGCACGCCCAGCGGAAGCCCCCGCATCGCGCGCGTCGCGATCGACGTCCCGCCGCTGCCGCCGACGGCGAGGACCGCGTGCAGCCTGCCCTCCTCGTACAGCCGCAGGACCGTCTCCGCCGCCCCGCGGGCCATGGTCGTCACGGCCGCGCCGCGGTCCGCGTCCGACCGCAGCGCGGCCAGGTCCGCCCCGGCCGCGCGGGCCACCTCGGCGCGCGGGACGTCGGCCCGTATCCTCGGCTCGCCCACGACGCCGGCGTCGACCACCAGCACGTCGGTCCCCGCGGCCAGCAGCCGCTCGCGCAGCCAGCCGTACTCCACACCCTTGGTGTCCAGCGTTCCCACCAGTACAACGGTCGCCATGGCACGTACTGTTCGCGGAAAACCGGCGGCCGACAAGAGCGCCCGGCGCGGCTGCCGCGGTCAGGACGCGGGCGGCGCCGTGCTGTTGCGGACCACCAGGCTGGTGGCCAGGTCGATCCGGCTCGCCGCCGGGCGCCGGCCGCGCCCGAGGTCGAGCACCAGCCGCGCCGCCGCCTCCGCCATCTCCGTCAGCGGCTGCCGCACGGTGGTGAGCGGCGGGCCGACCCAGCGGGCCAGCGGCAGATCGTCGAAGCCGACCACGCTGAGGTCCTCCGGGATGCGTACGCCCAGTTCCCGGGCGGCCTCGTAGAGCCCGAGGGCCTGGAGGTCGTTTCCGGTGAAGACGGCGGTCGGCGGCTCCGGCAGACGCAGCAGCTCCAGACCGGCCGCGTGGCCGGCCTCGTGGTGGAAGTCGCCCTCGCGCACCAGTTCCGGGTCGGCCGCCACCCCGGCGCTCTCCAGCGCCGAGCGGTAGCCGTCGATTCTGGCGCGGCTGCACATCATCCTGGCCGGGCCGCCGATCACGCCGATCCGGCGGTGGCCGAGCTCCAGCAGATGGCGGGTGGCGGCGAGGCCGCCCTGCCAGTTGGTCGCCCCGACCGAGGGCACGTCGTCCCCGGGGTCGCCCGCCGGATCCATCACCACGAACGGGATGTCGCGGCTCGTCAGCTGGGCGCGCTGCGCGGCGTCGAGGTCGGACAGGACCAGGATCACCCCGGCGGGGCGGCGGGCGAGCACCCCGTCCACCCAGGTCTGACCGGGCGTGAGCCGCCCGGCGCTCTCCGAGAGGACCAGCGACAGGCCCTCCTCGCGTGCCACGTTCTCCACCCCGCGGATGACCTCCATGGCCCAGGAGCTCTCGAGCTCGTGGAAGACCAGGTCGATCATCCGGGACTGCTGCGAGGCGCCGCGGCGGCGGCGGTAGCCGTGGTGGCGCAGCAGCTCCTCCACCCGGGTGCGGGTGGCGGCGGCGACATCGGCGCGCCCGTTGAGGACTTTCGAAACTGTCGGAGCCGACACTCCGGCCGCACGGGCGATCTCGGCCAGGGTGGCACCGCCCTCGGCCGTTTCGTCCGAGGAAGGATCCTCCGGTCGGGAGTGGACGTCTGCGGGTCTCATGCAGGGATCGTAGCCCGCCGCAGGCCCTGCACAAGGCCCGGCCGTTGATCACGGAAACCTTTCGCGCGACCTCTTGACGCGCCGGAAACCCCCTCGTACGGTTCCGGCAACATTCGCCAAGCTTTTCGAAACATTCGACAAGGGGCAGTTATGGGGTCGGGCTTTCTCCGCAGAGGTTCCGGTACGGCCAGAGGGACCGCGGCAGCCGCCGCGATGGTGATGGCCGCGGTGCTCGCGGGCTGCGGTTCGGGCGGCGGCGCCGCCGGCGCCGACGGCAAGACACTCACCGCCTACGTCTACGGCGACGACGCGGTGAAGGTTCAGCAGGCCGCCGTGGACGACTTCAACAAGTCGTCGGACGTCAAGGTCAAGCTGGTCTCGGTCCCCGGCGCCGAGTACGTGAACAAGCTCCGCACCGCCATGGGCTCGCCGAACGCCCCGGACATCTTCTTCAACTGGGGCGGCGGCTCCATCAAGCCGTACGTGGACGCGGGCCAGATCGTCGACCTCTCCCCGTACTTCGAGAAGGACAAGGTCCTGCGGAGCGGCTTCCTGCCCTCCGTCGTCGAGGCCGGCAGTCTCGACGGCAAGGTCTACGGCGTGCCGATGCGCGGCATGCAGCCCGTGATGCTCTTCTACAACAAGACGCTGTTCGCCGAGAACGACCTGCAGCCGCCCAGGACCTGGGAGGACCTGCAGCAGGCGATCACCACCTTCAAGGCCGAGAAGATCACGCCCTTCGCGCTCGGCGGCACCGACGCCTGGACCCAGCTGATGTGGCTGGAGTACCTGCTCGACCGGATCGGCGGGGCCGACGTCTTCAGGAAGATCCAGAACGGCGACTCCCCCGGCTGGGGCGACCCGGCCGTCCTCAAGGCCGCGCAGACGGTACAGGAACTCATCGACGACGGCGCCTTCGGCAAGAACTTCAACTCCGTCTCGTACTCCAACGGCGGCGCCCCCGCCCTCTTCGCCCAGGGCAAGGCGGCGATGCACCTGATGGGCTCGTGGGAGTACTCCACCCAGCTGGGCAAGGCGCCCGACTTCGCCAAGAAGGACCTCGCCTGGACCACGTTCCCGACCGTGGCCGGCGGCACCGGCGACCCGAAGAGCGTCGTCGGCAACCCCACCAACTACTGGTCGGTCAACGCCCGCACCAAGCACAAGGACGCCGCCATCGACTTCCTGAAGGCCATGGCGTCGCAGGAGTACGCGCAGGCGCTCGTCGCAGGCGGCGACATCCCCACCACCGCGGACGCGGCGCAGCAGCTGAAGAAGTCGCCCAACCCCGAATTCGCCGCGTTCCAGTACGAGATGGTCCAGCTCGCCCCGAGCTTCACGCTCTCCTGGGACCAGGCACTGGAGGCGAGCAAGGCCACCCCGATGCTCACCGAGATCAACAAGCTGTTCGCGGGCAAGTCCACGCCCGAGCAGTTCGTCGCGGCCCTGAAGGCTCTCAAGTAACCATGACAGTAGCTTCCACACCGCTCGAGAAGCAGCGGAGCAGAGCGGCGGCCGCCCCCCGGCGCGGCCGCCGCACTGCGGCGGGCGGGGGCTTCGGCCGCCCCTCCGTCACCTGGGCAGTGCCCGCCATCGTCTTCTTCGGGCTCTTCGCGATCGTGCCCATGGCCCTGGCCGTGTATCTGTCGTTCACCTCCTGGGACGGCCTCACCTCGCCGACCCTGATCGGGTTCGACAACTGGACCCGGCTGCTGAACGACCCCGAGTTCCGCCAGGCCGGCTGGCTCAGCCTGCTGCTGACGGTCATCAGCTGGGCCTTCCAGACCCCCATCGCCCTGATGCTGGGCGTGTGGGCGGCCGGACGGCAGCGCAACCGGGCCGTGCTGTCCGCGGTCTTCTTCGTACCCCTGCTGCTGTCCACCACGGCGATCGCGGTGCTCTTCCACGCCCTCCTCGACCCCAACTTCGGTGTCATCAAGGAGATCGGGCCGTGGCTCGGGATCGACCCCAACATCCTCGGCTCGTCCACCGGCGCGCTGCTGACCGTGGCGTTCGTCGGCGGCTGGCAGTTCATGCCGTTCCACACGCTGATCTACCAGGGCGGCACCCGGCAGATCCCGCAGGTGCTCTACCAGGCCGCCTCCATCGACGGAGCGGGACCGGTCCGGCAGTTCTTCTCGATCACACTGCCCCAGCTGCGCAACACCGTCACCACGTCGTCGGTACTGATGATCGTCGGCTCGCTGACGTACTTCGACACCGTGCTCATCATGACCAGGGGCGGCCCGGGGACCGACACCACGATCGTGCCCTACCTGATGTACCGCACCGGCTTCCAGACCTACGACCTCGGCTACGCCAGCGCCATCGCCACGGCCCTCGTCGTGGTGGCGACCGCGCTGTCGCTGCTGATGGTGAAGTTCAGCGGATTCGGGTCGATGCGCTCCACCCGGGAAGGGATGTGACCCGATGACCGCACACCTGACCGCCTCACGGCACGTGCGGCCCAGGGGCCGCCGCCGGCCGAAGGGCAATCCGCTCGTCGGCCTCGGGGCGCTGGCCTGGCTCGTCGTCGTGCTGGTGCCGCTCTACACCCTTCTCTCCTCGTCGCTGACCCGGCAGGACGAAGCGCTCAGCGGCAACCCGCTGGCCTTCCCCACCAGTCCGACGCTCGAGAACTACAACACCGTGCTCAGCAGCGGCTTCCTCACGCTGCTCACCAACACGGCGATCGTCGCGGTCGCGACCGTCGCCATCGTGCTGCTGCTCTGCGTGCCCCTCTCCTATGTGGCCGTGCGCACCCGCAGCCGGCTGTCGTCGCTGGCCTTCAGGACCTTCCTGCTCGGCGTCGCCATCCCCGCCCAGGCGGTCATCGTGCCGCTGTACCTGCTCATCGCCGAGATGGGCCTGTACGACTCGCTGGCCGCGGTGATCCTGCCGACCGCCGCGTTCTCGATGCCCGTCGCCGTGCTGGTCCTGACCTCCACGCTCCGGGACATCTCGGAGGAGCTGTACGAGGCGATGGCCCTGGACGGGGCGACGCCGCTGCGGATGCTCTGGCAGCTCGCCGTGCCGATGTCCCGCGCCGGAATCAGCACGGTCGCGATCTTCTCCGCGCTCCAGGCGTGGAACGGCTTCCTGTTCCCGCTGATCCTCACCCAGTCGGAGGAGCAGCGTGTGCTGACCCTCGGACTCTTCAACTTCATGGGCCAGTTCGGGCTCAACGTCCCGGCCCTGCTCGCGGCCGTCGTGCTCTCCGTGATCCCCATCTTCACGGTCTATCTCTTCGCCCGGCGCGCCCTGGTCAACGGCCTGATGGGCGTCGGCGGCAAGTAGCCCGCCGCCGGATCCGCACATGTGCCACCACCGAGAGGAACCCCTGCCCGATGGCAATCCCCCATGCCCCGGACGCGCCCGCCACCGCCGCCGACCCCACCGTCACCGCCGCTCCCGCCCCCGCCGTCGAGGGCCGTTGGCGGGACCCCTCGCTCACCGCGCAGGCACGCGTCGAGGACCTCATGGGCCGCATGACCCTCGAGGAGAAGACCGCCCAGCTCTACGGCGTGTGGGTGGGCGCCGACGGCGACGGCGACGGCGTCGCGCCGCACCAGAACGACATGGTCGACCCGGTCGACTGGGACACCCTGATCACCCGCGGACTCGGCCAGCTCACCCGCCCGTTCGGCACCGCCCCCGTCGACCCGGCGACCGGCGCCGTGGCCCTGGCCCGCGCCCAGCGGCAGATCGCCGCCGCGAACCGCTTCGGCATCCCGGCGCTCGCCCACGAGGAGTGCCTCGCCGGGTTCACCGCCTGGTCCGCCACCGCCTATCCCGTACCGCTGGCCTGGGGCGCCACCTTCGACCCCGACCTGGTGGCCGCCATGGCCCGCCGCATCGGCGCGGACATGCGCGCCGTCGGCGTGCACCAGGGCCTCGCCCCGGTGCTGGACGTGGTGCGCGACCTCCGATGGGGCCGGGTGGAGGAGACCATCGGCGAGGACCCGTACCTCGTCGCCACGGTCGGCACCGCCTACGTCCGCGGACTGCAGTCCACCGGGATCGTGGCCACCCTGAAGCACTTCGCCGGCTACTCGGCGTCCGCCGGGGCCCGCAACCTGGCCCCGGTCCGCGCCGGCGCCCGGGAGCTCGCGGACGTCGTCCTCCCGCCGTTCGAGATGGCCCTGCGCGACGGCGGCGCCCGCTCGGTGATGCACTCGTACGCCGAGATCGACGGCGTGCCGGCCGCCGCCGACACCCGGCTGCTCACCGGACTGCTGCGGGACACCTGGGGCTTCACCGGCACCGTCGTCGCCGACTACTTCGGCATCGGCTTCCTCGAGACCCTCCACAAGGTCGCCGCCGACCCGGGCGACGCGGCCCGCCTCGCCCTGACCGCCGGAGTCGACGTCGAGCTGCCGACCGTCCGCTCGTACGGCGACGCACTCGTGGAGGCCGTACGGGCGGGGGCCGTGCCCGAGGCCGTCGTGGACCGCGCGCTGCGCCGGGTGCTGCTCCAGAAGTGCGAACTGGGCCTGCTCGACCCCGACTGGTCACCGCTGCCCGACGTGCTCGGGGGAGCGGACGGCGACCCGGAGTCCGTGCGCGGCACCGTCGACCTGGACCCGCCCGCCAACCGGGAGACCGCCCGCCTGGTCGCGGAGCGCTCCTGCGTACTGGCCTCCAACGCGAGCGGCGTCCTCCCGCTCCGCGACGCCCGCCGCATCGCCGTCGTCGGCCCCCGGGCCGACGATCCGCTGGCCATGCTCGGCTGCTACTCCTTCCCCAGCCACGTCGGCGTCTCGCATCCCGGCGTGCCCCTCGGCGTCGACATCCCCACCGTGCTCGCCGCGCTCACCGACGAGTTCCCGGACGCCGCCGTCCGCCACGCCGCCGGCTGCGACGTCGACGGGCCGGACACCTCCGGCATCGCGGAAGCGGTCCGGCTGGCGTCGGACGCCGACGTGTGCGTGGCCGTGCTCGGCGACCGGGCCGGGCTCTTCGGCCGCGGCACCTCCGGCGAGGGCTGCGACGCGGCGGACCTCTCGCTCCCCGGTGTCCAGGCCGCGCTGCTGGACGCCCTGCTGGCCACCGGCACACCGGTGGTGGCCGTCCTGGTGACCGGCCGGCCGTACGCGCTCGGCCGCTGGGCGGACCGGCTCGCGGCCGTCGTGCAGGCCTTCTTCCCCGGCGAGGAGGGCGGCCCGGCGCTGGCCGGCGTGCTGTCCGGACGCGTCAACCCGTCCGGCCGGCTGCCCGTGGGCGTGCCGTACGGGCCGGGCGGCCAGCCCTGGACCTACCTCCAGCCGCCGCTCGGACTCGCAAGCGGCGTGAGCAACCTCGACCCGACCCCGCTGTACCCCTTCGGCCACGGCCTCTCGTACACCACGTTCGCCTGGGAGGCGGGCCCGCCCGCGCCGTCCGAGATCCCGACCGACGGCTCCGCGGACGTCGAGGTCGTCGTGCGCAACACCGGGGACCGCGACGGCGCGGAGGTCGTCCAGCTCTATCTGCACGACCCGGTCGCCCAGACCACCCGGCCGCAGGCACAGCTGATCGGCTACGCCCGGGTGCCCCTCGCGGCCGGCGCGGCGGCCCGGGTCCGCTTCCGCTTCCACACCGACCTCGCCTCGTTCACGGGCGTCGGCGGGCAGCGGATCGTCGAACCGGGCGACGTGGAGCTCCGGTTCGCCGCGTCCAGCGCGGCACACGACGTCCGGCACACGGTACGGCTGCGCCTGACGGGCCCGGAGCGCGCCTGCGGCCACGACCGGGTGCTGCACTGCGACACCGAGGTGGCCCCGGTCACCGGCTGACCGGGGCGCACGCCGGAACACCCGGGAGCAGACAGCTCCCGGGGCGTTCCTGCATGTCCTCAGGGCCGGTCACCGCCGCGACGTTCACCGTGCGCGGCCGGTCGCCGTCGAACGCGACCGCGGGGACCGCCCGCCGGACGGAGTGCGCTCCGCGGTGACGGCGGAGAACTCGCGGGCCACCGTCTCGCGGTAGGTGCTGTCGTCGGCGAGCGCCGAGGTGTCGACGGCGGTGCCGATGCGCAGCGCGGCCCGCCTGCCGAGCGCGCCGAGGGTCGCGGCGCCTTCGGCGTGCGTCGCCGGGGCGGCGGCGTGCCCGCCGGCTCCTGGCGCGGCCGACGGGGCGGACGGGGACTGGGCGCCGGTGGCGGGCAGTGCGAAGCCGGTGAGCAGGCCGGCGGTCGCCGCGCCGATCCCGAGGACGCGGGTCACCTCGATCACGGACGATCCCTTCGGTGGGACGGAGTCTGCGGTGAGTACGCCTCGAACGAGGTGCTCAGAACGAAAATCCCGAAAGTTTCGGCAGTTGTTCCGTAAGTTTTGGTCAGATCCTGGGAACCCAGAGCCCGGGAACCCAGCGCCTGGGAAATCGCCGGTCAATGCCCTTGCACGGAACTCGCGCCGGCGGGTGTGTGAGCCCCCGCGAGACCGGCGGGAGATGCGATCCTCGGACCAGGACGCATCCGAACGCCGTCGGCGCAGGGAGGCCTGACCGCATGTCAGAGAACGGGTCGCAGAGCAGGTCGCGACAGAGGGCGCGGCAGCGCTCGCGGCAGCCGTCGCAGGGAAGCGGCTGGGCGAATCCGCTGCGGGACCCGCTCGACCGCCGACTGCCCCGTATCGCCGGTCCCTCCGGACTGGTGATCTTCGGGGTCACCGGTGACCTGTCGCGCAAGAAGCTCATGCCCGCCGTCTACGACCTGGCCAACCGGGGGCTGCTGCCGCCCGGCTTCTCGCTCGTCGGCTTCGCCCGCCGCGAGTGGCAGGACCAGGACTTCGCGGAGGAGGTGCACCAGGCCGTCCGGGACCACGCCCGCACCCCCTTCCGCGAGGAGGTCTGGCAGCAGCTCTCGGAGGGAATGCGGTTCGTCCAGGGCGACTTCGGCGACAACGCCGCGTTCGAGCAGCTGAAGACGACCGTCGAGGAACTGGACCGGGCGCAGGGCACCGGCGGGAACTTCGCGTTCTACCTTTCCGTACCGCCGAAGTTCTTCCCCGAAGTCGTCCAGCAGCTCAAGGACCATGGGCTGTCGGACGCACCCGAGGGGTCCTGGCGCCGGGCGGTCATCGAGAAGCCGTTCGGCCACGACCTGGACAGCGCCTGCGACCTCAACGAGATCGTGCACGAGGTGTTCGCGCCCGACGAGGTCTTCCGGATCGACCACTACCTGGGCAAGGAGACCGTCCAGAACATCCTGGCGCTGCGGTTCGCCAACACGCTCTTCGAGCCGATCTGGAACCGGTCGTACGTCGACCATGTCCAGATCACGATGGCCGAGGACATCGGCATCGGCGGCCGCGCCGGCTACTACGACGGCATCGGCGCCGCCCGTGACGTGATCCAGAACCACCTCCTCCAGCTGCTGGCGCTGACCGCGATGGAGGAGCCCGCCTCCTTCGACGCCGCCTCTCTCGTCACCGAGAAGCTCAAGGTCTTCAAGGCCGTCCGACTCCCGGCCGATCTGGCCCGGTCCACCGTGCGCGCGCAGTACACCGGGGGCTGGCAGGGCGGCGAGAAGGTCCTCGGCTACCTCCAGGAGGAGGGCATCGCCCCCGACTCCCGGACCGACACCTACGCCGCGGTCAAGCTGGGGATCGACAACCGCCGCTGGGCCGGCGTCCCGTTCTATCTGCGTACCGGCAAGCGGCTCGGCCGCCGTGTCACCGAGATCGCCGTCGTCTTCCAGCGCGCCCCGCACTCGCCGTTCGGCTCCACCGCCACGGAGGAGCTCGGCGAGAACGCGCTCGTCATCCGGGTCCAGCCGGACGAGGGCGTGACGGTGCGGTTCGGCTCCAAGGTGCCGGGTACATCGATGGAGCTGCGCGACGTGACGATGGACTTCGCCTACGGGGAGTCCTTCACGGAGTCCAGCCCCGAGGCGTACGAACGCCTCGTCCTCGACGTGCTGCTGGGGGACGCCAACCTCTTCCCGCGGACGGAGGAGGTGGAGGAGTCGTGGAAGATCCTCGACCCCGTCGAGGAGTTCTGGGACCGCGGCCCGAAGCCGGCGCAGTATCCGGCCGGCACCTGGGGTCCCGCCGAAGCGGACGACATGCTCGCACGAGACGGACGGAGCTGGCGCAGGCCATGAAGACGGACCTCACCGACACCACGGCCAGCAAGATCAACAAGGCGCTCGTCCAGGGCCGCCGCGCGATCGGCACCCCGGCCGTCGGCATGGTGCTCACCCTGGTCATCGTCACCGACGAGGAGAACGCCTACGACGCCATCAAGGCGGCCGGCGACGCCTCCCGAGAACACCCCTCCCGCACCCTCGTCGTCATCAAGCGCCACGCCCGCTCGCCGCGCGAGCGCCACGAGGCCCGCCTCGACGCCGAGGTGCGCCTCGGCGGCGACGCCGGAGCCGGCGAGACGGTGCTGCTGCGCCTGCACGGCGAACTCACCCACCGCGCCGACTCGGTGGTGCTCCCGCTGCTGCTGCCCGACGCCCCCGTGGTCGTCTGGTGGCCGGTGGACGCCCCGCCCGTGCCCGCCCGGGACCCGCTCGGCGCGCTCGCGCAGCGGCGCGTCACCGACGCGTACGCCGTCGAGCGGCCGATCGAGGAGCTGAACGCCCGCGCCGCCGGTTACGAGCCGGGCGACACCGACCTCGCCTGGACCCGGCTCACCCCGTGGCGCTCGATGCTCGCCGCCGCGCTGGACCAGGCCCGGGCCGAGGTCGTCTCCGCCGTGGTCGAGAGCGAGGCCGACAACCCCAGCGCCGAACTGCTCGCCCGCTGGTTCACCGCCCGGCTGGCGGTGCCCGTCGAACAGGTCGTCACCGACGGGCCGGTGGTCACCGCCGTCCGGCTGCGCACCGTGGACGGCGAGATCCACATCGACCGGCCGGAAGGACCCGTCGCCCGGCTGACCATCCCCGGACAGCCCACCCGGGTCCTCGCCCTGAAAGTACGCAGCACCGCCGAACTCATCTCGGAGGAACTGCGCCGGCTCGACCCGGACGAGGCATACGCCGCGGCACTCCACGCCGAGATCACCGCACCCGCGCCGGAAAAGAGTGCGGAAACCGGCTGAGACAACTCTCCGCAATTGCGCGGTGACCCGACGAAAGGGGTGGAGTGCGAGGGCCGCTCCACCCCTGTGGAATCTTCGTGAGTCACCGTCAAACGAGCCGGGCCTGCCGGGAATCTGCACACTGAATGCTCAGGCGGCACACGGTCTCCTCATCCTGATCTCCCCGTTGACCTGCAAGTATCGCCCTCTGGGCGGGAATGTCCACTTCGCCGTCGAGCCCCTGCGCACCGCCGTGGGCCACGAGTTCGACCATTTGGTGAAGGAAATGCCGCAGAGTCATGCAGGCACGTCCACGGGGCGGTAATGAGCAGCCGCTTTCTGTACGGATCCGCTCTTCGTGATTGGCCGCTCAACGGCCCTACATGCTTTGATCCTTCGCACTGCGGGATTCGACGACGGTTCCCGGATCCGGGAATCCCCCCACGCCCGCTGGGCGGCCGGTGGCGCTCTTTTCGCGCGGCCGGGCGCAGCAATACAGAAATATCCACCCCGAAGGGAACTTCTCATGAGCTTCGTCCCCACCCAGGAGATCGCCGACTCCGAGCTGGACAACATCGCGGGCGGTCTCCACAGCGCCACGGTGAGCAACGCCACCGCCGCCCTTGACACGATCGCCCCGGTCTCCGGCACCATCGGCACCGTGACCGGCGTCGTCGAGGGCGCGACCGGCATCAACTCCGCGGCCATCACCGGCCCGGTCACCGGCCTCGTCGCCGGCCTGTAAGACCCACGGCTCGCCGGCATCCGCTCTGCCGGCATCGCCGAGCCGTGTGCCCCGGAGCCGGCCAGGTTCCGGGGCACACGGCCGCGCGTGGTCGCGGGTGTCGCCGCGCGCCGTTCCCCGTAGTCCCCGGCAGTCGAGGGAAGAGCAACGTGCAGTTCCGCCAACAGGCCCTTTCCAAGCTGCAGTCGCCGGAAGAGATCGATCTTCCCGTGCGGTTCGCCCGGCCGCAGGGGCTGCTCGTGCTCGTCGTCACCGTCGTCGTGATGATCGCCGCGGGCGGGTGGGCCGTGGCGGGCACGGTCTCCTCCACGCTGGACGCGCCCGGCATCCTCACCCACGCCCAGGGCAGTTACGTACTCCAGAGTCCCGTCGCCGGACAGGTCACCGCCGTCCTCGCGGAGGAGGGCGACCGGGTCCGCGCCGACGCGCCCCTGCTCAAGGTCCGCACCGCGCAGGGAGACACCGTCGTCCGTACCGTCGCCGCCGGCCGGCTGACCGCTCTCGTCGCCACCATCGGGTCCGTCGTCACCCCGGGCTCGGACGTCGCGGCGGTCGAGCGGATCGAGGAGGCGGGCGACCCCCTGATGGCCGTGCTGTACGTCCCCGCCGAGAAGGGCAGTTCGGTCCCGGTCGGCGCCAAGGTGGACCTCAGCGTCCAGTCGGTGGCGAGCCGGCGGTACGGAGTGCTGCGCGGCCGGGTGAAGTCGGTCGGCAGGACCGCCCAGACCCGGCAGCGGATCACCGCCTTCCTCGGCAGCAGCCAGCTGGGCGAGCAGTTCTCCGCGGCCGGCCGGCCCGTCGCCGTGCTGGTCACACTGGACCGCGCGGAAGGCACCGAGTCCGGCTACCGGTGGTCGTCGTCCGACGGGCCGCCGTACCCGCTCGAATCCATGACCCTGACCGGCGGCGCCGTCCACCTCGCAGAGCAGCGCCCGATCGATTGGCTGCTGCCGTGACCCAGACCGACCACAACACCCCCGCCCCGCAACAGCAGTTGCCGCCCGCCGGCCGCGGCAGACACCGGCCCCGGACCGCCGCGCCCGGCGGCCGGCGCGGATCGCGCCGCGCCGCACCGCCGCCGCGCCGCAGGCAGCGCGCCGCCAAGACCCGCGCCGTCCGCACCCCCACCGTGCTCCAGATGGAGGCCGTGGAGTGCGGCGCCGCCGCCCTCGCCATGGTCCTCTCCCACTACGGGCGCCATGTGCCGCTCGAGGAGCTGCGGATCGCCTGCGGCGTATCCCGGGACGGCTCGCGCGCCAGCAACGTGCTCAAGGCGGCCCGCAGTTACGGCCTGACCGCCAAAGGCATGCAGATGGAGGCGTCCGCGCTCGCCGAGGTGCAGCCGCCCGCCATCCTGTTCTGGGAGTTCAACCACTACGTCGTCTACGACGGCCAGGCACGCCGGTTCGGCCGCCGCGGCGTGCACATCAACGACCCCGACAAGGGCCGCCGGTTCATACCGGCGGAGGACTTCGACACCAGTTTCACCGGGGTCGCCCTGGTCCTCGAACCCGACCGGAACTTCCGTAAGGGCGGCCGCAAACCGGGCATCATGTCCGCCGTCCCCGGACGGCTGCGCGGGACCACGGGCACCCTGTTCGCCGCCTTCCTCGCCAGCCTGCTCCTCGTCGCCGTCGGCGCGGCCGTCCCCGCGCTCAGCCGCACCTACATCGACATGTTCCTGATCGGCGGCCGGACCTCACTGCTCGGGACGCTCTTCACCGCCATGGCCGTGATGGTGGCGCTGACCGCCGTGCTGACCGGGCTGCAACAGTCCAACCTGCTGCGCGGCCGGCTCATCTCCTCCACCCTGAGCAGTGCCCGCTTCCTGCGTCATCTGCTGCGCCTGCCCGTCACGTTCTTCGCCCAGCGCAGCCCGGCCGACCTCGTGCAGCGGCTGCAGTCCAACGACGCCGTGGCCGAGACCCTGGCCCGCGACCTGGCGGCGGCCGCGGTGGACGGCGTCGTGGTCGTCCTCTATGCCGCGCTGCTGTGGAGCTACGACCCCCAGCTCACCGTCGTGGGCGTGCTCATCGCGCTCCTCAACATCGTGGCGATGCGCATCGTCATCCGGCTGCGCGCCACCCACACCCAGAAGCTGCGCGCCGACAGCGCCCGCCTCACCAACACCTCGTACACCGGCCTCCAGCTCATCGAGACCATGAAGGCGACCGGCGCGGAGAACGGCTTCTTCCGCCGCTGGGCCGGCCAGCACGCCACCACCCTCGACGTGCAGCAGCGCCTCGGCGTGCCCAGCGCGGTCCTGGCCGTCGTCGCGCCCACCCTCGCCACCCTCAACAGCGCGCTCATCCTCTGGATCGGCGGACTGCGGGCCGTCGAAGGCCACATATCGATCGGTCTCCTGGTCGCCTTCCAGGCCCTGGTGGCCCGCTTCACGGCCCCGATCACCCGGCTCAACGGAGTGGCCGGCCGGATCCAGGACTTCGCCGCCGACATGACCCGGCTCAAGGACGTGGAGAGCTTCCCCGTCGACCCCCTCTACTCCCGCGACGAGCCCGACCCCAGCAGCCGCCGGCTCAAGGGCCACGTCACGCTCGACAACATCACCTTCGGCTACAGTCCGCTCGACGCACCGCTGCTCAGCGGCTTCTCCCTCACCGTAGGACCGGGCCGGCAGGTCGCCCTCGTCGGCGGCTCCGGCAGCGGCAAGTCCACCGTCTCCCGGCTGATAGCGGGCCTCTACAGCCCGTGGGAGGGAACCATCCGCATCGACGGACGGCTCCTCGCGGACATCCCGCGCGGCGCGCTCGCCGCCTCCGTCTCCTTCGTGGACCAGGACATCTTCCTCTTCGAGGGCACCGTCCGCGACAACGTGACCCTGTGGGACCCGTCCGTCCCCGACGAGGCGGTGGAGGCCGCGCTGCGGGACGCCGCCGTCCACGACGTGGTGATGCGCCGTCCCGAAGGCATCCACAGCCGCGTCGACCAGGACGGGCGCAACTTCTCCGGCGGACAGCGCCAGCGTCTGGAGATCGCCCGCGCCCTGGTGCGCCGGCCGAGCATCCTGGTCCTCGACGAGGTCACCAGCGCCCTCGACGCCGAGACCGAGCGGGTCATCATCGACAACCTGCGCCGGCGCGGCTGCGCCTGCGTCGTGATCGCCCACCGGCTGAGCACCGTGCGCGACAGCGACGAGATCGTCGTGCTGGACCACGGCACCGTCGTCGAACGCGGCCGCCACGAGGACCTGGTGGCCGCCCAGGGCCCGTACGCCCAGCTGGTCAAGGAGCACTGACGTGTCGTCCGTCCACCCGCCGCCCGCCGGCGGCCACCACCAGGCTCCCGCACAGACCGACCCCGTGATCCACGCGCTCGGCGGACTCGGCACGCACGTCGACTGCACCGGCCTGCGCAGCCTGCCGCTCGAAGGGCCGCTGGTGCTGTGGCTCGTCATGGGCGGCACGCTGGACCTGTTCGCCGTGGACGCCACCGAACAGGGCCACTGGCACTTCCTCGGCCGCCTCGAACCGGGCACGCTGCTCCTCGGCCCGGTCGAGGGCCCCCGCCACACCCTGACCGGCCGCCCCTCGCAGGACTGCCTGCTGCGCCGGATCCCGCTGCGCGAACTGCACACGCCGGAGTACGGGCAGTACGGGGAGTACGCCGACCCCTACCCGCCCGCGTACCAGGACCCGTACGGCCGCACGGCCGCCACCCAGCTCGAGTACGCCTTCGGGCTCGGCGTCGGCCGCGGCCTCGGGGTGCTCTTCGAGGCGCCGCTGGAGGGGCGCCCGGCCACCGACGAGACCCTGGGCGACGACGACGTCCTGTGGATGCAGGTCGAGCCCGGCAGCGTGCAGTACGGCGCCTCCTACAGCGCGGAGGCGGCGGGCGACCTGCTCGTCGAGGGCGCCATGTGGCAGGGCATGGTGAACCAGCAGTACCGGCTGCTGTCCGCCGTGGACGGCTGGATCGAGGAGCTGGAGCGGGCCCATGAGGACCGCACGGCCGCCGGCATCAAGGCGGGCGCCGACGCCGGCGCCCGCGCCGACGAGGCGCTGCTCGCCTCCATCGGCCGGCCGGACCGGGCCGCGCGCGGCCACGGCGGAGCGGGCCTGGACGACGACACGCTGCTCGCGGTGTGCCGCCATGTCGCCCACGCCGCCGGGATCACGCTGACCGACCCGCCGAAGAGCGGCCCCGTGCAGGACCGCGTCGGCCCCGTCGAGCGCATCGCCGTCGCCTCCCGTGTCCGGACCCGTCCGGTCCGGCTCCAGGGCCGCTGGTGGCGCAGCGACGCGGGGCCGCTCGTCGGCCACCGGGCCGCCTCCGGCGCACCCGTCGCCCTGCTCTGGCGCCGCGGACGCTACGAGGCGGTCAACCCGGTCACCGGCTCCCGGACCCGGATCGGCAAGGAGAACGCGGACGAGTTCGAGGAGCGGGCCGTCATGTTCTACCGGCCGCTGCCCGAGCGGCCCGCGAACGTGCGCCGACTGGTCGCCTTCAGCCTCCGCGGCACCCGCATGGACCTGCGGAACCTGCTGCTCGCCGGCCTCGTCACCGTCGTGCTCGGCGCGCTCGTGCCCATCGCCACCGGACAGATCCTCGGCGTGTACGTGCCGAAGGCGCAGACCGGCCTGATCGTCCAGGTCGCCCTCGCCGTCATGATCACCAGCATCGTCTCGGCCGCGTTCATGCTGCTGCAGAATCTGACCGTGCTGCGGATGGAGGGCCGTATCGAGAGCACCCTCCAGCCCGCCGTCTGGGACCGGCTGCTGCGGCTGCCGACCAGGTTCTTCGCCGAGCGGTCGACCGGCGAGCTGGCGAGCGCCGCCATGGGCATCAGCTCGATCCGCCGGGTCCTGTCCGGTATCGGCCCCATCGCCCTGCAGTCCACCACCGTCGGCGCGATGAACATCGGACTGCTGCTCTGGTACAGCGTGCCGCTGGCGCTCGCCGCCATCTCCATGCTCCTCGTCATCGGCGCCGTCTTCCTCGGCATGGGCCTGTGGCAGGTCCGCTGGCAGCGCCGGCTGGTGGAGCTGAACAACAAGCTCAACAACCAGGCGTTCCAGACCCTGCGGGGTCTGCCGAAACTGCGGGTCGCGGCGGCGGAGAGCTTCGCGTACGCCGCCTGGGCACGGCGGTTCGCGCGCTCCCGGGAACTCCAGCAGCGGGTGGGCCGCATCAAGAACCTGACCACCGTGCTGGACTCCGTCTATCTGCCGCTCTGCTCCCTCGTCATGTTCATGCTGCTCGCGGGCCCGGCCCGGGGCACGATGTCGGCGGGCGAGTTCCTCACCTTCAGCACAGCCGTCACCATGCTGCTGACCTCGGTCACCCAGCTCACCGGCGTGCTCGTCTCCGCGGCGGCCGCGCTGCCCATGTTCGAGCTGGTGCGCCCCATCCTGGACGAGGCTCCGGAGGTGCGCGGAGCCGGCGCGCAGCCCGGCACGCTGTCCGGCGCGATCGAGGTGCGGGGTCTGACGTTCCGTTACGCCGACGACGGCCCGCCCGTCCTCGACGACGTGTCGCTGACCGTGCGGCCGGGGGAGTTCGTCGCCGTCGTCGGGCCCAGCGGCTGCGGCAAGTCGACCCTGCTGCGGCTGCTCATCGGCTTCGACCGTCCCGCCTCGGGAACCGTCCTCTACGACGGCCAGGACCTGGCCGCCCTGGACCCCGCCGCGGTACGCCGGCAGTGCGGTGTGGTGCTCCAGAACGCGCAGCCGCTGACCGGGTCGATCCTCGACTGCATCAGCGGCGCCGAGACGTTCTCCCAGGACGAGGTGTGGGAGGCCGCCGAGATGGCCGGCCTCGCCGAGGACATCAGGCGGATGCCGATGGGCCTGCACACCCTGATCTCGTCCGGCGGCGCGATCTCGGGCGGCCAGCGGCAGCGGCTGATGATCGCCCAGGCGCTGGTGCGCCGGCCGCGCGTCCTCTTCTTCGACGAGGCGACCAGCGCCCTGGACAACGAGACGCAGCGCGTCGTCATCGAGAGCACCCGCCGGCTGGACGCCACCCGCGTCGTCATCGCCCACCGGCTCTCCACCGTCATGGACGCGGACCGGGTGATCGTGATGGACGAGGGCCGGGTCGTCGAGGAGGGCCGCCCGGCGGACCTCGTCGCCGACGCGGGCGGCCGGCTGCACGAACTGGTCCGGCGGCAGCTGGCGTGACGTGCCCGCGGCGCGCCTCGCGGTGCGGCTACCGCCTGCGGTGCGTGCCGCCGCCCGTCGCGAGCGCGTCGCCGACGAGCCTGACGCCGCGGGCCAGGCGGCCGAGCTGCGCCAGCTCCACCGCGTACAGCCGGATCGTGTTCTCGATGACCGTCTCGGCCACGCCCAGCGGGGGCAGCTGCACCCGGGACGTCTGCAGGGCCTCCCGCACCGCCCGCATCTCGTGCTGCACCTGGAGCTGTGCGTGCCGGGCCAGCAGGACGGGGTGCCGGTTGAACGCCGAGTAGGCGGCGTAGCGGGCGGGCAGCAGATCGCGCAGCCAGCGGGCGGCGCTGCGTTCCCAGTCGTGACTGCCCGGGGTCTTGACCTGGCAGGGCCAGTCCGGGCTCGTCGTGGAGAGGGGCTGGGACATGGCGTCGCTCCGGGTGGTGCCGATGAACTCTGATCGAGAGAGGGGGCGGCGGTCCCGGCCCAGGGGTTGACCGGAACCGCCGAGGGCATCCGCGGCGGAATGCGGAGCCCGGATTGAACACCCGCGGTACGGCGCGAGGAGGGAGCGCCGTCCCAGGGTGTCCGCTGGTGGAGGGCACGGGTCTCGCCCTCGTCGTGGCACCGGAGTACCCGGCGCCAGAAGTAGTAAATATATATACCGTCGAGTAAGCAAGGGTATGAAAAATTACATGCGGCATCGGGCATGAAAAAGTCCGGTAAGAGACCGGTTCGGGCTGCGAAAAGCAGGCGGGTCAGTCGTCGATGAAGAAGTCGTGCTGATCGGCCGCCTGCTCGTAGCCCTCCAGCCGCAGCTGCGTCCGCCCCGGATCCGCGTCGGCCATCGCCTGCAGCACGGCGGCGGACAGCACGCCCGGGGCCGCGTACGAGTCGAACACCAGCCGCGAGCCCGTCGCCGCCGTCAGCGTCACATCCGCCTCGTCGACCAGCGGGCCGAGCGTCAGATCGGTGATCAGCGCGACCCGCAGCCCCGTGCGGCGGGCCGCCCGCAGCGCCGCCAGCGTCTCGTTGGCGTGCCGCGGCATCGCGAAGGCCAGCACCCACGTCCCGCCGGCCTCCCGGGACTGCAGCAGCGCGTCGTAGGCCACGCTGCCGCCGCGGGTCACCAGCCGTACATCGGGGTGGATACGGCGCGCGGCGTACGCGAAGTACTCCGCGAGCGACACCGAGATCCGCAGCCCCAGGACCGTCAGGGGCACCGACAGCGCCAGCTCCCGCCCGACGCCGAGCACCTGGTCGGTGTCGGCGAGCACCCGCCGCAGGCTCTCCAGGTTCTGGATCTCGGCGTCGACCGCCGCCTGGAGCTCGTTGCGGCGGATCTCCGCCCGGCCCTCGGGCGGACCGGCGACCGTGCTCAGCGCGATCGGCTGCAACGCCTCCCGCAGCGCCGGATACCCGGTGTAGCCGAGCGAGGTGGCGAACCGGGTCACCGACGGCTGGCTCACCCCGACGCGCTCCGCGAGGTCGGTGATGGAGAGGAAAGCGGCCTCGGGCATGTGGTCGATGATGTACTGGGCGATGCGCCGCTGGCCGGGGGAGAGGCGGTGGCCGCCGAGCAGTGCCAGCACCCGTTCAGCAGGAGCCGGCTCCTGCTCCTCCGACGGCCCGCCCGGGGTGATCGCGGCCGCCTGCGCACGTTCCTGCTGCCCTGATGGCACCGGTGTGCCCCCTTCTGTGTCCAGCCCGTTGCTCAACATAGCCCAATCCCCCGGCCCGTCAGGATGCTCGTCCGCACAGCAGACGCTCCCGAGTCCGCCGAACACAAGGAGATGCGCCGCCCCGCCGCCCGGGAGCATGCTGGCAGGGTGACCTGGTACGGCAAGGGCGGGCCGGGGCCGCCCGCCGAGCACGGTCCGGACCCCGTGGGCACGGGCGGGCGGGACCCGCGGAGGAACGAGCTCGCCATGGTCCTCGCCCAGGCGGAGGTGAGCGCCATCGAGGCCGTCGGAGGCTTCGCGGGCGGCCTCTACCTGCGCTCCCGCTCCCCGGAACAGCTGCGGCTCGCCGTGATCGCGGGCCTGCCGCTCCACCTCTTCCGCCACTGGTGGACCATGCACGTCAACCGCCCGTTCCCGCACTCCGACGTCTACCGCTCCGGCCAGCCCGTCCACCTGGGCGACGCCGAGGAGGCCATGCGCCGCTACCCGCAGCTCATGGCGGGCCTGCCGTTCCCCTTCGGCTCGCTGTACGTGCCCGTCTCCCACGAGCGCGAATGCTTCGGCGTCCTCACGGTGCTCCGACCGGCCACCCCCGGCGTGCCGGTCTCCGACGCCGACCGGCGGCGCATCCACGAGGTGGGCGCCCGGCTCGGCGCCACGCTGGCGGACATGGCGCCGCACCGGCCCCGTATCGAGTGGGACGCCGAACCGCTCGCCGTGACCCTGCAGTCCCTGGGCTCGCCGCCGCTGCGCATCGGCGCGTTCGACTGGAACCTCGAGGCCGGCACCGTCACCGGTGACGAGGGCTGGCGCACCATCCTCGCCGTACAGGAGGAGGACCTTCCCCTCACCGCGGAGGACGTGGCCGCGCGGATGGAGGCGGAGGACGCCTACGGGCTGTGGGCCCTCGGACACCGGTCCGCCGAGTCCGACCAGCCGGTCACCCGCAGGATGCGGCTGCAGGGAGCCGACGGCCGGCCGCATCTGATCGAGCTGACGGGCCGCCGCAGCCGGCCCTCCGACGGCACCGGGGCCACGCACCTGACGGGCTGTCTCATCGACCTCGGCGCCGGTCCGGTCGTCGCCGAATCCGCCGACCGGCTCCCCTTCGGCGTGTGTTCGCTCGACCGCCTCGGCCGGATCACCTACATGAACGACATCGCGGAGCGGCTCCTCGGCCGGCAGCGGCCCGATCTGATCGGCCGCGTCCTGTGGGAAGCCGTCGACCTCTTCGGGCCCGCCCAGGAGGACCACTACCGGGCCGCGCTGCTCGCCCCCGACCCGGTCCGGTTCCAGGTCCTGCACACCGACGCATGGCTCTCCGTCGCCCTCTATCCGGACATCGAGGGGCTGACCGTGACCCTCACCCGGTCGGATCAGCCCGCCTACGCGCCCAGCTCCGTGGTCAGCCCCGGCGCCGGCGTCGGATCACCGGCGGACCGGGCCGTGGCCCTCTACCGCCCGGTCGCCCTCGCCATCGCGCTCACCGAGGCGGTCACGGCCCGTCAGGTGTCCGCCGTGGTCACCGAGGAGCTGCTGCCCGCCTTCGGCGGCCGCCAGCTGGCGATCTACCTGCTGAGCAACCGCCATCTCCACCTCGCCTGGGAGACCGGCTTCCCCAGAGGCTTCCTCAACCGCTTCGAAGGCGTCGGGCTCGACGCGAAACTGCCCGGTGTCGAGACCCTCACCTCCGGCCGTCCCCTCTTCTTCGAGTCGATGCGGCATCTGGCCGGCGCCTACCCCGGCATCCCCCTCGACGCCCACGTCGGCGCCAGGGCCTTTCTGCCGCTGATCGCCTCCGGCCGCCCCGTCGGCTCGTGCATCCTCGGCTTCGACCAGCCCCGCGGCTTCAGCCCGGAGGAGCGCACGGTCCTCACCGCGCTCGCCGGACTCATCGCCCAGGCCCTCGAACGAGCCCAGCGCTACGACTCGGAGGCGGCCCTCGCCCGGGGCCTCCAGGACGCCCTGCTGCCGCACCGGCTGCCCGTCGTCGAGCAGCTCGACACCGTGGGCCGGTATCTCGCGGGCACCCAGGGCATGGAGGTCGGCGGCGACTGGTACGACGTCATCGACACCGGCGGCGTACCGGCACTGATCATCGGCGATGTCCAGGGACACGGCGTGCAGGCCGCCGCCGCCATGGGGCAACTGCGCAGCGCCGTCAGGGCACTCGCCGTCAGCGGCCACACCCCCGTCGAGGTGATGAGCGGCACCAACCGGCTGATGATCGACCTCGACCCCGGCCTGTTCGCCAGCTGCTGCTACATCAGGCTCGACCCGGCCACCGGCCGTGCCCTGGCCGTCCGCGCGGGCCACCTCCAGCCGCTGCTGCGCCATCCGGACGGCAGGACGGAGGTCCTCGACCTGCCCGGCGGCGTGGTCCTCGGCGTCGACGCCCACGCGGTCTATCCGGCGACCGACCTGACACTGGAACCCGGCGCGGTGCTCGCCCTCTTCACCGACGGCCTCGTCGAACAGCCGGGCACCGACATCGACCTGGGCATCGAGCGGCTGCGCCGCACACTCTCCGACCTGGGCTCCGGCCCGCTCGCCGACACCGCGGACCGGCTCATCAACCAGGCCCGGCAGAACGCGGATCGCCCCGACGACATCGCGCTGCTCCTCGCGGCCCGCTGGTCGGCACCCGCCCGACTTCCGGACGAGAGCCCCTAGCATGGACGTATGACCGGCCACCCGGCGCCCAACCCGCCCCCCGGACCGGACGACGACGACTTCCCGGACCGCACCGCCCCGCACTGCGCCGGGCTCGGCGAGCTGGACGCGGCCGTCAGCCGGTGCCGGGCCTGCCCGCGGCTGGTGGCCTGGCGGGAACAGGTCGCGGAAACCCGGCGGGCGGCGTTCGCCGACCGGGAGTACTGGGGCAGGCCGGTGCCCGGCTTCGGACCCGCCGACGCGTCGCTCGCCGTCGTCGGACTCGCCCCCGCCGCACACGGCGGCAACCGCACCGGCCGCATGTTCACCGGCGACGACTCCGGCGACGTGCTCTTCGCCGCCCTGCACACCGTCGGGCTCGCCTCGCAGCCGACGTCCACGCACCGCGGCGACGGCCTCGTCCTGCACGGCGTACGCGTCACCGCGCCCGTCCACTGCGCCCCGCCGCAGAACCGGCCCACGCCCGGGGAGCGGGACACCTGCCGCCCGTGGCTCGCGCGCGAGCTGTCGCTGCTGACCGGAGTGCGTGCGGTCGTGGTCCTCGGCGGGTTCGGATGGCAGGCGGTGCTGCCCGTCCTGGAGGCCGCCGGATACCGGCTGCCCCGGCCGCGCCCCGCCTTCGGACACGGCGCCCATGTCGTGCTCCCCGGCGGCGACGGCCGGCCGGCACTCCACCTGCTGGGGTGCTACCACCCGAGCAGACGCAACGTCTTCACCGGCCGGCTCACCTACCCGATGCTCGTCGACGTGCTCCGGCACGCCGCCCGCGTCAGCGGCCTCAAGCCCCGGTAGCAGCCGTCGTGTCCAGCGACTCCAGCACCTTGTCCGGGGTGAGCGGCAGGTCCCGCAGCCGCACGCCCGTCGCGTGCCGCACCGCGTTCGCCACGGCCGCCGCCGTGCCCACGATGCCGATCTCGCCGATGCCCTTGCTGCCCATCGGGTTGAGATGCGGGTCGTCCTCCTCGATCCACCGCGCGTCGATCGAGTGGACGTCGGCGCAGACCGGCACGTGGTACATCGCGAGGTCGCACTCCGCGTAGTCCCCGAAGCGCTCGTCCATGGTGCTGCCCTCCATCAGCGCCATCCCGATGCCCATCGTCATGCCGCCGATGAACTGGGAGCGCGCGGTACGGGCGTTGAGGATGCGGCCCGCCGCGTACACGCCGAGCATCCGGCGCACCGCCACCTCGCCCGTCACCGTGTCGACCTGCACCTCGCAGAACACGGCGCCGAACGCGTGCCGCGCGTGGGCGGGCTCCGCCCCGGTCTCCTCCCGGGTGTCGGCCCTGACCGTCACGCCCTCCGGCGGCAGCTCGCCGCCGGTCTCCGCGAGGCGCTCCGCGAGCCGCGTGCAGGCCTTGTGGACCGCCCAGCCCCAGGACGCGGTGCCGGACGAGCCGCCGGCCAGCGGGGCCTGCGGCAGGTCCGAACTGCCGATCTCGACGGACACCGACTCCAGGGGCACACCCAGTGCCTCCGCGGCGATCTGCGCGAGCACGGTCCTCGCCCCGGTGCCGATGTCGGTGGCGTTGACCCGGACCACCCGGGCCCCGTCGCGGCCCGCGTGGGCCGTCGCGGACGACGGCGAGACCAGCACGGGATAGGTGCTCGCCGCGACACCGGTGCCGAGCAGCAGATCGCCCTCCCTGGTGACGCCGGGCGCGGCGGCGCGGCGCGGCCAGCCGAAGAGGTCCCGCCCCTGGCGGAGGCATTCGCCGAGATGCCGGCTGCTGAACGGCAGTCCGGAGTCGGGTTCGGTCTCCGGCTCGTTGCGCAGCCGCAGCTCGACCGGGTCCAGCCCGGTGGCGAGGGCGAGTTCGTCCATCGCGCACTCCAGGGCGTACATCCCCGGCGTCTCGCCCGGCGCCCGCATCCACGACGGGGTCGGCACGTCGAGGGCCGTCACCCGGTGCGCCGTACGGCTGCCGGGGGAGACGTACATGACCCGGGCGGGGACCGCGGCCTGCTCCACGAACTCCTTCACCCGCGAGGTCTGGGTGACCACCTCGTGGGCGAGCGCCGTGATCCGGCCGTCGGCGCCGGCGCCGAGCCGGACGCGATGCAGCGTCGGCGCCCGGTGGCCGACGACGGCGGGCATCTGCCGCCGCGGCAGCGACACCTTGACGGGCCGACCGGTGTGGCGGGCGGCCATCGCGGCGAGCACCGCCGGCGGCCTTGGCGTCCCCTTCGACCCGAAACCGCCGCCGACGTGCTCGGACACCGCGGTGACCTGCCCCCGCTCCAGCCCGAACAGCTGCGCCAGCGCGTCCCGGACGGAACCGGAGCCCTGGCTGGAGTCCCACACGGTCAGCCGGCCGTCGTGCCACCTGGCCGTGGCGGCGTGCGGCTCCATCGGATGGTTGTGCAGGGCGGTGATGCCGTACGAGGCGTCGACGCGGACGTCCGCCGACGCGTACGCGCCCTCGAAGTCGCCCCGCTCGCGCACCGCCGGGAAACCGCCGTTGGCCTCCTCGGGCGTGTACAGCCCCGGATGCCGGTCGGTGAGCCGTACGTCGTGCTCCTCGGCCGCGTAGTCGACGCGCAGCGCGGCCGCGGCCGCGCGGGCGTTCTCCAGGGTGTCGGCCACCACCAGGGCGATGTACCAGCCGCGGTGCGGGACACGGTCGTCCTGGAGGAGCCGGAGCGTGGGATCGTCCGGCTCACCGAGCCGGGGCGCGTTCTCGTGGGTGAGCACCGCGATCACCCCGGGCAGCTCCAGCACCTCGTCCGTGTGGACCGCCGTCACCCGGCCCCTGGTGACCGCGGCGGGCACCGGCCGGCCGTACGCGCAGCCCGACGGCGTGTGCTCGGCGGCGTAACGCGCGCGGCCCGCCGCCTTCTCCCGGGCCTCCCGCCGCTCCACGGGCGCGCCCAGCACGGTCGTGGCGGCCGGCCGGGTCATGACCGCTCCCCGGTGTCGTCGGCCGCGGCCAGCCGGCTGAGCACGTCCACGGCGAGATTGCGGGCGAGCCGCACCTTGAACGCGTTGTCCCGCAACGGCCGCGCCGCCACCAGCTCCGCCTCGGCCGCCCGTACGAACGTCTCCCGGCCGACCGGGGCGCCGGAGAGCCGCTCCTCCGCGCGGCGGGCGCGCCAGGGCCGGTGGGCGAGGCCGCCGAAGGCCAGCGCCGCGTGCCGTACGCGCCCGTCCTCGACCGCGAGGACCGCCGCGACGGAGACGAGGGCGAAGGCGTACGAGGCGCGGTCGCGGGCCTTGCGGTAGGCCGACCGGGCGCCGACCGGGACCGGCGGCAGTTCCACGCCCGTGATCAGCTCGCCGGCCCGGATCTCGGTGTCGGTCTGCGGACGGTCCCCGGGCAGCCGGTGGAAGTCGGTGACCGGCAGCGACCGGTCCCCGTCGGTCGAGTGCAGATGGACCGTGGCGTCGAACGCGGCGAGCGCCACCGCCATGTCCGAGGGGTGCGTGGCGACGCAGTGCTCGGAGTGGCCCAGTACGGCCAGATCGCGGTGGACGCCCTCCCGCGCGGGGCAGCCGGTGCCCGGCGCCCGCTTGTTGCAGGGCTTGGAGATGTCCTGGAAATAGGTGCAGCGGGTGCGCTGCAGCAGGTTCCCACCGGTCGTGGCCGCGTTGCGCAACTGCCCGGAGGCCCCGGCGAGCAGCGCCTGCGACAGCGCGAAGTAGCGCGTACGGACGGCCGGATGGGCCGCGAGATCGCTGTTGCGCACGGCGGCGCCGATGAGCAGGCCGCCTCCCGGCACCCCCTCGACCGTGGCGAGCGGCAGCCGGCTCACGTCGATGAGCGCGTCGGGCGTCGCGACCCCGAGCTTCATCAGGTCCACGAGATTGGTGCCGCCCGCGAGGTACTGCGCCCCGGTGTGCGCGGCGAACGCGGCGACCGCCTCCGCGGCCGTGCCGGGTCGGACATAGGCGAAGGGCTTCACAGGGTCACGTCCTCGATGGCCGCCACGATGTTGACGTACGCGCCGCAGCGGCACAGATTGCCGCTCATGCGCTCGCTGATCTCCTCCTGGGTCAGTTCCACGGGCCCGTCCGCCTTCCGCGGTCCGGTCACCAGCGAGGGCCGGCCCTCGGCCGCCTCCGCCAGCATCGCGACGGCGGAGCAGACCTGGCCCGGAGTGCAGTAGCCGCACTGGAGGGCGTCCCTGGCGACGAACGCCTCCTGCACGGGATGGAGTTCCCCTCCGGGCGCCAGCCCCTCGGCCGTCGTGATGTGCGCCTCGTCGTGGGACACGGCCGGCATCAGACAGCTGTTGACCCGCCGCCCGTCGGCGATCACGGTGCACGAACCGCACTGGCCGTGGTCGCACCCCTTCTTCGGTCCCGTCAGGTCCAGATGCTCGCGCAGGGCGTCCAGGACGGTGGTGCGGTTGTCGAGCGTCAGGGTGTGCCTGACTCCGTTGACATGCAGGGTGACCGTGGAGTGATGGGCGCCCTCGCCGGTCGGGGCGCCCGAGGTCTCCGGTCGGCTGGTTGCGTCCACGCCGCAGCTCTTTCCGGTCGGGTGATGACGTTTTGTTCTCTTTCCTACCAGCCTGTGACGGATCCCGCGGTCCGACCGCTCACGAGCCGGAGCCGCCGTCGGGACGGTCCGGGTCGTCGGAGCCGTCCGAGCCGTTGACGGTTCGCCGCTCCAGTGGCCGGACCGCCGGGCCCTGCAGCACCGAGCCGTCCACGCCGAACCGCGAACCGTGGCAGGGGCAGTCCCAGCTGCGCTCCGCCTCGTTGAACGCCACCAGGCACCCCAGATGGGTGCAGCGGGCCGACACCGCGTGGCAGACGCCGTCGTCGTCGCGGTGGACGGCGCAGCGCCGCCCGTGCAGGCGCACCACCGCACCGCTCCCCGGCGCGATGTCCGCGACGGAGTCCACATGGGTGGTCCGCAGCCGGTCGCCGACGAAATGCTTGCCGACCTCCGCCTGCTGGGAGAGCAGCGTCGGCGCCTCCCGCACGGTGCTCCACAGCCGCCGGGGGTCGTACAGGTCCGTCCACGGAGGCCGGACCGCGCAGATCAGGCTCGCCAGCAGCCGCCCGGCCAGCACGCCGCCGCTCATGCCCCAGCCGCCGAAGCCCGTCGCCACATAGGTGTGCCGGGCACCCGGATGGAACGGGCCGATCAGCGGCACGCGGTCGCTCGGGTCGTTGTCCTGCGCCGCCCAGCGGTACCGGGTCTCCTCCACGGCGAAATGCGTGTGCATCCACTCGTCGAGGATCCCGATCCGCTCCGGGACGTCCGCCGTGCCCGGAGTGAAGGTCTCCCCGGTCACGATCAGCAGCCGCCTGCCGTCGTCCAGCGGCGCCGTGCGCACGGACCGCTTCCCGCCGTCCTCAGTGATGTACATGCCGCCCGGGTCCCGGTCGGCGGGCAGCGGCGCGGCCACGACCAGCTCCCGGCGCGGTGACATCCGCGCGAACAGCAGCGCCCGGTCGAAGACCGGGAAGTGCGTGGCGACGACGACGTCGTGGGCGGTCACCGTATGACCGCTCTCCGTGGTGAGCCGGCAGGGCGTGCCCTCGTGCAGACCGGTCACCCGGGTCCGCTCATGGATGGTGTTGCCGTAAGCGGTCAGGTCGCGGGCCAGTCCGAGGAGGTACTTGCGGGGATGGAACTGCGCCTGGTCCGCCATCCGTACCGCGCCGGCGACCGGGAACGGCAGCCCGGTGTCCTCCGTGTACGCCGCGTCCAGACCCGCCTCGGCCGCGGCCTCCGCCTCCCGCTTCAGGGCGTCCCGCTCGGCCCGGTCCCTGGAGTAGACGTAGGCGGGGCCGCGCTCGAGCTCGCACTCGACATCGAGTACGGAGGCGACCTCCGCCACGCGCTCCACGGCCGCCTGCTGGGACCGCGCGTACAACCGTGCGCCCTCCGCGCCCCTGGTCCGCCGCAGCCGGTCGTAGATCATGCCGTGCTGCGCCGTCACCTTCGCCGTGGTGAAGCCCGTGACACCGGCCGCGATCCGGTCGGCCTCGAGCACCACCACCGACCGGCCGCCCTCACGGGTCAGCTCCCACGCCGTGCACAGCCCGGCGATCCCGCCGCCCACGACGGCCACGTCGACCTCGAGGTCGGCCGTCAGGGGAGGGAAGGACGTGGTGTCGCTGGTGCGCATCCAGTGCGATTCCGTCGTGCGCGTACGCCAGTGCGTCCGGCTCTCCGCGCCCGGAGAATGAGAGTTCGACATACGGGCCGGGTGCCCCCTGACGGCCCGCCGAAGCGCTTGTCCCGCGGGTCGCCCGGCGTGACTGACACAGGGCGGACGGGGTACCCGCACGAGCAGAAATGTCGCAGCACCGGCCGCCTCGCCGGTACCGAGCAGCAGGAGGAGGTGTCAGCCGTGGAGACCCGGGCCGACACCGGAAGGATCAGCAGCCGAATCTCCGAGCGGGAACAGGTCCGCACCTGCAGGCCCGCCGTGGTGACGAAGGGCCGTGAGCCCGACCGTCAGTCGGAGAAGAACAACCCGGAGCCGAACATCGTCCGGGGCGAGGACTGAACGCAGCCGTCTGACAGCGTACGGAGGTGCCCGTCATGGACGGACCTGGTCTCTCCGAGCCCGAGCGGATGATCCTCGCCGAGATCGAGCGGGATCTGCGCGCCGACGAGCTTCTGGACCACCGCCTGCGGACGATGAGTCCCGGCCCGCCGCTCGCGCGGGTGACCCGCGGTCTGCGGACACATCTGCTCGCCGCCGGCGTGAGCATGCTGGCGACCCTGACCTGCGTCCTTCTGGTGATGGCCGCGTCCACTTCGGAGCCCGGCCTCATCTGGGCGTTCGCCACCACCTGGGCGCTGACCCTGGTCGGTCTGCTCGTGCTCGTCTGCCGGTGGTCCAGGCGGCTCTCCGCCCGCCGCCGGACAGGCGGCGGCGAGCGGGACCCCGGACCGGCCTGAGCGGCGGCGGCCGATGGGGATCACACGCACCGGCCCGGGCGGGCGCCGTGAGAGCGACGAGGAGCGCCTGGACCGGTTGTGGGGGGAACTGCTGCGCGAGGTGAGGGTCGCCCTCGCCGGCGTCCAGCTGCTCTTCGTCTTTCTGCTGGCCGTCGCCTTCATGCCGCTCTTCCGCTCGCCCGGCGACGTGGACCGGGCTCTGTACGCGGCCTGTCTGCTGCTGGGGGCCGCGGCGATCGGGGTGCTCGTCGCACCGGTCGGCATCCACCGCATGGTCACCGGCCGGGGACTGAAGTACGAGGCCGCCCGGTGGGCCTCCCGGCTCACCCTGCTGGGGCTCGCGATGCTGCTCGGCATGGTGGCGCTCGCACTGCTGCTCGTGCTGCGCAACGTGCCCGTGATCGGTGACACGGCGGCACTGGTGATGGCCGCCGCCGTCGCCGGAGGGCTCACCGCCTGCTGGCTGGTGCCGGCGGCCGTGATGCGGCACGGCGTCGGCCCCGAGGCCGACGGCCGGCAGGGTCGGGAACGGCCGGGTCCGCGGGGTCCGGGGCAGCGTTCTTCCTCCGGGCAGGGGTGAACGCCGCCGGGCAGGGATGAACGCCGCCGGCCCGTCGGCCGGCGGCGTCGTGTTTCCGGGCGTGTCAGCCGCCGTGGCCGCCACTGCCGAACGCGCCACCGCTCTCGTCGGAGTCCCGCGGGGGCTTCTTCTCGGGCGCCGGGCGGGACCCCATGTTCCCGTAACCGTGGAGTTCGTGGGGTGTCAGCCGGCCCGGAACCTGATGACCCGCACTCGGGTCGAAATCGTCGTCGGGCTCCAGGCGGCTCTCGTAGTGCGTCTGGTGATCGGGGCGCCTCGGCTGCTCCTCCTCCGTCGGAGGCGAATCGCGCCGCCGCCGCGCGCCCACCTGCCAGACGACCCATACGAGCAGCACCAGCAGCCCGACCACGATCAGTCCGAAGACGATCACCGCGGGCGCTCCCTCAGCGGCCGCGAGGACGGTCTCGGCGTCCCCGGCCGGCCGGTTCAAAGTGACCATGCATAGCGGGTACCCAATCTGAGCGGTATATCCGCCGGTGGCGGCGCAGACGCCCGAATGGACGCGACCGCTACCAGCGCTGGTGCACCTGGGGCCGGATCCGCCGGTCGTACAGCTCGCGGACCGCGTCCAGGGTGCGCTGCGGAAGCGGCGGCGCGTCCGCGGCGGCCGCGTTGGCACGGGCCTGCCCGGCGGAGCGGGCGCCCGGGATCACGCTGGTCACACCGGGCTGCTGGACGACCCAGCGCAGGGCCGCCGCGGCCGGCGTGCGCTCCGGTCCCACGAGTCCGGCGAACTCGGCGGCCGCCTCGACACCCGTGGCGAAGTCGACGCCGGAGAACGTCTCGCCCTGGTCGAACGCCTCGCCGTGCCGGTTGTAGGTCCGGTGGTCGTCGGCGGCGAAGACGGTGTCCTTGGTGTACTTGCCGGAGAGCAGCCCGGACGCCAGCGGCACCCGCGCGACGATGCCGACCCCGGCCTCGGCGGCGGCGGGCAGGACCTCCTCGAGCGGCTTCAGCCGGAACGGGTTGAGGATGATCTGCACGCTCGCGGTGCCGGGCCGGGCGATCGCCGTGAGCGCCTGCGCGCAGGTCTCCACGCTCACGCCGTACGCGGCGACGCGCTCCTCCGCGACCAGCGTGTCCAGCGCGTCGAAGACCTCGTCGGACGCGTACACGGCGGTCGGCGGGCAGTGCAGCTGCACCAGGTCGAGCCGGTCCACGCCGAGGTTCCTGCGGGAACGGTCGTTCCACGCACGGAAGTTGTCCAGGACGTAGTTCTCCGGGAGCTGGTCGGCGCGGCGGCCCATCTTGGTCGCCACGAACACGTCCGCGTCCGGCCGCCTCCGCAGATACCGCCCGATGAGCTGCTCGCTGCGCCCGTCGCCGTACACGTCGGCCGTGTCGAAGAACGTGACACCCGACTCGACGGCCGCGTCGAGCACGCCGAGCGCCTCGTCCTCCGCGACATCGCCCCAGTCGGCCCCCAGCTGCCAGGTGCCGAGCCCCACCACGGAGACGCTCCGGCCGGTCCTGCCCAATACACGCTGTTCCATGCGGCGCATCCTATGCCGCGCCGCCGGTGCTGCCGCCGGCCGCCGCTACCGGTGTCCGAGCGGGCACTCGGTGAGCGGATCCCGGCCCTCGCCGGGCATGGCCACCGTGTGGCCGGCCGCCGGCGCCTCGCTTCGGCCGATCCAGTCCTCCATCGCCGCGAACGCCGAGCGGTGACACGGCGTCAACGGCCGGAGCCGGTCCGGGAAGACGTCGTACAGCGAGTCGACGTGCGTGCCGCCCTCGATCCGGTAGTAGCGGAAGAGTCCGTCCCGCCCCGCGTCGCGGACCATGCGCGCGTACACGTCGGAGCCCTCACCGATGGGCAGCAGCACGTCCAGCGTGCCGTGCAACGTGATCAGCGGCTTCCCGATCCGGCCCGTCAGCGCGATCCGGTCCACGGCCCGGTGCACCTCGGCGGGCCGCGACGCGTAGTCGTAGTCCGCGTCGCAGGCAGGCGTCCCCGGCGCGCAGAACGGTGTCCCGGCCTCCGTGGCCCCGTCGAAGGCGGGGTCCAGCTCCTCGCGGTAGATCCGCTGCGTCAGGTCCCAGTAGTACCGGTGGTGGTACGGCCACAGGAACTCGGAGCCCGCCGGGTACCCGGCCGCCACCATCTCCCGGTGCGCCTGCCCGGCGCCGGCGCCGCCCGCCGCGTACACCGGATACGCGCGCAGCGCCGGCGGCAGGAACGTCAGCAGGTTCGGGCCCTCGGTGCGCCACAGGGTGCCCTCCCAGTCCACCCCGCCGTCGTACAGCCCCGGCCGGTTCTCCAGCTGCCAGCGCACCAGATAGCCGCCGTTGGACATGCCCGTGGCGAGGGTGCGCTGCGGCGGGCGCTGGTAGCGCTGGGCGACGACCGTGCGCGCGGCCCTGGTCAGCTGGGTGACCCGCTCGTTCCACTCGGCGATCGCCGCACCGGGGCGCCGCCCGTCCCGGTGGAAGGCGACGCCGGTGTTGCCCTTGTCGGTCGAGGCGAAGGCGTAGCCGCGGGCAAGCACCCAGTCCGCTATCGCCCGGTCGTTGGCGTACTGCTCGCGCACCCCGGGGGATCCGGCGACGACCAGGCCGCCGTTCCAGCGGTCGGGCAGCCGGACGACGAACTGGGAGTCGTGCATCCAGCCGTGGTTGGTGTTCGTCGCCGATCCGTCGGGGAAGTAGCCGTCGATCTGGATGCCGGGGACGCCGTCGGGCGTCTCGAGCCCCGCCGGTGTCAGGCCCGCCCAGTCGGCCGGGTCGGTGTGCCCGGAGGCGACCGTCCCCGCGGTGGTCAACTCGTCGAGGCACGACACCTCCTGGTGCTCGGCGCCGGGCACCCGCAGGGTGTGCTGCCGGGCGCAGTGGCCCCGTTCCCCGGCCGCTTCTTCCGCCCCGGCGGCGGGGACGGCGGTCATGCCGAGCAGCAGCGCGGCCCCGGCGACGGCCCGTACGGCACGTCCGCCCGTGGCGGACCTGCTGCGGCGTGCGGGGAGGATGCCTGGCGGAAGGGCGAACGGCACGGAAGAGCCTCCTGGGTGAGAAATGGTGCAACGGTGGGGTGCGAGGCGGCCGGTCAGGGCGGTCGGCGGCCGTCGCCGTGCGCTTCGGTGCCGGGTCCTGCGCGGGGTTCACGGCGGACGGGGGCCGCTGCGCGGGGCCGTGTCCCCTACCCGGCCCTGCCCGAAACCGGACGCGGTGGCATCGGACCTCCCACGGGTGACGGAACGAGTCCCGTCACCGTAGGAAAGGCCCGTGCGGCGGGGAATGGTGACAGCGCCCATAGCCCCGCCCGTGGACCGCGGTTCACGGCCCCTTGCGCAGTGGGGCGACCGCTGCTAAGGCGTCCCGCTCCTAGGGTCCAGGGGCCACAGGAGCGGAGTTCTCCGGAGCGGGCGCGTCGGGGGCCGGGCCGGCGGGGGAGTCGGCGCCGGACTCCGGAGCCGGCTCGGACGGCGGCTGACCGGGTTCGGACGGCGGTGCCGGTTCCGACTCGGGCGGCGGCGCCGGCGAGTCCTGCGGCGCGGGCTCGGACGCGGGCGGGTCGGGCGGCCGGTCCGGGGACGGGGTGTCGCCGTCGGACGGGGAGGCGTCCTTGGAGGGCGAGGGCTCGCCCGAGGGCGGCTCGGTCTCCTTGTCCCGCGTGCCCGTGTCGCCCGCGGGACGCTTGATCCACCGGTCGTCGTCACGCAGGACGAACTCCTTGACGGGCCGGTCCGCCGGCGTCACGACGACGACGTTCGAGGCGCGGTAGCCCGGCCACGGGTCGCCGTTCGTCCGCGGGTCCTGCTGTGGGACCGGCGGCGTCAGCGGGTTGCCGCAGGCGCACCGGACCCTGGGCATCCCACGCTCGTCGACCAGCACGGTCGTGCCGGCCTGCAGCACCGCCTGGTAGGAGGTCGGCTCGCCGTCCTGGTAGCCGTGGTTGGTCACCCGGGTGTCCATCCGCAGCTGCACCGGGGTGAACGAACGCAGCAGTTCCGGAACCCGGGCCGGCTCGACCCGCTGGACCCCGGCGAAGGCCCGGTTCTTGGCCGGCTCGGCGCGCAGCGCCTTGATCTGCTGTTCCACGTCGCAGCTGGCCACCTTGCGGGTGCCGCCGTACAGCCCCGGGGCGGACCCCTCGACGCTGCGGGTGACATTGCGGCTCGCGGTGGATCCGTCGGGCTCGGCGGCCGGTGTGGAGGCGGGCGGCGAACTCTCCTTCGCCGTCGACTCGGTGAAGGGGTCGGGCCCGGCCGAGCCCGCAGCCTGCAGGAAGACCTCACCGCCGCCGCCACCGGCCCCGGTGCCGGCGCCGCCGTCCGGGCGGGTGAGCACGACGGTGAGGACCACGGCGGCGACGAGTGCGACGGCGATCGTGGCGATCCGGGGGACGGACCGCCACCAGGGCCTGCTCGGCCCCTCGTGCGAACCGCCGCCGGCTCCCGTCCCGCCGGGCCCGCCGGGTCCGCCGGGTCCGCCGGGTCCGCCGGGTTGACCGGGTTGACCGGGGCCGCTCGGCGGCCCGGGCGGACCCGCGTCGGACGGCCCCGAGGGCGGCGGCGGGGGAGTGGGCCCCGGCTGCGACGGGCCGGAGAGCGGCCCGGAGGGAGGACCGGTCGGGCGGCCGGAGGACGGAGGTTCGGCACTCACGGGGTCTTCTTCCCTGGCGTAGGGAGGCGGAAGACGGACAGCTCTTCCGTCGCTACCGATATGCACCATTGTGTTCCCCGGTTCGGGGTCACCCGCAAGCCGACGCGGTCGGCCCACTCGGGGAGCGCACCGCACCCGCCGTGCATAGCGTGGCAGCGTGAGTCAGCAGGCACCGAAGAGCACCGGCAGCGCGACCCGTCCGGCCCACGGCTGGCCCCACGCACTCGCGGCGGTGCTCGGCGGCCTCGTCGTCATGGCCGCCACCGCGGCACTCGGACTGTGGGCGGCCGGCGCGGCGGACCTGCCCGACGGCGGCTTCCTCCCCGTCGTCGCGGCGCTCGTCGTGATGGCGGCCGGCGGCACCGTGGAAATCGCCGGAGACGCCGGCGTGATCGCCGAGACCAGAGCCGGACTGACCGCCCTGCCCCTGTCCGTGGCCCTCGCCGGAGTCCTCACCGTCGCCGCCGGTTTCCTGCGGCCCCTGCGCCACCGCGCCGTCGCCTCCGCGCGCGAACTCGCGGGCTGGGCGGCCCGGCTCGCCGTCCTGTGGCTGCTCGCCCTCATCGGCCTCGGTGCCCTCGCACGCCACACCTTCACCATTCCCGTCGAGGACCCCACCGGCGGGCTCCTGGAAGAACTGCTGGGTCCCGGTCCACAGGTCGGCTTCCGCACCGACCTCCCGCTCACCCTCCTCTTCGGCCTGCTGTGGCTGGCCGGGGTCCTCGCCCTGGCGGTCCTGGTCTCGCGCGGCGCCCCGCTCCCCGCCCGGCTGCTGCGCTTCCAGGAATCCGTGCGCCCGGCCGCGTACGCCATGGTCGCCCTGCTGCTCACCTACGTCGCGGTCGGCGTGGTCATCGGCGTCGTGGTCGCCCTGACCCGCGACAGCACCGCGGAGACCTTCGCGGTGATCTTCCTCGCGCTGCCCAATCTGGTCTGGCTGGCCTTCACCCTCGGCCTCGGCGCGTCCTGGGAGGGCAAGGTGGAGGGCCCCTTCGGCCTGCCGATGCCCCAGCTCCTCGACGAAGTGCTCCGCACCGGCGAGATGTCCCGGCTCGACCTCGCCACCCTCACCGAACGCGACGGCCGCGCCTGGTGGCTGCTGGTCGTCGCCGTCGTGCTCGTGACGGCGGCGGCCTTCCTGATGGCCGTCCGTTCACCGGCCCGGACCCGCCTGTGGCAGCACGCCCTGCACATGGCCGTCGCCCTCGTCCTCACCGTGCTCGCCGTCTGCCTGCTCGTACGGCTCTACGCCCACTACGGTCTGTCGCTGCTGGGTTTGGGCGATCTCGGCGGCGACCTCGCCGGCGAGGTGGCGCTGCGGCCGAACCTGTGGCCCGCGCTCGGTCTGGCGGCCGCATGGGGACTGGTCACGGGTCTGATCGGCGGGCTCCTCGCCGCACGCGTGCACCGTCGGGGGCAGGCGCCCCCGCCCTCTCAGTGACCGCCCGCCGGAGCTGAGCCGGGGAAGACGGGCAGCGCCCAGCGAGGCGGCTCCGGCGGGGCGGCCGCCTCGCCGGGCGACCCCGGCCCGCGCCCGGCCACCACCGTCGCCGGACGGCCGCTGTCTCCGGCCGCACCGTCCGCGGCGGGTGCCGTGGCAGCGGCGCGCAGCGCCGCCACGAACTCGCCGCAGGAGCCGTAGCGGTCCTCGGGGCTCTTGGCGAGCGCCTTCGCCATCACGGCGTCGACCCCCGCGGGCAGGTCGGGCCGCTCCCCGCTCAGCGGCGGCGCGGGATCGAACTGGTGTGCCCACAGCAGGGCCATGTCGTCGTCCCGCCGGAACGGCGGCGCGCCGGCCAGCGTCTCGAAGACGACACAGCCGAGGCTGTAGACGTCGCACCGCCCGTCCACGGGCCGGCCGGAGATCTGCTCCGGCGCCACATAGTCGAGCGTGCCGACGAACTGGCCGACCGTCGTGAACCCGGTCAGCGACAGGGACTTCTTCGTCAGCCCGAAGTCCGTGAGATAGACATGTTCGGGATGGTCGCTGTCCGTACCCTCCGCGACCAGCACGTTCCCCGGTTTCACGTCCCGGTGCACCAGGTCGTGCGCGTGCGCCGCGTCCAGCGCGGACGCCACCTGCGCGGCGATCCGCCCCGCCGCCACGGCGGGCAGCGGACCCATGCGGTCGAGCAGTACGCGCAGGTCCTGGCCGGGGACGTAGCGCATGGCGATGTAGAGCAGGCCGTCCGTCTCGCCGGCCTCGAAGACGGGCACGATGTGCGGGTGGTCGATGGAGGCGGCGACGCGGGACTCATGCGTGAACCGTTTGCGGAACGTGTCGTTGCGCGCCAGCTCGGGGGCGAGCAGCTTCAGGGCGACGGTCCGATCGAGGCGCAGGTCGCGGGCACGGTAGACGACCGCCATGCCGCCGCGGCCGATCTCGCGCTCCACGAGATAGTCCGCCACCCGCCGTCCGACCAGCTCGGACGGCCGACCGCCGGCCACGCCGGAAGCCGACGCCATCAGCGCTCACCGCCGGGTGGCCCTTCGGGCCGGTCCACGGTCCGGGTCGGCTCGGGATGCGTCACGCCCGGGGCGGTCTCGGGCTGTTCCGGCCGGTCCACGGCCTGCGTCGAGTTGGGGGGCTCCGGTACGCGGGTCGGGTCGGGCGGCCGCACGGCGGCGGTCGCGTCCGGCCCCTTGACGGCCTGAGCCGCCTCCGGCCGATCCCCGGTTCCGGTCGCCTCCGGCCGCTTGACGGCCCCGGGAGCCTCGGGATCTTCCACGACGCGGGTCGCGTCCGGCCCCCGCACGGCCTGCGTCGCCTCGGGATGCGCCACGACGCGGGTCGCGTCGGTGCGGTCCTCGTCCCGCGCCGGGGCGGCCGGTTCGGCGAGCCGGGACTCGTCGCCGTCCCCCGCAGCGGGCGGCGTCTCGGGCGTCACGACCCGGGTGGGCTCGTGGCGCGGCGGCCCGCCCGGCGGCTCGGGGGCGACGACGCGCGTCGGCTCGGGCCCGGTTGCCGGTGCGGCGGGCTCCGGGGTGACGATCCGCGTCGGCTCGGGGCCGTTGACCGGTTCCGGTCCGGGCCCGGCCGCGTCCTCGTCGCCCGGCACCGCGTCCTCCCGCGCCGCCGGGCCGGACGAGGTCGCGAACGTGCTGAGCCGGAGACCGTCGCAGTACACCCAGCGCTCGTGCTCGCCGTCGTACAGCCACACCGACTCGCCGTCCACCACCAGCCCGACCCGCAGTCCGCGCGTACGGTCGCGGAACGTCTCTCCGTCGGACAGCCCGTCGGCCAGGTCCTCCGCGGCGCGCCGGTAGCGGGCCAGCGTCTCGCCGACCCGGGCCAGCAGTGGCCGCGCGTCCTCCGTACGCGCGAGGGGCCTGCCGGCGGCCGGCGGTTCCTGCGGTACGGGCACCAGGAGGCGGCCGTCGACCCACGCGGACCAGCTGTTCGCGCACACGATCCGGCCCCAGTCGCCGCGCCGCTCGGCCAGCTGGACCGGGAGCAGGGGGTCGAGCGGGGTCGTCGGCCGGGACACGTCCGGCGCCTCCCATGCGGGCATCCCCGACTGCGGCACGACGTGTGTGGCGCGGAAGTCCCAGGTGCCGGCCATGGTCGTCCCGGCCTACTTCCGCATGACGGCGGGTTCGTGGCGGCGGAGCAGGCGGAGCACGAGGACGCCGAACAGCGCCGACAGCACCAGCAGCATCCCCATGTCGAGCAGCCACACGCCCGCCGAGTGCTCGAAGAGCGGATCGGCCGTCAGCTCACCGGGCACGATCCGCTCCAGGTCGATCGTGCCCGCCATCGCCCCCAGCGCCCACCGGGACGGGACCAGCCACGCCAACTGCTCGACGACCGCCACACCGGCCAGCTTCAGCAGCGCGCCGCAGAAGACCACCTGCACGATGGCGAGGAGGACCAGCAGCGGCATCGTGACCTCCTCCTTGCGCACCACGGCGGAGACCAGCAGACCCAGCATCATCGCGGTGAACGACAGCAGCGCGACGGCGAGCGTGATCTCCACCAGCGGCGGCAGCAGGACGCCCTCGCCGCCCGGGGCGCCGAGGGCGACACCGGCCAGGGCGACGAGCGTCAGCACGATCGCCTGGAGTACCGTGATCGTGCCCAGCACCACGACCTTGGACATCAGATACGCGGACCTGGACAGGCCGACGGCACGCTCCCGCTGGTAGATCGGCCGCTCCTTGACCAGCTCCCGTACGGCGTTCGCCGCGCCGGTGAGGACGCCGCCGACGCACAGGATGAGCAGGGCGTTCAGGGCCGTCTCGCGGTCGAGCCGGCTCCCGGCCAGCGCGCGGGCCATCGCCCCCATGACGAACGGCAGGGCGATCATGATGACGAGGAAGGTGCGGTCCGCGCTCAGTGCGGCCGTGTATCTGCGCACCAATGTGCGCAACTGCGCGCCCCAGCTCTGGTTCTTCGGCGGTGGCGGCACCGGCCCGGGAGCCGCTGCGCGCGGTACGCGCGGCTGGGCCGTGGAGGCCACGATGTACTGCCGGTTGAACCGCGATTCGCCGTAGGTCCCCGCCCAGTCCCGGGCGCGGTCGCCCTCGAACGCCTCGAACGCCTCCGGCCACTGCGCGAAACCGAAGAAGCCGAGGGCGTCGGCCGGCGGCCCGTAGTAGGCGATCCGGCCGCCCGGCGCGAGGACCAGCAGCCGGTCGCAGACGTCCAGACTGAGCACGCTGTGCGTCACCACGACGACCGTGCGGCCGTCGTCGGCCAGGTCGCGGAGCATGTGCATGACCGAGCGGTCCATACCGGGGTCCAGCCCCGACGTCGGCTCGTCGAGGAAGAGCAGAGACGGCTTCGTCAGCAGCTCGAGCGCGACGCTGACCCGCTTGCGCTGGCCCCCGGAGAGGCTGTGGATCGGCTGGTCGGCCCGCTGCTCCAGGCCCAGTTCCCGGATCACCTCGGCGACCCGGGCCTCGCGCTCCGACCGGTCGGTGTCCTGCGGGAAGCGCAGCTCGGCGGCGTAGGCGAGGGCGCGGCGCACCGTCAGCTGCGCGTGCAGGATGTCGTCCTGCGGGACGAGCCCGATGCGCCGTCGCAGCTCGGCGTAGTCGCGGTAGAGATCCCGCCCGTCGTACAGGACGGTGCCCTCGTCGGCGGGGCGGAGTCCGGTGAGGGCGTTCAGCAGTGTGGACTTGCCCGCGCCGCTCGGCCCGACGACGGCGAGCAGGCACTTCTCGCCGACCGGGAAGGAGACACGGTCCAGGAGCACCTTGCGGCCCCGGTCGACCGAGACCGCCAGGCCCTGCACGTCGAGGGAGACCTCGCCGGTGTCGACGAACTCCTGCAGTTCGTCGCCGACGAGGACGAACGCGGAGTGCCCGATGCCGACGATGTCGCCGGGCCCCACCGGGGCACGGCCGACGGGGAGGCCGTTGAGATAGGTGCCGTTGTGGCTGCCGAGGTCGACGATCTCGTACGTCCCGTCGGCCAGTGAGCGCAGTTCGGCATGGCGACGGGAGACGACCAGGTCGTCGACGACGAGTTCGTTGTCGGGGGACCGGCCGATGCGCACGGTGCGGGCCGGCAGCGGGCGCACGCTGGTGGGCCTGCGGAAGGTCCCCGTGGCGGAGGGCAGCGAGACACCCGACGGCCGGCCTGCGGCGGGCGCCGGCTCGGCGGCCGGTGGTTCGGCGGCCGGTGGTCCGACGGGCGGCGGTTCGGCAGGGTGGGGCGGTTCGGCGGCGGGTGGTTCGACGGGCGGCGGTCCGGCGGCGGGCGCCGGGGCCGGCTCCGTCAGTACGGCCCGTGGGCCGTCGGCGGCGCTGCCGAAGCGGATGACGCTGCCGGGTCCGACATCCCACTCGTGGATCCGGTGGCCCTCGGTGTACGTGCCGTTGGTGCTGTTCTCGTCGGCCAGCGCCCAGTGCCCGTCGACGGTGTGCAGGACCGCGTGGTGCCAGGACACCCGCGCGTCGTCGATGACGATGTCACTCAGGGGGTCACGTCCGACGTGATACGCCCGGCTCGGATCCAGCACCGTGGAGCCGGTGTCGGTCTCCACGGTGAGTACGGGCGCGGTCGGCGTGCCGGACCGCTCAGCCATGTTCGAATTCTAGCGATATGCGCCACTTTGTGCCCCGCGGTGACTCGAGGGTCCGGAACCGGTGCCGGAACCGCGGGGATTCGGGCGGCCCCTTGCGGCCGCGTGTTGCGGGCGGCGGAGGGCCGGTGCACCCTGAGGGTTACCCAGAAGCGACACAGGCTCACTCTTCGTACTCGGGGGCCATTTACGAATGACGGGCCGTCGCGGTGAGGAGCCACGGTCATGAACGTTCCGGTTGCCGGCCAGTACAGAATCGAAGTGCCGGCCTCCCCTGAGCGCATTCCTCAGATCCGCCGCATCGTCGCGGCGCATCTGAAGTACTGGGGTCTCGACGCCCATGTCATGCCGGTATGCAGTGCCGTCGACGAACTCGTCGGCAACGTCGTCGACCATGTCGACGGCGACAAGACGTGTGTGGTCGAGCTGCGTTGGACGGGTCGCCATCTGGGCGTCTCCGTCTCCGACCGCGACCGGACCCTTCCCCGGCTGCACACCTCGTCACCCACCCGGGGCGGACTCGCGAGGGTCGCGAGGCTCAGCGACAGCTGGGGCACCTGCGCCACGGAAGAGGGCAAGGTGATCTGGTTCAGCCGGCGTGTGAAGGAGCCGCAGCGCGTGCTGTCCGGACCGCAGGTGCCGCAGCCGCCGGTCCCCGAGTTCAGGCCGCTGCCGCTGGAATCAGTGCCCGCCGACCGGTTCGAGACACCCGCCCTCCATGTACACGCCGTGCGGTGACACGTCGATGTCCTGTCCCGCGACGATGTCTCCCGTGACGCACGGACCGGTCCGCGGAACCGACACCGTGAACCGGACCCGGTCCGACCACTCGGAGACGTGCACACTCTCCTTCGGACATCCGAGCCCGACCAGCCCCTCGAGGACCTGCTGGGCGTCCGGAGCCGCCGAGCCGCCGGGGACGGTCAGTCCCCGTGCGATCCGCTCCGCGTGAGCCGTGCCCCTGCACCGTGCGTCGCCGTCCATCGGCAGCTGGTTCCTGAAGGCATGATTCTCGGCGTACTCGGGGTTCTCCGGCTGCCGGCCGTCGCCGGCGGGGCCGTCCTCGGCCGTGCGGGAGGGCGAGGGGCGCGCGGACGCCGCGCGGTCCGCGCAGCGGGCCGCGACGTCCGTGAACATCCGGTCGTGCCGCGCTCGCCGCCGCCGCAGCGTCCTGCGGTGACGGCGTGCCGCTCCCGGAACCGGACGGGTCGGTGTGCGGCTGCGTGCCGCATCCGGTCAGCGCGACGGCGAGGAGTGCGGCCGTGGCGGCGGTCCGGGCGGGGCGTCCGACAGGTGCTCCGTTCCTGACGGTCGACGACACGACGACGTGCTCCGCGATTGTCGTCCGCCGGACCCGGCCCTCGCCCGCGTACTCGGGCGAGGGCCGGCGCCGCTCACGCCGCCCTGGTGTCCTCACGGCCCGCGGGACGAATCGCCGTGAGCAGTCGGAAGAAGTCCGCCTCGTTGCCCGCGAGTCCGGCGGCACGCAGGGCGTCGTCGGCCTCCGCCATCGGCATCGCCAGCAGCGGAACCGCGAGCGGCGCCCGCTGCGGGTCTGCGAGAACGGCCCTGGTGGTCTGCAGCAGCCGTACGTACGCCTGGGCGGCGGCGGTCTCGGGATCGGTCATCTCGCGCTTCCCCTCCTGAAGGTGTCGACCCGTCAAGCATGGCCGACACCACTGACAACGGCGAAGACCGGCGGTCCGCCCAGGGGTGGCGGACCGCCGGCCGCAGGCCGTGGGGGAACCTCTAGAAGACGCTCACCCCGTAGGCGCTGAGCGCCTCGGTGACGGGCTGGAAGAAGGTGGTGCCGCCCGTGCGGCAGTTGCCGCTGCCGCCGGAGGTGAGGCCGAGGGCGGTGCTGCCGGCGAACAGAGCGCCGCCGCTGTCGCCGGGCTCGGCGCAGACGTTGGTCTGGATCATGCCGTAGACGACGTCGCCGTTGCCGTAGTTGACGGTCGCGTTGAGACCGGTGACCCGGCCGCTGTGCAGGCCGGTGGTGCTGCCGCTGCGCTGGACGGTCTGGCCGACGTAGGCGTTGCCGGCGCCCGTGATGTCACGGTAGCTGCCGTTGTAGAGGTAGACCCGGCCGTCCGCCGCGGAGGCGTTGGAGTGGCGGATGATGCCGTAGTCGTTGTTCGGGAAGCTGGAGCCGGCCCGGTAGCCGAGCAGCGTGGTGTTGGAGGAGTTCGTGTACCAGGTCGAGCCGATGTTCGTGCAGTGACCGGCCGTCAGGGCGTAGTACGTGCTGCCGCTGCGGACGTTGAAACCGAGCGAGCAGCGTCCGCCGCCGGCGTAGATGGCCTGGCCGCCGGCGATCAGCTTGTTGAGCGTGCCGGGTGTGCGCTTGATCTCCAGCGCGCCGGCGCGGTCGCCCGCGGCCTTCTTTATTTTGGCGATCTCGGCGGCCGAGACGGTGGAGTCCGCTGTCACGACGACCTTGCCGGTCTTCTGGTCGGTGTACCAGGCGGTTCCGGCCACGTCGGCCCCGAGCACGGCCTGACCGGTCTGGGCGAGCTGGGCGGTGGTGGCCCGCGGCGCGTCGGCCGGGTCGGCCGTGGCGGACGGGGCGGCAAGCGCGGATGCGGCCACGAGTGCGGCGGCTACGGCGATCAGCCGCGCACCTCTCGAGACGCCGAGGGGGGTAAGGCGCTTGATGTTCACTGCATCCTCCGGTGGGGGAATCCGGGGCCCGCTGGGTGGGAGGGCCCGTCGAACGCCGGCTGGAGGACCGTGACGCGAAGGACTGCGTCATGAGCCTGACAACCGCCGCGGAACGAATCCTGGGCTCCCCGCCGCTCCGCGACAAGATCGCCTTTCGGCCGCTCTACGCGCGTACATCGAGGGCGCGCTCCGGCGGCCGCCGCGGCGCCGTCGCCGCCGTCCTCCCGCCCGGCCCGGGCGGTGCGATTCCGTACGCGGCGGAAGGCTCCCCGGCCCGGTCGAGCAACGGTGAGAAAGCGTTTGCTGTCGCAGCCTCGGCCGGCGCGGCCGCCGGGCGAGGCCCGGCCGGAGCGAAGCCTGCCGCCCGACAGGCAAACGGAATGACGCGTGCCGTTTCGGCAGCTCAGCGTCGAGCGCAGTCGCCCGTCCCCGATGCACCGGCCCGCCGCCGCTCCACCGTTGGCCACTGCAACGTTTCAGTCCGCTCCGCAAAACGCTGCAGTGGCTTCCGCAATGCCCGCAATCCCCGCCCCGCCGCCCCCGGCCCGTCGCGAGCGCCGCCCCGGCCCCCGCCGACGCCGGGCCGTCCCCTGGCACGGCCGTGCCGGACAATCCCCCGACGCCCCGCCGCCAACTCCTTTATGCCTCAATCAATACCGTTCGCGCAGCGCCCGGAGGTGTCCGGAACCCGACCGTCGTACCGTGAGCGGCATGTGCTGGAGTGCGACGGCCGATCTCGTGGCCGGCACGGGCATCGCCGCCGTCGGCGCGGCCGCCGTGGCGGTCACCCTGCACCGCCGCCGGGCGCGCGACCTGCCCCTGGCCGCACTGCCGCTCCTGCTCGGCGCCCACCAGATCGTCGAATCCGCCGTATGGCACTCCGGCGGCGGCGCCGGACCCGCCACCACCGCCTGGGCCGTCATCGCCCTGCCCGTACTCGCCCTCTGGGTCCCCTGCGGCGTACTGCTCGCCGCGCCCTCCGCGAACCGCGGGCGCCTGCTCGTCCCGGCCGCCGTCGGCGCCGCGACCGCAGCCGCCCTCGCGCTGCGGCTCGCCGGCGGCACCGTCACCGCCGACGTCCGCCGCCACACTGTGGGCTACGCCGTCGACCTCCCGTACGCCCCGCTGCTCATCGCCGCCTACTTGGTGGCCACCGCCGGCGCCCTGCTGCTCGCCGCGGACCGCGCGCTGCGGACCCTGGGTCTGCTCGTGGCGGGCGGCGCCGTGGTCTGCGCCCTGCTGTGGAACACCGCGTTCGTCTCCACCTGGTGCGCCGTCGCCGCGGTCGCCTCCGTCACCCTGCTCGCCTGGACCGGCCGCCGGCCGCCGGCCGCCGTCCGCCGGCCGTGAGCGCCGCGCCGCCCGGTGAGGTTCCGGCCCTCCGCAGCTGGGTACCCGGCGCTCCTCACGGCCCGTCGCCCCCGTGTGCAACCGGCCCAGGTCCGGTCGCACAGGTAAGTCCCCCGGGTCAGTCTGGAGCACGGGGGACACGTTCCGAGAGGCAGGAAACACGGTGAACACTGCACAGGAATCCGCGACATCCGTCGTGGTGTCGCTCAGCGGCTGCTCGAGGGAGGACGCCGACGCGGTCTTCCGCGCCCTGAGCAGGTCGTACGAATCGGACCGTGCGCCGGACGAGACGCCCCAGTACGTGTCGGAGGGCCACGCGACCGTGTGGACCACCACCTTCGACGTGGCACAGCCGCACGAGCACGCCGAACCCGTCCGGCTCGCGTCACCCGTCACGGCCGAGCTCCAGGGCGGCTACTGGGCGGTGGACCAGATGCAGGCGACGCTCGCCGCCGCCTTCGACCTGCTGGAGGAGGGCATGGCGGCCGGCGACCAGGAGAAGGACGTCCAGCTCCGCCTCAACAGCGGCGTCCACCAGGAAGAGACCTGATCAGCCGCGCCACCGCACCACAGTCCGAGGAGCACCCCCATGCCCATCGCCACCGTCAACCCAGCGACCGGCGAGACCCTCAAGACCTACGACGCCCTCACCCCCGACGAGATCGACCGCCGCCTCGGCCTCGCCGCCACCGCCTTCGCCGCCCACCGCACCAGGCCCTTCGGTGAACGCGCCGACCTGCTGAACCGGGCCGCCGACCTGCTCGACGAGGACCAGCGGGACATCGCCCGCACGATGACCACCGAGATGGGCAAACCGGTCGCGGCCGCCCGAGCCGAGGCCGCCAAGTGCGCCAAGGCCATGCGCTGGTACGCCGCCCGGGCCGAACAGCTGCTGGCCGACGAGCACCCCGCCGACGACGACATCCGGGACTCCGGAGCCGTACACGCCACCGTCCGCTACCGGCCCCTCGGCGTCGTCCTCGCCGTCATGCCCTGGAACTTCCCGCTCTGGCAGGTGATCCGCTTCGCCGCCCCCGCGCTCATGGCGGGCAATGTCGGCCTCCTCAAGCACGCCTCCAACGTGCCGCAGACCGCGCTCTACCTGGAAGACCTCTTCATCCGCGCCGGATACCCCCAGGGCTGCTTCCAGACCCTGCTCGTCGGCTCCGGCGCGATCGAGTCGGTCCTGCGCGACCCGCGGGTCGCCGCCGCCACTCTGACCGGCAGCGAAGGCGCCGGCCGCTCCGTCGCCTCCGTCGCCGGCGACGAGGTCAAGAAGACCGTCCTCGAACTCGGCGGCAGCGACGCGTACGTCGTCATGCCCTCCGCCGACCTCGACGCGGCCGTCGCCACGGCCGTCACCGCCCGGGTCCAGAACAACGGCCAGTCCTGCATCGCCGCCAAACGTTTCATCGTGCACACCGACGTCCATGACGCGTTCTGCGACCGTTTCACCGCTGCCATGAAGGACCTCACCATCGGCGACCCGATGGACGAAGCCACCGACATCGGCCCCCTCGCGAGCGAAAGCGGCCGGTCCGACCTCGAAGAGCTCGTCGACGACGCCCTCGGCCAGGGCGCCACCGCACGCTGCGGCGGCCGCCGCCCCGCCCACCTCGACCGCGGCTGGTACTACGAGCCCACCGTCCTGACCGGCATCACCGACGGCATGCGCATCCACCGCGAAGAAGCCTTCGGCCCCGTCGCCTCCGTCTACCGGGTCGACGACGCCGAACAGGCCGTCGCCGTCGCCAACGACAGCCCCTTCGGCCTCAGTTCCAACGCCTGGACCCGCGACGCGAGCGAAGTGGAGCTCTTCTCCCGCGACCTCGAGGCGGGCGGCGTGTTCTTCAACGGAATGACCGCGTCCCACCCGGCCCTGCCCTTCGGCGGAATCAAACGGTCCGGCTACGGCCGTGAACTCTCCGGCCACGGCATCCGGGAATTCTGCAACGTCACGACCCTGTGGCACGGCACGAAGACGGAGAGGTAGACCATGGCGCAGTTCGGATACACGATGATGACCGAGCAGGCAGGACCCCGCGACCTCGTCGCCCACGTGGTCGGCGCGGAGAAGGCCGGATTCGACTTCTCCGTCATCTCCGACCACTACTTCCCCTGGCTCGCCTCCCAGGGCCACGCCCCCTACGCCTGGAGCGTCCTCGGAGCCGCCGCCCAGGCCACCTCCCGCATCCCGCTCATGACGTACGTCACCTGCCCGACCACCCGCTACCACCCCGCGGTCGTCGCCCAGAAGGCGGCGACCGTCCAACTCCTGTCGCAGGGACGCTTCCGGCTCGGGCTCGGCTCCGGCGAGAACCTCAACGAACACGTCGTCGGGGCCGACTGGCCCGCCGCCCACGTACGCCTCGACATGCTCGACGAGGCCGCCGGCATCATCCGCCGGCTCCTCGACGGCGAACACGTCACCCACCACGGCGCCCACTTCGACGTCGTCGACGCCAGACTCTGGGACGTACCCGAGGAACGCGTGCCGATCGGCATCGCCGTCTCCGGGGACCGGTCCTGCGCCGTCGCCGGCCGGAACGCCGACCTCGTCATCGCCACCGAGCCGAAACGCGAACTCCTGGACGCCTTCGACCGCTATGGCGGCACCGGCAAACCCCGCGTCGGCCAGATCCCCGTCTGCTACGACACCGACCGCGACGCCGCGGTGAAGCGGGCCCACGACCAGTTCCGCTGGGCCGTCGGCGGCTGGCGCGTCAACGCCGAACTGCCCGGCCACCTCTCCTTCGAACAGGCCACCGCACTCGTCACCCCCGACGACGTCGCCGAGGCCATCCCCTGCGGCAACGACGTCGACGCCTTCACGGAAGCCGTCCGCGCCTACGTCGACGCCGGCTTCACCGAGATCGCCCTCGTCCAGATCGGCGGCGACCAGCAGGAGCCGTTCTTCCGGTGGGCCCAGGACGAACTGCTGCCCGCCCTGCGCGGCCTGTGAGGTGACGACGAGGCGGGCGCGGCCCGGTTCCGTGCGGGCGGGCGGCCACGTGCACTCGGTGCGCCCGGTGCACTCGCACGGGACCGCCCGCCCGCCCGGGGCCAAGGGGCCCCTCGGCGGGACGTCAGACGTTGGGGACCTTCAGCTTGTCCCAACTCGTCCTGCCCGGAATGCCGTCCGCGTCGCTGCCCGAGTACCCGAGCTTGCGCTGCCACGCCGCGTACGACTTGCGGTCCGCCTCCGTCCAGTTGGGCCCCGGCCCCACCTCGTACCGCCCGCACCCCTCGGCCACCAGGCGCTTGCCCATCGCCGTGATGATCGCGCTGCGCCGGCCGACCTGGAAGAACGCGGCCCCGGGATACGGCTCGTACCTGGGCGCCGGCGGCGGCCCGGTCGGATCACCGCCGAGTCTCTGCTGAATACGGCTGCGCATCGCACTCATGCCGAAGCCCCGCGGGTCGACCTTCCCCGGCTGCCACTCCAGGTGCCCGATGACCGAACGGTGGGTCCACCCGTGCGCTCGGCAGATGGCGGCCGCGGCCTTCTCGATGGCCTCCAACTGCGCGGCCGGCCAGGGGTCCTTGCCGTCACCCAGGTTGATGCACTCGAAGCCGTAGAAGTGTCTGTTCCCGTCGGTGTTGGCCTCGTTGTCGGCGGGCAGCGTCGCCGACTCGTTGATCACGGCTCTGAGTACGTCGTCGTCCCCGAGACCGGCGTGGTTCGCCCTGCCGTTGCCGACGAGATAGACGGTGCCGTCCTTGGCGATCACCCCGTGACAGAGCGGACCGGGCAGGCTGGAGTGCCCGTTGTAGCAGAGCTCCACGGAGTTGGAGGTGCCCGACGTCACGGTGTGATGGATCATCACCCCGTGCGTCGGCCCCCAGGGCCCTTTGTGATTCCGGTTGTGTGTGCGCCAGCTCCGGTGCTCGACGACACGCAGTCCTTCGTTGCGTAACGCTCTGAGAAGCTGGTCGGCGGACAGAGGCGTTGCCATCGTGGTGCTCCTTCCCGGACGACCCTCAGCTCACGGGCCGCCCCTGATCGATTTGCCCGCGGGAAGGGCCGATTGAACTGTTCTGACGCTGCGGGTCACGGACAGGCCACGGAGACTACTCGTCCTGCAGTACCCCGGGGGGACGCCCGCACGTGCCGAGCGGGCGTCGCTCGGGCGGGCGGAACGCGGGCGAAGGGCAGGTCAGGCGGCATTCCGTAGGGTTCATGCATGGCAGACGCGAACGAGCGGGCCGTTCAGGCGGCCATTGCGGGGGAGACGCGGCTTCTCGACCCCGATGTGCGTGCTTCCCCGGAACTGGTCTCGGCGCTTCTGGACCCGGCGTGGTCCGCGCCGCGACCACCGCGGGGCGATGGCCGGTCCGCGCCGCGACCACCGCGGGGCGATGGCCGGTCCGCGCCGCGACCACCGCGGGGCGATGGCCGGTTGGCGGCCACCGCCCCGCGTACTGCGGTCCGGAGGGTCAGATGCCCTGCCAGGCCGGCTTCGCCGCGTACGTAGCACGGAAGTAGTCGGCGAGCTTCAGGCCCGAGGCCGCCGCCTCGTCGACGACGACCGTCGCGTGCGGGTGGAGCTGCAGTGCGGACGCGGGCACCAGCGCGGAGAGCGGGCCCTCGACGGCGAGGGCCACGGCGTCGGCCTTGGCCTTGCCCGTGGCGAGGAGCACCAGGTGGCGGGCCTCCAGGATGGTGCCGATGCCCTGGGTGATGACGTGATGGGGGACCTGTTCGATGTCGCCGTCGAAGAACCGGGCGTTGTCGACCCGGGTCTGCTCGGTGAGCGTCTTGATCCGGGTGCGGGAGGCGAGCGACGAGCAGGGCTCGTTGAAGCCGATGTGGCCGTCCGTGCCGATGCCCAGGAGCTGGAGGTCCACGCCGCCGGCCTCGGCCAGCGCGCGGTCGTACGCGACGCAGGCCGCGGCGACGTCCTCGGCCGAGCCGTCGGGGCCCATGAAGGAGTCCTGGTCCAGCCCGAGGGGTTCGACGACCTCGCGCAGCACCACCGAGCGGTACGACTCGGGGTGCCCGGCGGGCAGGCCCACGTACTCGTCGAGCTGACAGATGCGGGCCCGGGAGGCGTCGACCTCCTTGGCCGCGACCTTCGCCGCGAGGGCCTCGTAGATCGGCAGCGGGGTCGACCCCGTGGCGACCCCGAGGAGGGCGTCGGGCTTGTGTCGCAGCAGGTCGGCCATGGCTTCGGCGATCAGCTCGCCACCCGCGGCGGAATCCGGAACGATGACAACTTCCACGAAGATCCCTGTCTCTGTTTGCACCCGGTCAGTGGTGTAGACCAATCTACCTGGTGAGCGGGGGTCCTGTCCTGCCCGGACAGCATGTGGACAGGGTGTGTGGCCCGTACGGAGCAGGCGGCGGACGCCGGACCGTCGGAAAAGCGGCAGCTGGCCCCGGAGGGGCTTCGGCGCCGAGGTGGGCGAGGTCGGACCGCTCGCCGGGGTGCCGGTGCACGCCTGCGCTGAGCAGCCCAGACGCGGCCCCGTCGCGGCCCTGGGCGCCACCCGCCCGCAGCCGCGTCCGCGCCGCCGGCCGCGTGCCTACACGGGGTCCTGCTCCGTGTCGGCCTGGCCGGGCGTGTCCCGTGCGCCCAGGCGGAGGTGTTCGATGTGGTAGACCGCCTCGTCGAGGAGCTGGGCGACGTGGTTGTCGTACAGGCTGTACTCGATGCGGCGGCCCTGCCGGGTGCCGGAGACCAGGCTCAGCGCGCGCAGCAGTCGCAGCTGGTGGGAGACGGCGGACTGCTCCATGTCGACGGCCTGGGCCAGTTCGGTCACTCCGCAGGGCCCCTGGCGCAGCCGGGTCAGGATCATCAGGCGTGACGGCGTGGCCAGTGCCTGGAGTGTGGCGGCGATGGTCGCCGCGGAGTCCGCGTCCAGATGAGCGGCCGGGGTGGCCCTGTCGTCGCCGACTCCGTGTCCCATGGTCCACATGGTAGCCGCGCCCCGGCACACATGAATGAAGACCTCTTCATGTGTTCCGCTATGGTGGTCGGGTTCCGTCCACATCACCGTGCGCGGGATCCGAGGAATCCGAGGAAGAGGTGTGCCTCCGATGGTCCCCCCGACGTCTCCGACGTCCTCGCCCGCCGCGCCGGTACGCGACACGCCCACGTCCCCCGCGACCTCGCCCCCGGCGCCCGGCAGGCGGCGCACCCGGCTGTTCGCGCTGCCCGAGGTCCGCTGGGCGGCGCTGTCCGCCGCCGCGTTCCTGTGTGCGCTGCCGCTCGACCTGGGCGGCGCTCCCGCCTGGGCCTGGGGACCGCTCTACGCCCTCTGCTACGCGGCCGGCGGCTGGGAACCGGGCTGGGCCGGGCTCCGGGCGCTGCGCGAGAAGACCCTCGACGTCGACCTGCTGATGGTCGTCGCCGCGGCCGGGGCCGCGGCGATCGGGCAGTTCCTCGACGGCGGGCTGCTGATCGTCATCTTCGCCGTGTCCGGCGCGCTCGAGGCGCTCGCCACCCGGCGCACCGCCGACTCCGTCAGCGGCCTGCTCGACCTCGCCCCGGCCCGGGCCGTACGCCTGACCGACGGCGGCCAGGAAGCGGTGGACGTCGCGGAGTTGCGGGTCGGCGACACCGTGCTCGTACGGCCGGGGGAGCGGCTGCCGGCCGACGGGACCGTGCTGGAGGGTGCGAGCGAGGTCGACCAGGCCACCATCACGGGCGAGCCGCTCCCCGTCGGGCGCACCGCCGGTGACACCGTCTTCGCCGGCACGCTGAACGGCACCGGCTCGCTGTGCGTCCGCGTCGACGCGGACGCCGCCGGATCCGTCATCGCACGGATCGTGGCCATGGTCGAGGAGGCGAGCGCGACCAAGGCTCCCACCCAGCTGTTCATCGAGAAGATCGAACAGCGGTACTCCACCGGCGTCGTGGTCGCCACCCTCGCGCTGCTCACCGTGCCGCTCGCCTTCGGCGCCGACTTCACCCCCACCCTGCTGCGCGCCATGACGTTCATGATCGTGGCCTCGCCGTGTGCCGTCGTGCTCGCCACCATGCCGCCGCTGCTCTCCGCGATCGCCAACGCCGGCCGCCACGGAGTGCTCGTCAAGTCCGCCGTGGCGATGGAGCGGCTCGGGTCCGTCACCAGGGTCGCGCTCGACAAGACCGGCACGCTCACCGAAGGGGCGCCACGCGTCGCCCACGTGCACCCCCTGCCGGCGGGCGGCCTCGACGCGGACACCGCGCTGACCCTCGCGGCGGCGGCCGAGCTCCACAGCGAGCACCCGCTCGGCCGCGCGGTCGTCGCCGCGGCCCGCGAACGCGGCCTGCGGCTGCCGGAGGCACGGGAGTTCGACTCGGAGCCGGGACGCGGAGTGTCGGCGCTCGTCTCGGGCCGCAAGGTGCGCGTCGGCAGCCCCGCCGCGCTGCTGACCGGCGCGTGCCCGGCGGTCACGGAGGCGGAGACCGACGGCCGTACGGCGGTCGTGGTCGAGGCGGACGGCGAAACCGTCGCCGTGCTCGCCGTCGACGACCGGCTCAGGGCCGGCGCACCGGAGGCCGTCGCGGCCCTGACCAGGCTCACCGGCACCGCACCGACGCTGCTCACCGGCGACAACCCGCGGGCGGCGGCGCGGGTGGCGGGCGAGGTCGGCATCACCGACGTACGGGCCGGACTGCTGCCGCAGGACAAGGTCGCGGCGGTACGGGAATGGGAACGCGCCGGCGACAAGGTCCTGGTCGTCGGCGACGGCGTGAACGACGCGCCCGCGCTGGCGGCGGCGACCGCCGGCGTCGCGATGGGCCGGGCCGGCTCCGACCTGGCGCTGGAGAGCGCGGACGCCGTCGTCGTACGCGACGAGGCCGCCGCCGTCCCGGCGGTCGTGGCCCTGTCACGCCGGGCCCGCCGGCTGGTCGTGCAGAACCTCGTCATCGCCTCCGTGTGCATCGGCGTCCTGGTCGTCTGGGACCTCGCCTGGCACCTTCCGCTCCCGCTCGGCGTCGCCGGCCACGAGGGCTCCACGGTCCTGGTGGGCCTCAACGGCCTGCGGCTGCTCCGGGAGCCGGCCTGGCGCGACGCGGCGGCGGCGTGACGTACGCCGCCGGACCCCGCCCCGCAGCCTGGCCCGGTGGCGGTCCCGGCACCCCGCCTGGGGTGCCGGGCGTCAGCCCCGCGAAGGGGCACGGGGCGCCGGCCCGGCGGGGGAGGAGGCGGCTCGCGTCCACGCCGCCAACTCCTCCGCCGTCCGCGGGCCTTCGCCCCCGTCCAGCAGCCCCTGCGCCCTCAGCAGCTCCGCGACCGCCGTCCCCCACGGCATCCGCAGCCGCGCCGACTCCAACAGCGCGTGGTCCGAGAGGAGTTCGGACGCGGGCCCGGTCCGCAGGCCGTCCGGCGTCAGCACGGCGGCGTCGTCGGCCCAGCGCAGGGCGAGATCGACGTCGTGCGTCGCCATGACGACCGTCGTCCCCGCCGCCCGCAGACCGTCGAGCACGTCGAGCAGCCGCTCCTGCCCGTGCGGATCGAGCCCCGCGGTCGGCTCGTCCAGGATCAGCACCCGCGGCCGCATCGCCACCGCGCCGGCGATCGCGGCCCGTTTGCGCTGCCCGTACGAGAGCAGATGCGTGGGCCGGTCCCGCAGCGCCACGATGTCCATCGCGGCCAGCGACTCGTCCACCCGGGCCCGTACCTCGTCCTCCGCCAGCCCGAGGTTCATCGGACCGAACGACACGTCCTGCTCGACGGACGCCGCGAACAGCTGGTCGTCGGGGTCCTGCAGGACCAGCTGCACCGTCGTACGGAGCCGGGTCAGTCCGGCCCGGTCGTAGGTCACCGGCTCGCCGCCCAGCCGCAGCCGGCCGGTCGCGGGCCGCAGCCCGCCGCTCAGCAGCCGCAACAGGGTCGTCTTGCCGCTGCCGTTGCGTCCGAGCAGCGCGGTCGACCTGCCCTCCGCGAGGCCGAGGCCGATCCCGGTGAGGACGGCGGGGCCGTCCTCGTAGGCGTAACCGGCGTCGACGAGTTCCACGATCACAGGGCGAACCTTTCGAGCACGAGAGTGAGGACGACGATCCCGGTCAGCAGCGCGGCCACCCCGGCGAGGAACAGGCGGGACACCGTGGCCGGCGGCACCAGCACCCGCAGGGTGCCGTCGTAGCCGCGGCCCGCGAGCCCCGTCTGCAGCCGGCTCGCCCGGTCGAAGGCGCGCACGAAGGCCGTCGCCCCGAGCCCCGCGAGCGAGCGCCAGGCGGCGGCTCGCGTCGTGTGGCCGAGACGGGCGGCCTGGGCCTGGCGGATGTTCGCCACGGCGTCGAGCAGCAGGAAACTGATCCGGTACATGACGAGCGCCACGTCGACCACCGCGGGCGGCACGCCCGCCTTGACCAGCCGCGGCAGCAGGTCGGACATCGGCGTCGTGAAGGCGAACAGCAGTACGCCCAGAGAGGCCGCGGACGTGCGCAGCAGCAGCCGCACCGCCTGTCCCGGCCCGTCCGGGGCGAGCGCGACCAGGCCGTCCGGGCCGCCCACCGCGAACAGCAGCGGTACGGCCCCGGTGACACAGAACCCCAGCGGGATACGGAACGCCCGCCAGAGCCGGCGCGGCGCCACCCCCGCAGGACCGAGCAGCACGACGAGCGTGGCCGCGGCGACGAGGACGGCGCCGGGCCACGGTGGCAGGCAGACGGCCGTCACCGTCAGACCGATCCCGAGGGCGGCCTTCTCACACGGGTGGCGGCGGCGCCAGCTGCTGCTGTGCGCCGCCACGTCGATGGGAAGCATCGGCGGCTACGCCGGGGGCGCGGCGGCGTCGGAGTCCTTGGCGGCGGCTTTCGCCCCCGCCTCCTTGCTCTGCGCCTCTTTCGCCCGCTCCTCGCCCTGCCGCCGGCCCCGGCGCAGCCCGAAGTAGTACGCCAGCACGCCCGCGCCGAGCGCCGCCTGCAGGGAGAACAGCGCCGACTCGATCTCGCCGGACGGCGGTTCGTACAGCGGGGAGAACCAGGGCTCGTAGTCCGGTTCGAGCTCCGTGATCGCCGTCTCGGCCTCCCCGTCCGAGCCGGTGAACGGCTCGGCCTTGTGGTCCCCGAGCCCCAGCACCAGGGGCAGGACGGCCAGGGCCGCAACGGCCAGCAGGAGCAGGGCGTTGATCCTCGCGTTACGGTTCATCGGACCGTTGCCTCCTTCTTCGCACCCGGAACCAGCACGCCCAGCCTGGTCAGTTCGCCCTTGCTGGACCGGCTGAGCAGCCGCATCACCAGCACGGTGAGCAGGCCCTCGCTGACCGCCAGCGGGATCTGCGTGAGCGCGAAGATCCCGCCGAACTTCGCCAGCGAGCCCGCCACGCCGCTGCCCGGGTCGGGGAAGGCGAGCGCCAGTTGGACGGTGGTCACGCAGTACGTGGACAGGTCGGCGGTGAACGCGCCGAAGAACACGCTCACCATCAGCGGCGCCCCGGACCGGCGCAGCAGCCGGTACACCCCGTACCCCGCCCAGGGGCCGACGACCGCCATCGAGAAGACGTTGGCGCCGAGCGTGGTCAGACCGCCGTGCGCCAGCAGCAGTGCCTGGAAGAGCAGCGTGATGGTGCCGAGTACCGCCATGATCGGCGGTCTGAACAGGATCGCGCCGAGACCGGTACCGGTCGGGTGCGAGCAACTGCCGGTCACCGACGGGATCTTCAGCGCCGACAGGACGAACGTGAAGGCGCCCGCAGCGCCGAGCAGCAGGGTCGAATCGGGATTGGACCTGACCTCGCGGGTCAGGGCGCGTACGCCGTGGACGACGAACGGGGCGGAAGCGACGCCCCAGGCGGCCGCGTGCAACGGGGGCAGATACCCCTCGGCTATATGCATGATGTGGGAGACCCTCTCCAGCACCTCGTGGATGGACAACGCACCCTGGCCGGTCTCCTGGCTGACGGGTCATGCCGCCCGTACTCCGCCTTCCCGGGCACCACGCGCAGGCGCGGTGTCCCAGTGGCTCCCCGTGAGGGGTCGGAGCCGGACTTCCCGATCACAGTGGCGAGGGCCGCACCGGTACCGCACCGGTTTCCCGAACACCAAGGCCCCGTGACAGTAATGCGCCGACCAGCGACATCACAAGCCGCGCACGGGCGCACCGGGCCGCGACGGGGTGAGCCGTTCGCCACATCCGGGCCGGGGGCGGCGGCGCGGGTGGCTGTCCGCGGCCGCGGTATGTCCGGGTTCGCGGCGGCGGCGCCGCACGGTTCACGGCCGCCGCACCTCGCCTCTCGCGGCGGCGGTGCCCGAGGGGCCGCCGCAGCCGTACGTCACACTTTGCGGTAGTCGTACGCCTCCGAGGCCGCCGCCTCCACCGCGTCCAGGTCGGCCCCGGCGGAGGCCGTCACCAGGGCCGCCACCGCGCCCTCCACGAACGGCGCGTCCACCAGCCGGGTCCCGTCGGGCAGTTCGTCGCCCTCGGCCAGCAGCGCCTTGACCGTCAGCACGGCGCTGCCCAGGTCCACCAGGACCGCGACGCCCGCCCCGCCGTCGACCTGCTCCGCCGCCGCGGTGATCAGTTCGGCGCTGGTGCCGAGACCGCCGTCCGGGGTCCCGCCGGCCGGCGCCACCGGGGCCGTACCGCCGCCGCCCGCGAGCCCCTTGGCCAGTTCGGCGACGGCGGCGGCGACCTCCCTGCTGTGCGAGACCAGCACGATCCCGACCTGCCCGCCGCCGCTCATGCCGTCTCCACCGTCTCGGCGAGCGCGGCGACCAGCAGGGCGGAGGACGTGGCTCCGGGGTCCTGGTGGCCGATGCTGCGCTCACCGAGATAGCTCGCCCTGCCCTTGCGCGCCTGCAACGGCACCGTCGCCAGGGCCCCTTGCTCGGCCGCCTCGCGGGCCGCGGCGAACGACCCGGTGCTGTCACCGAGCGCCGCCACCGCCGGCTCGAGGGCGTCCAGCATCGTCTTGTCGCCCGCCTTCGCGCCGCCCAGCTGCGCCACCGCGGCGACCCCCGTCCGCAGCGCCTCCGCGAGCTGCGCGGGCGTCACCTCCGCGTCGTCGCCCAGCGCCTTGCCGGTGCGCCGCAGCAGCGTCCCGTACAGCGGGCCCGACGCGCCGCCGACCGTCGACACCAACTGCCGTCCGGCCAGCATCAGGACCGCGCCGGGCGTCGCCGGCGGCTCCTTCTCCAGCGCGGTGCCGACGGCCGCGAAGCCGCGCCGGAGATTGCTGCCGTGATCCGCGTCACCGATCGCCGAGTCCAACTCGGTCAGTCGGTCCGCCTCCCGGTCCACGGCGGCAGCGACCGCTGCCAGCCAGCGGCGGAAGAATTCGGTGTCGAGCACAGGAACTCCCTGGTGGGTCGGGTCGGTTCGAAGGGGGGCGGTGCCGGGGGACGCGGGCCGTCACGGCCCCCAGCGCAGCGCCGGGGTCCGCACCGGCGCGTCCCACAGCCTGAGCAGCTCCTCGTCGACCTGGCAGAGGGTCACGGACGCGCCGGCCATGTCGAGGGACGTCACATAGTTGCCGACGAGGGTCCGGGCCACGGCCACGTCCCGCTCGGCCAGCACCCGCTGGACCTCCGCGTTGAAGCCGTACAGCTCCAGCAGCGGTGTCGCGCCCATGCCGTTGACGAGGGCGATCACCGGGCCGGAGGGGCGCAGATCCTCCAGGACGGCCTCGACGGCGAAGTCCGCGATCTCCCGCGACGTCATCATCGGGCGGCGCTCCCGCCCCGGCTCGCCATGGATGCCGACGCCCAGTTCCAGCTCGCCGGAGGGCAGGTCGAAGGTGGGACCGCCCTTCGCCGGGGTGCTGCAGGCGCTCAGCGCCACACCGAAGCTGCGGGTCGACGCGTTGACCTGCCGGCCGATCGCCTCGACCCGCTCCAGCGGCGCGCGCTCCTCGGCGGCGGCCCCGGCGATCTTCTCCACGAACAGGGTCGCGCCGGTGCCGCGCCGCCCGGCCGTGTACAGGCTGTCCGTCACGGCCACGTCGTCGTCGACCAGGACCCGCCCCAGCCGTACGCCCTCGTCCTCCGCGAGCTCGGCGGCCATGTCGAAGTTCAGGACGTCACCGGTGTAGTTCTTCACGACGAACAGCACGCCCTCGCCGCTGTCGACCGCGGCGGCGGCCCGCACCATCTGGTCCGGCACCGGGCTGGTGAACACCTCCCCGGGGCAGGCGCCGTCGAGCATCCCGGGCCCGACGAATCCGCCGTGCAGCGGCTCGTGCCCCGACCCGCCCCCGGAGACCAGCGCCACCTTCCCCGCGACGGGCGCGTCCCGCCGCACGATCACCCGGTTGTCCACGTCCACGGCCAACTCGGGATGCGCGGCCGCCATTCCGCGCAGCGCGTCCGCGACGACGGTCTCCGGCACATTGATGAGCATCCTCAACGGTTCCTCCTGTGAAGGTCACCAGGCGGGCCCAGGGGCAGGGTCTCACCTGGTCAGCGGATCTGTAGGGGTTTCTGGCGCATGACGGTCGGGCGGCCTCAGGCGACGTCCGGCGGGGCTGATGCTGACTTTGCTGACTTGTCGTCAGGAGCACTCACCTGTCGTTGTCGGGGCGCAGGGCGTCCAGTATCGAAGAGGCATGCCTCGATCGGGAAGCGGCGCGTCGAAGGTTGAGCCCCGAATCGTTCACTTGTCCGCTGCGGCGTGAAGTGTCCCCACGACCACGGCTTTCATGTCCTGCGGCATACTCCGCCTCGGTCGTGGTGGAGGGTGGAGAGCACCCGATCGGGGCGGGCCCCTCGTCCTGGGTGGACGGAAGACCCCTGTCTGCGCGGGGACCACGGCGGTGAGCGTGTTCTTTGTCTACCAAGTCTTCCAGGCTTGCCGATGGCCTTGAGGGTCTCGGGGCGTCTGACGGTCCTGCCGACGTCATAGCGGAGCGCCCGGTACTTGTTCTTGGTGCCGGGTGGCCGTCCGGGACGGGCGCCACGAGGTTGGGGAACACGGGCGGGGCAGAGCAGGTGTGCACGGATGTTCCTGAACCCCCGGGCGGACCCACGCCCGCCGCCGTCACAGCGGCGGCAGCCGCCGGCCAGACCGCCGATCACGCCCGCGACCGGCCTTGAACCGCAGCCACCGGACGAGAAGGACTACGGCGACCAGACCGAGTACGAGAAGGCCCTCGTGCCTTCCGGCGCCGACTGCCCGCTTGCGCCGGACGCCGCAGACCCGTGCGGGTTCGGACCGGCGGACAGAGTGCCTTCCGGAGCGCGGGAGCTGGTCGGCCTCATGAGACAGCTCATGGGTGATGCGCTGCCACACGCGCTCGGGTGGAGCTGCCGGAAGGTCCGACGCCTCCGCGCCGCGCGCGGCCGTCACCACGCGGGTCGTCAGTTCCAGTTCCTCGCGGCAGCGCGGGCACGCCGCGACATGTCCGAGGGCGCTGATGTCCTCGTCGCTGCTCGTGTGGCCGAGTGCCAGCTCCACCAGGTGCGACGGCTCTACATGGCCCACTGTGCCTCCTGTGGCTCGGTCGTTGTCCCGGTGTGCACGAGCCGGTCGCATGTGACGCAGTGCTGTCAGTCCCGCAACCGCTCGGCCGTGACGACGAGGTTCGCGAGGCAGCCTCCCCGGTCGGGGCCGAAGGGGCGCACAGGTGATCAGCGTGAGGACCGGGTCGCCCGTCCGGCGGAACACGGAGGATGGCAGCTCGTCCTTGGGCACTGTGGCGCGGGAGACGACGCGATGGACCACCCGCTGCCCCCGTTCGCCGTACCTCGACGCGGTCGCCGCGTCGGCAGCCGCCATCGTCGGTCCGGTCAGCCGTTGCGCGGCGTCAGCCACGCCGGCCGGCGACGGGGCGGGCCACCAGGGCGCCGGTCACTGTGATCGCTCCGGCCGTGGCGGCCCAGGCCAACCACTGGTCGGAGGAGTTCTGGGTGACGGCGGCGCCGCTGCCGCCCGCGTGAACGGCGTTGGGCGTCGATTCCATGCCGCTGAACGTCCGGGTGGCCAGGGCCAGGTTCTTGTTCTCGGCGCTGCCCCAGGCGTAGACGACGTTGCTCGTCCCTTCCTTGAAGTTCAGGTCGGCCGGTCCGATGGCCACGGTGTCCGTGCCGGCGAGGACGACGTCGGCATTCACGGCGCCCGCGTCGACCGCCGCGGTGTCCTCGTCGGGGTTCGTCAGACCGGTGAAGACGGGCTGTCCGCCGGCCCGTACGTCGACGGCGGGCGCGGCCGCCACATGACGGACCGTCAGGCGTGCCTTGCCTGTGTCCACCTCCGAGATGTCGTTGGTGAACGCCGTCAGCCGGGGTTCGCCGTCGGCGGAGAGATGGGCGGCGACCGTGGCGTTGCCGCTCTCGGGCACCTGCACCTTCTTCTCGAGGGCCGGCGTGCCGTCGGGGCCCTGGCCCGCTGCAAAGACCTGAATGTCGTAGGTCCCCGCGTCGAGGGACTGCGGATCGGTCACCGTGCCGGGCTCGAAGCCGCTGAGCAGCTCGTCGCCGTCGGCGTAGACGTCGACCGTCATTCCGGGGATGCCGTGGAAGACGGACACCATGGCTTTGTCCCCGGCCTGGGCGGGAGCCGCCGAGGCGGGTGCGGTCACGCCGAGGGCCAGGGCACAGGCGCCGGCCGAGGCGGCGACGGCGATGGGGGTCCCGGAGGTCATGGGGATCATCCCTTCGACTGGAGTCTCGGTTGTGTTTCGTGGGTGCCGCCATCCATGGATGCGCGCTCGTGCGGTCGCTTCATCGGTGCGATCAGATGTGCGTGCCGTGCGCACGGCCGTGGTCGATCGCCAGACGCAGCCGGTGCAGACCCCGGCGGGCGTGGCTCTTGACCGTCCCCAGGGGCACGCCGGTGCGTTCCGCGATCTGGGCGTGGGTCAGGTCCTCGAAAAAGGCCATGCACAGCACCTCCCGCTGGGCGTGAGGCAGCCGCGACAGGGCTTGGACGAGCAGCACGCGGTCCAGTACGTCGTCGGGTGCGGCCGGGGCGGGTCGGGTGGGCGCGGTGTCCTGCGCGGCCGAGTCCATCAGGGCCAGACGCCTCGTCCTCGCCGCCAGAGCGTCGACGATCTTGCGGCGGGTGATGCCGACCAGCCAAGCGCCGAGTGCGCCCCGCTCCGGCCGGAAACCGTGCCGGCCGCGCCAGGCGCCGACGAACACCTGCTGGGTCACGTCCTCGGCCTCGTGGGCGTCGCCGAGGGAACGGGCGGCCATGGTGTGGACGAGTGAGCCCCAACGCCGGTAGATCGCCGCGAACGCCTCCTCGTCGGCGGCGACGAGGCCACGGGCCAGATCCTCCTCGAACCGCGTTTCCTCCACGGGCGGGACGAGGGGGGTGGTCGGTCGAGTGTTCTTGCTCATGGCCTGATTCCTCCTGCCGTGTGTCGTGCGGGGACGGAAGACCGTCCGCCGTCCGGCAAGTTCGCCGGCCTGCCGTGCGTGGCTGCCGTGCGCGTGCTTTCAGTCTTGGACGCATGAACGACGCAAGCAACATGCGTCGTTTATGCGTCGTACGATGGAGACATGCGCGCGACGACGGGAAACGGAGACGCCCGGGACGGCGAGGGTGGTCCGCGGGCCGGCGGGCTGACCACCGGCGAGGTGGCCCGGCGCCTGGGGGTGGCCCCTACCACGGTCCGTACGTGGGACCGCCGGTACGGGCTCGGTCCCGAGGCGCACACAGGCGGCCGGCACCGACGCTGGACCGCGGGGGACGTGGCGCGGCTGGAGCGGATGTGCGCATGGACGGCGACCGGACTGCCGCCGGCCGAGGCCGCACGGTTGGCACGCAGCGGGGAGCCGCTGACGGCGGCCTCGCGCGGACGGACGGCCGTCGCGGTGCCGCAGCCGCCGGGCCGTGGCCGCAGCCGGGCGGGGAGCGGCCTGCGGCTCGGCGACGTACGCCAGGAATGCAGGGGGATCGCCCGGGCCGCCCTGCGCCTTGACGCCGCCTCGCTGGACGAACTGCTGTCCACCGCGATCGCCGAGCACGGGCTGGTCGCCGCCTGGACCGAGGTGATCGTGCCGACGCTGCAGGCCGTCGGTCGTAAGTGGGAGACATCGGGGGAGAAGTACGTCGAGGTCGAGCACTTCCTCTCCTGGCACGTCTCCGGCGCGCTCCGGCGCACCGCCTCCAACACGGTCGCGGATCGTCCGGGCGCCACCACGGTGCTCGCCTGCGTGCCGGGGGAGAATCACACGCTGCCGCTGGAAGCACTGTCCGCCGCGCTGACGGAGAGGGGTGTTCCGGTGCGCATGTTCGGCGGTGCCCTGCCCGTCGAGTCGCTCGTCGCCGCGGTGCGCAGGACCGGGCCGGCCGCCGTGGGGCTGTGGGCGCAGTCCCGGACCACGGCCAGCAGGCCGCTGGCGCAGCACGTGGCCGGCCTGGAGTGGGGTGTGCGTGGGGCTCGTCGCAGGCCGGTCGTCCTGACCCTGGGACCGGGTTGGGCAGGTCAGGCGGTGGCCGGCCTGGTGCGTCCGGCGGGACTCGCCGAGGCCGTCGCCGCCCTGGAGCCGGTGGTCGCTGGGTGACGTCTCGCCGCCCGGGGCACTCGGCCGTGGCGCCTGGCATCGGCCGGCGGAACGTGGTCCGCTGGACCGGCGGTCGCGTCCGAGCCGTCGTCGATCGGCCGCCGCTCAGGGCACGTGCGGACAAGGGGCCGGCGTGATCCGACGCTTTCGCCGCTGCCTTCCCTCTGCCCGACACTCTTCGACTCGTCCGTCTCCAGCCACTTCTCCAGCCGGCCCGCTGACATGTTGACCGCGTCCTTGAACTCTGCTGAGGACGTGGTCGGGTCCATCGTTCCGCTTGGTCACGCCTTCTTGCCCTTCTTGCGCAGTGCACCGGGCTTGTGCACTGCGGAACGGCCGGACTTGTCGCTTTCCACCTCGTACTGGGGCTCCTCCTCGGAGGCGTCCACGGTGCGGCCGGCGGCTTGGGTGCGCTCGGTGATCTCGCGCTTGACCTTGCCGGTGACCGTCTGCCCGTGGCTCTTCCACGCGACCTTGTCGCCCTTGCCGACGTTCTTGTCCTTGGCCATGATTCCTGCCTCTCTGCAGTACGTGCTTGCCTGTCGGTCGTCATCCCCCAATGGGGCGACGGCTGCGTTTCCTCCGGTGGTACGTGTGGCGGGGCACACAGGCAGCTTGGACCGGCTCGCGCGAGGCCGCATCTGATCGAGAAGATCGTCCTGTGTCACCGGACTTCGAGCGGGTGTCATCGAGGTTCGAGCTGCGGGACCGGCGGGTCTGGTCGCTCAGGTCAGGAGCAGGCCGACCCCGGTGAGCAGGGCGGCGCCGGCCAGTGCCGCGAGCAGCAGGACCGTGCGCTTGCCTGCTCCGCTCAGGCGGAGGGCGCAGGCCAGCGGGCCGATGGGAGCGGTCTTGTTGTTCATTCGATCTCCTTGACGATGGGGGTGATCTCGGATCGGTCGGGTTTCAGGAGTCGTGTCGTCGCAGGGCATCCCGCAGTCGCAGCAGTTCACGGCGGCGGGACTGTGCCCGTACCAGGACGAGAACTGCCGCGGCGGTGAAGAGGACCCCGCCCAGGGCGGTGACCAGCACGTCGGCGGTGGCGCCGCGCACGGCGGCCAGCGCCGTCCCCGCGATGGCGGTCAGCACGGTCGCCCCGAGCGCGAGACGAGCGCCCAGCACCCGGTCCCGGGCGAACAGCGGTCGCCGCCTGCTCAGTATCCATCCGGCCAGGCCGGCCCAGGCCGCCCCGAGGGCGATCAGTCCGGCGAAGGCCACCTGCGTGCGGGCGGGCAGCGGAGCCGGCTCGGTCGCCCACAGCACCGCGATCAGTGTCGCCGCGCACCCACCCGCCAGCCCCACCGCGAGGTGGCGCATCCGGGAGCGCAGCGACACCTCCGCGGCCAGTGCGCGCTCCAGCTCCTCGGGCACTCCCCGCTGAGCTGCGGGGGTCTGCTCACTCATGCCTCGTATCCCCTCTCCGCAAGGGTGGTCCGCAACATGCGTCGCGCCCGGTGCAGCCGGCTCTTGACCGTGCCTGGCGGTACGCCGAGCACCTCCGCACAGGCGGTCAGCGGCAGATCCTGAAGGTGGAACAGGATCAGCGCCTCGCGCTCCAGGGGCGGCACCCCGGAAAGGCCGGCTTCGATCTGCACGGTGGTCAAGACGCCGCCGAGCTCGTCGTCGGCGACGACGTCGCCCACCACGTCCATGGACGTCTCCGGAGCCCGGTACATCCGACGCAGGTGGTCGGTGACCGCGCGCCGGGCGATGGTGAACAGCCATGGGGCGAACCGCTCCGGCTGCCGCAGGCGCGGCAGGCCTCGCATCACCGCGATCCACACCTCCTGTGCCAGGTCGTCCGCGAGATGCGGTGAGCCGACCATCCCGCGCAGGTAGCGGCACAGCGGGCCATGCCAGGCACCCACCAGCTCGCGGAACGCCTCCCGCTCCCCGAGCTGGCAGCGCACCACCAGCAGCCCGTCGTGCACGTCGTCGCTCACCTGCATCTCCCTGCCCCGCGCCATCCGTCACACAGACAGTCGGCATTCCAGCCGGAAAGGTTCACAAGAACGGTCCCCCCTGGCCAGGGTGCGGCGGTGGCACCCGATCGCGCCAGGAGCAGCGCACCCGACGCGCAAGGCCGTCGCCGCCACCGGCCCCGTCCCGGCCGGCCGCCGGCAGGAGCAGCACGATCACGTGGACGATGAGTGCGCGCAGGACGGAACACGACATGCCTCCGGTCATGGTGGGGTGAACCGGACGCAGCATCGAGTGGTCCGTTCCACGCACCGCGGGCCACCGGGGCGACGGAAGGCGGTGCAGAGTCGGGCCTGGGTGCACGACCGACTGAGCCGGCCGTGCGCCGGGCGAGCCTGAGCGGCGGGAGGGCATGCCCGATGTAGACGTAATCGTGGCGGAGGAGGAGCAACATGACCGTTCATCAACGTGGCCGCCGGGACACAGTCGTGGCCAGTGCCGGACCCGCCGGTCTCGCCTGCGCTCCGGACCCGTGCCGTGCCGGACATCGTGTCGCTCCGGTCGAGGCGTCCGACGGCGCGGGTGGCCGGACGCGTACGGGCCGGCGGGACGGATCCCCGCCGGACCGGGGATGCCAGGTGCCCGACACCTCCTGTCCCGCCGACAGGCAGTCCGGCCCGGCCGTGACCACGTCGGCCAGGTGAACCGGCACGCCGCGGGTCCCGAGGGTGAGCCCGACGTGATCGTCGTGGGCGGCGGGGCGGCCGGACTCAGCCTCGCGCACCGGCTGACGCGGACCGGCACCGCCACCGTGACCGTCGTGGAGCCGCCGGACGGCCCGTTACGGCCGCCCGAGCGAACCTGGTGCTACTGGGACCAGGGCAACGCAGACTTCGACGAAGCGGTCAGCGCCTCCTGGTCCCGGCTGCGGATCCATGGCCCCGACGGCGGTGCGGTCACCGTCGACCCGGCCCCGCTGCGCTACCGCATGCTGCGGTCCACGCAGTTCGAGCAGCTGGTGCACTCCCGCCTCGCCGGGAGCCCCGGCGCGCGCGTACTGCGCGCGACGGCAGAGGCGGTACACCACGTCGCCGGCGGGGCGGAAGTCCGCTGCTCGGCCCCCGACGGACGAGTGCTGACACTCCGCGCCCGCCACGTGTTCGACTCCCGCCCCCTGCGCACGCTGCCGCCGGCCCGGACGCTGCTGCTGCAGCACTTCCGTGGCTGGTTCGTGCGCACGGCCGCGGACCGCTTCGACCCAGCGGTCGCGGATCTCATGGACTTCCGGGTGCCGCAGCCCCGCCACGGGCTCGCCTTCGGCTACGTCCTGCCGCTGGCGCCGGACCGAGCGCTCGTCGAGTACACCGAGTTCTCCCGGACACCGCTGACCACCGAGGCCTACGAGTCGGCGCTCGACCACTACAGCCGCGACGTCCTCGGCCTCGGCGCGCTCGCCGTGGAAGCCACGGAGCAGGGCGTCATCCCCATGACCGACGCACGCTTCCCTCGCCGGGCCGGGTCCGGCGCCTTCCGCATCGGGACCGCCGGCGGCGCCACCCGCCCGGCGACCGGTTACACCTTCGCCGCCGTACAGCGGCAGAGCCGCGCCATCGCCGACGCCCTGCGCGACGGGCGGGCGCTCGTACCCCCGCCCCATGGGCGCCGCGCGCTGGCCATGGACGCGGTGCTGCTGCGGGCCCTGGACAGCGGGCGGATCGACGGCCCCGACTTCTTCACCCGTCTCTTCCGCAGCACACCGCCCGAACGCCTGCTGCGCTTCCTCGACGGCGCCACGTCGCCGTGGGAGGAGTGGGGCATCGGCCTGCGCACCCCTGTCGGGCCGATGCTGCGGACCGCCGTCGAGCTTCCCTTCCTGCGTCGTCGTCCCCGCCCCGCCTTCCCGTTCGGAGAGAGCCGCTGATGACCCTGCTGCGCGACCGCGATCTGGCGCGTGCCTTCGACCACGCCTCGCACTCCTACGACCGCCTCACATCCCTGAATCCCGGCTACCGCGCCGATCTCACGCGCTCGGCACGCCGGCTCCGGCTGCCACGTGCGGGCGCCGGGCTGCACGTGCTCGACCTCGGTTGCGGCACCGGTGCGTCCACCCGGGCGCTGCTGCGGGCCGCGCCCCACGCCCGGATCACAGCCGTCGACGCCTCCGCCGGGATGCTGCGACGCGCGCTCGCCAAACCGTGGCCCACCCACGTGCGTTTTCTGCACCTGACCGCCGAAGAAGTGGCCACCGCCGGGGAAGAAGGCCCCTTCGACGCGGTGTTCGCCGCCTACCTGTTCCGCAACGTCACCCTCCCCGACCGGATCCTCGCGAACCTCCGGGTCCTGCTGCGACCGGGTGGACGGCTCGCCGTGCACGAGTACAGCCTCAGCGGCTCGCCGGCCCACCGGGCCCTGTGGACCGCCGTCTGCCGGGGAGTGATCATCCCGGCAGGCACGCTCAGCGGCGACCGTGCCCTGTACCACCACCTGTGGCGCAGCGTCCTCGCCTTCGACACCGTCCCGGACTTCACCGGCCGGCTGACGCGCGCGGGTTTCACGGCCGTGCGCGCGGCCCCGGTGGCCGGGTGGCAGACCGGCATCGTGCACACCTTCCTGGCCCGCAACGGCTCCGACGCGGCAGGGGAGTCCGCCCGATGAGCGCTTCCGCGCACCGCACCGTTCGACGCGGCCGTGACCGCAGGACCGCGGTCGTGATGCCGGCCCCCGGCCGGGACCGGTTCGCGCGCGCGGACGCGCCGTCCGCCGCCGTCGTCGGCGGCGGGATCGCCGGTCTTGCCGCGGCCACCCTGCTGGCCGAACGCGGCGCCCGCGTGACCCTCTACGAACGGGAGGCGGCACTCGGGGGCCGTCTCGCCGGCCACCGTACCCGCCTGGCCGACGGCTCCGTGGTGACCATGAGCCGAGGGTTCCACGCCTTCTTCCGCCAGTACTACAACCTCCGCGGCCTGCTGCGGCGTACCGACCCCGCCCTCACGAGGCTCACCGCCCTGCCCGACTATCCCCTGCGGCACAGCGGTGGCCTGACCGACAGTTTCGCCTCCGTTCCCCGGACCCCGCCGTTCAGCGCGCTCGGATTCGTCGCTCTCAGCCCCGCCTTCGGCTGGCGTGACCTCGCCGCGATGGCCCCCCGTGAGGCCCTGCCGCTCCTCGACGTGCGCGTGCCCGAGGTCTACGAACGCTTCGACGGCGTCAGCGCCACGTGCTTCCTGCGACGTGTCCGCTTTCCCGAAGCCGCGCACCATCTCGCGTTCGAGGTGTTCTCCCGCAGCTTCTTCGCCGACCCCCGCGAACTGTCCGCCGCCGAACTGCTGCTGATGTTCCACATCTATTTCCTCGGCTCGGCCGAGGGCCTGCTCTTCGACGTGCCGAACGAGCCCTTCCCACAGGCCCTCTGGGAGCCGCTCGGCGACTATCTCCAGCGCCTGGGAGCGAACGTACGCACCGGCACACCGGTGCACGGTGTCCACCCGTGCGACGGCGGGGGAGCGGAGGTGCGGACCGACACCGGCGTGGACCGCCACGAGGCGGTGGTACTCGCCCTCGACCCCGGCGCGCTGCGCCAGGTCGTCGCCGGGTCACCCGCCCTGGGCACCGCCGCCTGGCGCGACGACATCGCCGCCCTGCGGACCGCCCCGCCGTTCCTCGTCTCCCGGCTCTGGCTCGACCGGCCGGTACGCGCGGAACGTGCCGGGTTCCTGGGCACCAGCGGATACGACGGCCTCGACAACATCAGCGTCCTGGAACGGTACGAGGGCGAGGCCGCCCGCTGGGCCGCGCGGAACGCGGGCTCGGTGGTGGAACTGCACGCGTACGCCCTCGCCGCCGACGAGGAACCGCAGAAGGTGCAGAGCCGGCTCGTCGACCGTCTGCACCAGGTGTACCCGGAGACCCGCGACGCGCGGATCGTGGACGCGCGGCACGAGTGGCGCTCGGACTGCCCGCTCTTCCCCGTCGGCGCCCACCACCGGCGTCCCACCGTGCGCACCCCGCACCCGTGGCTGACGCTGGCCGGTGACGCGATCCGCTGCGACCTCCCCGTGGCCCTGATGGAACGCGCCGCCACCACCGGCTTCCTGGCAGCGGGCGCGCTGCTCGCCGACCGCGGCGTCCGGGGCCAAGTGCTGTGGACGGTCCCTCGCGCCGGTCGCTCCGCCGTACTGCGGGCCCTCGCGGCCCTCGCGGCACGCTGAGCCGGCCCGGCACCGCGGCCGCCGGACTCATCCGGGGAAGCGGCCCGCGCTGCGCAGCGCCCAGCGCCGTTCGGCGTAGGCCAGGTCGTCGCGCCACAGGCGGCCGGCCGTCCGGAGCATCAGCGGGCGCAGGGCGGGCGCGGCGGCCCTGGCCAGCGCGAAGCCCCGCCGGTCCGACACGGCGACGACCGCCTCCACCACCACGGTCCTCGGCCGCTCGTCCCCGGTACCCGTCAGTGGCGTGGCATGGGTCTCCACCACGGAGGTGCGCCCCTCGCCCTCGGTGATGCGCATGACGACCGTACGCGGCCCGGGTGCGGTGAACTCGGCCCGCACCGGTACCACCAGACGACCGGTCACCCGGAAGGAGACGTCCACGACGAAGGCGTCGTCCTCCTCGCCCTGCGGCTGCCGCGCCACAGTGAGGTCGACGAACGAGTACGGATGGAACCACGAGCCGTGCCACGGGTCGAGCCGGTTGGCCACCACGTCCTGCGGTTCGCACCGCCCCACCGCCGTGAACACGGCATCCACCCCGCGGCCCGCCTCGGGACGCGCCGGCACCACAGGGCGCTCCGACGGCTCCTCGCCGCCGACCGTGTCCAGCCGGACCCACACCAGCACGCCGTCGTCGTGGACCGGATACGGGTCCCAGCCGGCGTACGGGGCGCCGGTGAGGGCCAGGCCGTGCCAGTGGCACACCAGCGTGCCGCACACCACCCGGCTCCTGCGCAGCGGAGCGCCGAGGTGCGGGCAGGCGCCCGGACCGGCGTGCAGGCCGCCCGTGTCCGAGCGCCACAGCACGACCTCGACGCCGCCCACCGTCCTGCCGTACGGGCGGCCGTCGGCGCGGATGTCGCGGGAGGCGCCGACCACGAACCAGTTGCCGGAGCGACGTGCGCGGGCCCGCTCGAGGGCGTCGGCGATCACCGCCGGTCGTGCCTCCTGCCAGGTCGGCCTCTGCGCCGCCCAGTCGGAGCCGCGCCGCCGCCGCAGTGGCGGTCTCCAGCCCGCGCGCTCGCTCACCGCACGGGTCCCTTCCGCTCCAGTGCCGTGCCGCTCGGCGAAGAAGCCGGCCGCGTGACGCGGGCGCGCCACCGCGCTCCGGCCACCTGCGCGGCCCCCGCCGCGGCTGCGGCGGCACGGCGACCGCGCGACACCGCCGAACGACGGTGCAGCACGGCGTAGTCGTGGTGCGCGATCGCATCGAGGATCCCGCCGTAGAGGACGAACGCGGTACGGATGCAGGGCCGCACCCGCGGATCGAGCATGGCGATGCCCGGGGCCGCCTCCCGGTAGACGTCCCTCGTCATGGCCTCGGCGGCGACGAGCGCCGCGCGGATCCGCGGATCCCGGCGTCCCGTGCGGCGGCTCCACTCCAGCAACGGCCGGTCCACGCCGTGACCGGCGAGCAGATCCGCCGGCAGGTAGACGCGGCCGCGGTCGAGGTCCTCTCCCACGTCCCGCAGGAAGTTGGTGAGCTGGAAGGCCACACCCAGGGCTGCCGCGTGCGGCGCCGCCTCCTCGCGAGGAACGACCGTGCCCAGCACCGGCAGCATCTGCAGCCCGATCACCGCGGCCGAACCGTGCATGTACACGCGCAGATCCGCGTAGGTCGGATAGTCGGTGACGCTCAGGTCGCTGCGCATCGAGGCCATGAAGTCGGCGAACAGCGTGGGGTCGATGCCGTAGCGGCCGGCGGTGTCGGCCACGGCCCGGACCACGGGCTCCTGCCCACCGCCGGTACGCAACCCGCGAGCCAGGTCGTCCTCCAGGCGCCGCAGCAGCCGGTCACGCTCCTCCGCCGGCCGGCGGCGGTCGAGATCGTCCACGATGTCGTCCGCCCAACGGGCGAAGCCGTACAGCGCGTGCACGGCGGAGCGGTGCTCGACCGGCAGCAGGCGGGTGGCCAGGAAGTAGGTCCGGCCGTGACGGGCGTTCAGCTGCCGGCAGTGGGTGTAGGCGGCGCGGAGCGAGGGATCGGTGATCTCGGCGGCGTCCAGTTCACGACGGGTCATCGGCACCTGCCACGGTCGAAGGAAGCGCTGCGCGCGCGGCACGGCGGCCGACGCCGCCGGTGATGCGGGCGGCGGCGAGTCTGCCGCTGATGAGCACCGTCGGCACCCCGACGCCGGGGGTGGTCCCGCAGCCCGCCAGGACGACGTTGTCCAGCCCGCGTACCAGGTTGCGCGGACGGAACGGGCCGGTCTGGGCGAAGGTGTGGGAGACCGAGAAGGGGCTGCCCGCCGCATGGCCCTGTGCCGTCCAGTCCAGCGGGGTCACCACGAGCTCCTCCTGGATGCTGCCCGCGAACCCGTCGAGGCCACGGCGCTCCAGCTCGGCGACCAGGCTGTCGCGGTAACGCGGGCCCAGGTCGTGCCAGGCCGCGGCGGAGGGGCCGACCTCGGTGTTCGGACAGGGCGCCAGGATGTAGTGGAGATGCCGGCCGGGCGGCGCGAGGGAGGAATCGTGTGCCGTCGGCCGGGTGATCAGCAGCGACGGGTCGCTCATCAGCCGTCCCGAGCGGGTCAGTTCGTCGAACGTGCGCTCCCACGCCGTACCGAAGGACAGCGTGTGGTGGGAGAGGCCGGGCCAGGTGCGGTCCGTTCCGGCGTGCAGGACGACCGCGGACGGCGAGTGACGCAGCCGCACCGCCCGCCTGGGGGCACGCCCCAGAAGCCGGTGCGCCGAGCTCAGTTCACAGGTCAGCACCACCGCGTCGCAGGCGATCCGTTCGCCCGACGACAGGTGTACGGCACGCACCCGGCCGGCGAGACGTTCCAGTCGGCTCACCTCGGCCGACCACCGGAAGCCGGCACCGGCGTCGGACGCCGCGTCGGCCATGGCGCGGGGCAGCGCGTGCATCCCGCCCCTGGGGAACCAGACGCCGGCCACGGTGTCCATGTAGGCGATCACGGCGTAGGCCGCGAGGGCCCGGGCTGGTGCCACTCCGGCGTACAGGGACTGGAAGGAGAAGACCCGGCGCAGGCGGGGGTCGGCGAGGTGGCGGCCGATGCGGTCGTCCAGACGCCCGAAGCCGCCCAGCGCCGCCAGGCGGGCCAGGTCCGGGTGCAGCAGCTGGAAGGGCGAGTCGAAGTTGGTGTCGATGAAGCGCCGCATCTGCGCCTTGTACAGCCGCTCCAGCCAGTGCCGCAGTCCGCGGTAGCCCGCTGCCTCCGCGGGTCCGGCGAAGCGCCGGACCTCTGCCTCCATCGCCTCGCCGTCGGTGTGGACGTCGAGCGAGGTGCCGTCCGCGAAGCAGGCCCGGTAGGCCGGGTGCAGCGCCACCAGCTCGACGCGTCGGGCGAGGCTGTCGCCGACCGCCGCGAAGGCCTCGTCGGCCAGATGCGGCATGGTCAGCACCGTGGGGCCGGTGTCCAGCTGGAACCCGCCGAGCCGGGCACGGCCCGCGCGGCCGCCCGGACCGGCGTCCCGTTCGACGACCGTGACCCGCCGGCCGGCACCCAGGAGATGGAGGGTGCAGGCGAGCCCGGACAGTCCGGCGCCCACCACGACGACATGGTCGGTCGGTCCCGCCACGGTCCTCACAGACCCTCCCCACCGCGGTCAGGAGCGACGCCCGAGGCGCGTTCGAGCATCACGGCGAACTCCGCCTTCACGGATTGGTCCGCGCCGGTGGTCTCGAAGTACCGCATGCTCGTGGCCGCCAGTTCGGCGACCTTCGACTCCACCACGGCCCGGGCTCCGGTCCGCTCCAGCGCCGCCCGCATGCGCTCGACGGCGTCGTCGGACCGGCGGCTGGTGTCGGGTGCGAGCGCGAGCGCGGCCTGCTCGTCCCCGGAGGCGTCGGCGAGCCTGGCGGCAACGGCGAGCAGATAGGTGAGCTTGCGCGTCCGCAGGTCGTCGCCGGCCGGTTTGCCTGTCAGCGACGGGTCGCCGAAGGCGCCGAGGAGGTCGTCGCGCAGCTGGAAGGCGAGCCCCGCGCAGCGGCCGGCGGAACGCAGGGCGTCAAGGACGTGCTCGTCGGCCGCGGTCAGCGACGCGCCCAGCGCGAGCGGCCGCTCGACCGTGTACAGGGCGCTCTTGAGGGTGGCGATGGTCACCGCCTCCTCGACGCCGGAGGCGCCGGACGCCTGGGCGTGGATGTCGCGGTACTGCCCGGCGACCATCTCACCGCGCATGGCCCGCCACTCGCGGTACAGGCGAGGTCCGTGCGTGGAGCCGAGCGCCGTTTCCGTCAGCAGGTCGTCCGCCCAGGCCAGCGCCAGATCGCCGGCGAGCACTGTGGCGGCGGTGGCGAAGGCTTCCGGTGAGCCGTTCATCCGCGCGCTCCGGTGCATGCGGGCGAGTTCGACGTGCATCGCCGGCGATCCGCGCCGGAGCGGCGATCCGTCCATCACGTCGTCGTGCAGGAGAGCACATGCCTGCAGCACTTCGATCGCGGCTCCGGTGCGCAGAACAGCCGTGGCGTCGCCCGAGCCTCCCGCCGCCCGCCATCCGCACCACACGAACCCCGTTCGCAGCCGTTTCCCGCCGCGCCGGACGAACGCGCCGACACGGTCGGCCACGTCGCGGGCGAAGAGCGGGTCCACCTCGCGGGCCCGGCGCAGTTCCTCGTCGAGGAATCCCTCCAGGACGTGCTGGGCGGCCCCGATGGCGTCGGCGGCGGTGAGCGGGTCGCCGAGGAGCCCGGCCGGTCCGGTCGGATCGGACACCGTCGGTCGCAGTCCATGCATGCCCGGTCCCTTCTTGCTCTTCGTCACCTGCACCAGCGCTTCTGCCGCCGGCCCACATGTGGATGCGTTGATCCATGCCCGGTGCCGGGCCTGCCCGAGTGGAGGCTCACCCGATGGGTGCCGCGGCGTGGGGCACATGGCGGTGTGTCACCGCGTGTGCTCCGCGGCATGCCGGTCCAGAGCGGCGAGCCGGTCGAGTCGTCGCACCGTCCGCGCGGTGCGGGTGGCTGCGGGCAAGCCGGCGGCGGGACCGGCCCTGCTGCGGAGCATGGCTGCCGAGGACCATGGAAGCACCGCATCCCCGGCTCCGCCCGGCCGGGCGGTACGAGGCGCTCGCTCCTTCAGCGGGTCCTGTGCTCGGCGATCTTGGTCGGCATGGTGTCCCGGGTGCGAGCTGCCGAACCGGAACGAACGACGCGCTGCTCGTGCGCCGTCCGCACGAGCAGACGCACATGCCGCTGAAGGCCGTCAGCCGTGTCCTCGCCGAGGGGCAGTCCGTCACGATCGGCCTCACCGCCGCGCCGACCACGGACATGACGCACGTCCATCGGGTCTGGGATGCGGTGGACGCTGCCGCTGCCGTCGGCTTCGCCGGGACAACACCGAGTCCGGACGGCCGTCATCCGACTCCAGGCCGATCACTGCCGGTCACAGGGGCGACCGCTTATGACCCCGTACGTTCCCAACCACGATGCGGGGCCCGGGCGCCCAGCTGGATGTCACGGCTGCGGTAGACGATGTACGGCCGGGTCAAGTAGCCCAGCGGTGCGGTGAGCATGTGCACGAGGCGGGTGAAGGGCCAGGCCGCGAAGAGCAGCAGGGCGCTGATCGCGTGCAGCTGGAACAGAACGGGGGCACCGGTCATCAGGGCGGGGTCCGGCTGTAGGTAGAAGATGGATCGGAACCAGGGCGAGATGGTCTCGCGGTAGTCGTAGCCGCCGCCCGTGATGTTCGCGGCCACCGTGGCCGCCAGGCCGAGCACGATCGTCACGGTCAGGGAGACGTACATGGCCTTGTCGTTGCGGGTGGTGGCGGAGAAGACGGGGCCGACGGTGCGGCGGCGGTAGATCAGGACTGCGATTCCGCCGAGTGTGGCGACGCCTGCGACGGTTCCGAGGACGACCGCGCCGACGTGGTACGTGTGCTCGCTGATGCCGACCGATCCGGTCCAGCTCTTGGGGATGACCAGTCCGCCGATGTGGCCGATCAGGACGACGAGGATGCCGAAGTGGAACAGCGGGCTGCCGATGCGCAGCAGCCGGCTTTCGTAGAGCTGGGAGGAGCGGGTGGTCCAGCCGAACTTGTCGTAGCGGTAGCGCCAGACGTGGCCGAGGACGAACACCGCGAGGACGACGTAGGGCAGGACGACCCACAGCAGGATGTCGCCGGTGCCTGCCTCCGCCGCCAGGGGGAGGGGCTGCGCGGGCTCGGTCATCGGGGACCTCCTACGACGGGGTCGGGCAGGAACACGGGGGATGCGTAAGGATCGAGGCCGACCTGTTCCTCGGGCGGCCCCTCGGCGGCCAGGCGCAGGACGGCTTCGCGGTCGTCGCCGGCGAGGGCGGGCAGGGTGGCGGAGACGGAGTCCAGCACCTGGGCCCAGGGCGATCCGTCGTCGTTCAGGGCAAGGCGCAGCAGTCCCAGGCCGGCGCGGTGTTCGGTGAGCAGGCGTGCTCCGGCGGCGGGGTCGGTGGCGGCGAATTCGAGGACGACGGCGAGGTGATCGGGCAGTTCGTCGTCGCCCAGGCGCCATCCGGCCGCGGTGTAGGTCTGCTTCAGCCGCAGCAGGCCGATGCCGCGCTTCCTGGTGTCGCCGTGCGCGTAGTACGTCAGGTAGAGGCAACAACGCTTGCGGTGGTCGAAGGTGGCCACATAGGCGGCGGCCAGGTCCGCAGGGGCGGTCTGCTCGGCGTGGGCGGTGAAGCGCAGCAGGGGGCGGGCGACCGGGTCCGGCAGGGTGGCGGCGACCCGGGCGGCCAGGGCCAGGCGCTGCTCGAACTCCTCGTCCGGGTAGGCGAGCAACAGGGACTGGGCCTGCCAGGCGTCGGAGAGCCAGGGCTCCGGCCGGGCCGTGCGTGAGTTCTTCCACTTCATGGCTTCGGCTCGACCTCCCCGCCGCTGTCCGTGTCGGCGCCGCCGCCGGACGGTTTGTCCGGGAACAGGCCTGGTGGAGAGCTCTTTCCGTCCCAGTTGAGGAGGTTGACCCGGGTGGCCTTGTCACCGGGCGCGGCCGACGTGTCGGCGGTCTGCCGGTCACGCAGGGCGTGGAAGTTCTCCACCGCGATCGGGGCGGCACCGCCGGACGTCTCGCCGAAGGGGCCCGAGCCTCCCATGCCGGGGCCGCCCTCGTAGTCGAGGCTGCACTCGGTGGCCAGCTCTTCGAGTTTGTGCGCCTGTTCGGCGTGGGCGGGCGGGATGACGTAGCGCTCGTCGTACTTGGCCAGGGCCAGGAGCCGGTACATGTCGTACACCTGCTCCCCCGTCATCCCGACCTCCTCGGGGATGGCATCGTTCGGCTCACGGCCGAGGTTGATGTCGCGCATGTACGAGCGCATGGCAGCCAGGCGGCGCAGGACCGCGTCCACCGGCTGCGGATCGCCCGCGGTGAACAGCTGCGCGAGGTAGCCGACGGGGATGCGCAGGGACTCGACGGCCGCGAAGAGGTTCTGATGATCCTCGCCGTCGCGGCCGGCGTCACGGACGGCGTCGACCACCGGCGACAGCGGCGGGATGTACCAGACCATCGGCATCGTCCGGTACTCCGGGTGCAGCGGCAGGGCCACCTTGTAGGTGTTGATCAGTGCATGGATCGGGGAGCGCCGGGCGGCCTCGATCCAGTCGCGGGGGATGCCTGCCCTTTCGGCTTCGGCGATGACCTGCGGGTCGTCGGGGTCGAGGAAGACCTGCCGCTGGGCCTCGTACAGGCCGGTGTCGTCGGGGGTGGAGGCGGCCTCGAGGACCTTGTCGGCGTCGTAGAGGATCAGCCCGATATAGCGCAGTCGGCCGACGCAGGTCTCGGAGCAGACGGTGGGCAGGCCGACCTCGACGCGGGGGAAGCAGAAGGTGCACTTCTCGGCCTTGCCGGTGCGGTGGTTGAAGTACACCTTCTTGTACGGGCAGCCCGTGACGCACATCCGCCAGCCGCGGCACCTGTCCTGATCGACCAGGACGATGCCGTCCTCCTCCCGCTTGTAGATCGCGCCGGAGGGACAGGAGGCCGCGCAGGACGGGTTGAGGCAGTGCTCGCAGATCCGCGGCAGGTAGAACATGAAGGTCTGCTCGAACTCGAACCGGATCTTCTCGGAGACCTCGTTCAGCAGCACGTCCCGTTCACTGGTCGCCGCCGATCCGCCGAGGTCGTCGTCCCAGTTCGCCGACCAGGAGACCTTCATGTCCTTGCCGCTGATCAGCGACTTGGGACGGGCGACGGGTGTGTGCTCCTGCAGCGGAGCGTTGGTCAGGGTCTCGTAGTCATAGGTCCAGGGCTCGTAGTAGTCGTCGAGGGACGGCAGCACGGGGTTGGAGAAGATCTGGATCAGCTTCTTGAACCGGCCGCCCGCCTTCAGCGCGAGGCGGCCCTTCTTGTTGAGTTCCCAGCCGCCCTTCCAGGTGTCCTGGTCCTCGTAACGGCGGGGGTAGCCCTGGCCGGGGCGGGTCTCGACGTTGTTGAACCACACGTACTCCACGCCGCTGCGGTTGGTCCACGCCTGCTTGCAGGTGACCGAGCAGGTGTGGCAGCCGATGCACTTGTCGAGGTTCATCACCATCGCCATCTGGGCCATCACGCGTCCGATGGCGGCTTCGCCGCGGGGCATCAGTACGTCACCTCCTGGTTCGTGCGGCGCCGGATGACCGTGACCTCGTCGCGCTGGTTGCCGGTGGGGCCGAGGTAGTTGAAGGCGTAGGAGAGTTGGGCGTAGCCGCCGATGAGGTGGCTGGGTTTGATCAGCAGACGGGTGAGGGAGTTGTGGATGCCGCCGCGTCGTCCGGTCGTCTCGGTGCGGGGCACGTCGATCAGGCGGTCCTGGGCGTGGTGCATGTAGACGGTGCCCTCGGGCATGCGGTGCGAGACGACGGCGCGGGCGGCGACCACGCCGTTGCGGTTGACCGCCTCGATCCAGTCGTTGTCCTGCACTCCGACCTTCGCCGCGTCCTGCGTGCTCATCCAGATCGTCGGACCGCCCCGGGACAGCGAGAGCATGAACAGGTTGTCCTGGTACTCGGAGTGGATGGACCACTTGTTGTGCGGGGTCAGATAGCGCACGGTGACGCCGAGTTCTCCCGTCTCGCCGATCCGGGGCTCGTCGAACAGGGCGTTCATGTTCAACGGAGGCCGGTAGACAGGCAGTTGCTCACCGAGCGCGGTCATCCAGTCGTGGTCGAGATAGAAGTGCTGGCGTCCGGTGAGCGTGTGCCAGGGCTTGAGGCGCTCGACATTGACGGTGAACGGCGAGTAGCGGCGGCCGCCGGTCTCCGAACCGGACCACTCCGGAGAGGTGATGACCGGGACGGGGGCGGCCTGGGTGTCGGCGAAGGTGATCTGCTTGCCCTCGTGTTCGGCGGCCAGGTCCGCGAGCCGGGTGCCGGTGCGGGCTTCGAGAGTGCGGAACCCCTGGGTGGCGAGGTGGCCGTTGGTGGTGCCGGACAGGGCGAGGATCGCCTCGCAGGCGTGTGTGTCGCGGGCGATCGAGGGCCGTCCGTCGGCCGCGCCACCGCGTACGCTGCCGTTCTTCTGCCGCAGGTACTCCAGCTCGCGGTCGACCTTGAAGGTGACGCCCTTGGTGGTGGCGCCCAGGGTGTCGAGCAGTGGGCCGAGGCCGGCCATCTTGTCGGCGACGGCCGCGTAGTCGCGCTCCACCGTCACCAGCTTCGGCATCGTGCGCCCGGGGACGGGCTCGCACTCTCCCGCCTTCCAGTCGAGCACCCTGCCGTGCGGGTTGGCCATCTCGTCCGGAGTGTCGTGCTGCAGCGCGGCGGCGACCACGTCCTTGCGGACGCCCAGGTGACCGGCGGCCTGGCGACTGAATTCCCTGGCGAGGGAGTGGAAGGCGTCCCAGTCGGTGCGCGTCTGCCAGGGTGGGGCGATCGCCGGGTTGAAGGCGTGCACGAAGGGGTGCATGTCGGTGCTGGACAGGTCGTGCTTCTCGTACCAGGTGGCGGCGGGCAGGACGACGTCGGAGAAGACGGTCGTGCTGGTCATGCGGAAGTCCAGGGTCAGCAGCAGGTCGAGCTTGCCCTCGGGGGCCTCTTCCCGCCACACCACGTCCCGCGGACGGGCGGCCGGCGGCGCCTCGGTCGCCCGCACCGAGTGGTCGGTGCCGAGCAGGTGCTTGAGGAAGTATTCGTTGCCTTTGGCCGAGGAGCCCAACAGGTTGGCTCGCCAGATGGTCAGCACCCGGGGGAAGTTCTCGGGCGCGTCCGGGTCCTCGCCCGCGAACCGCAGCCGCCCCGCCTTCAGCTCTTCCACGACGTGGTCGGCGACCGGTCGGCCCGCGCTGTCGGCCTCGTCGGCGAGATCCAGCGGGTTGCGGTCGAAGGTCGGATACGACGGCATCCAGCCCATCCGGGCGGACTGCGCGATGACGTCCGCAGTGGACTTCCCCGCGAACGGGCCGCCCGCGCCGGCCGCCGCGAGGGTGTCGGCGGAGAACGGGTCGTAGCGGAACTGGTCGCTGTGCAGGTACCAGTAGGCGGTCTGGATCATCTGCCGGGCCGGCCGGTTCCAGTCGGCAGCCGTCGCGATCGCCGAGTAGCCGGTGATCGGACGGACCTTCTCCTGACCGACGTAGTGCGCCCAGCCGCCACCGTTCACGCCCTGGCAGCCGGTCAACGTGGTCAGCGTCAGAAAAGCCCGGTAGATGGTGTCGGAGTGGAACCAGTGGTTGGTCCCCGCCCCCATGATGATCATCGAACGGCCGCCGGACTCCTCGGCGTTGGCCGCGAACTCCCGCGCGATCCGCGCCGCCTTCCCCGCGTCCACCCCGGTGATCGCCGCCTGCCAGGCCGGCGTGTAGGGCTCCTCCGCGTCGTCGTAGCCGGTGGGCCACTGGCCGGGGAGGCCGTCGCGAGCAACCCCGTACTGGGCGAGCAGAAGATCGTACACCGTGGTCACCAGACGCCCGGCCACCCGCCGCGCCGGCACACCGCGCCGCAGCCGCGCCGCGCTGCCGTCGGGGGCGTCGAAGCGCGGCAGATCGACCGCGACCGGGGCCTCGTCGCCGCCCTCCGTGGACAGCAGAGGCCGGGTGTCGCCGAGGTCGAGGTTCCACTTGCCGGCGCCGGACTGGCCGTAGCGGTCGCCGAGCGTGCCGTTCGGCACCACCGGCTTCCCGGTCGCCGCGTCCAGCAGCACCGTCCGGAACTCGGCGTGCTCGGCCCCGGCGGCTTCGCCACCGAGGTCGGTGGCGGTCAGGAACTTCCCGGGCGTGTACGTGCCCGGCTCGCCCTCGACCTCGTCGAGGGCGACCAGGAACGGCAGGTCGGTGTAGCGCTTGACGTAGTCGGTGAAGCGCTGCGTGGTCCGGTCGACGAAGAACTCCTTGAGGATCACGTGCCCCATCGCCATGGCGAGGGCGCCGTCGGTGCCGGGCTGGGCCGCGAGCCACTCGTCGGCGAACTTCACGTTGTCCGCGTAGTCCGGGGAGACCGCCACCACCTTCTGGCCGCGATAGCGCGCCTCGGCCATCCAGTGCGCGTCGGGCGTGCGGGTCACCGGCAGATTGGAGCCCCACATGATCAGATAGCCGGCGTCCCACCAGTCCCCCGACTCCGGCACGTCCGTCTGGTCGCCGAACACCTGCGGGGAGGCCACCGGCAGGTCGGCGTACCAGTCGTAGAACGACAGCATCACCCCGCCGAGCAGCGAATAGAAGCGGGCCCCGGCCGCGTGGGAGACCATCGACATCGCCGGAATCGGGGAGAACCCGGCCAGCCGGTCCGGCCCGTACTCCTTGATGGTGTGCACGTGCGCGGCGGCGACCATCTCGAGCGCCTCGTCCCAGCTCGCCCGCACCAGACCGCCCCTGCCGCGAGCCCGCTTGTAGCGGCGGGCGCGTTCCGGGTCGGAGACGACGTCCGCCCAGGCGGCCACCGGGTCGCCGAGGCCGGCCTTGGCCTCGCGGTACATCTGCAGCAGCACACCGCGCACGTACGGGTAGCGCACCCGGGTGGGCGAGTAGGTGTACCAGGAGAACGCCGCCCCGCGCGGGCAGCCGCGCGGCTCGTACTCGGGGCGGTCCGGGCCGACCGAAGGGTAGTCGGTCTGTTGAGCCTCCCAGGTGATGATGCCGTCCTTGACATACACCTTCCACGAGCACGAGCCGGTGCAGTTCACCCCGTGCGTGGAGCGCACCACCTTGTCGTGCGACCAGCGGTCGCGGTAGAACTCGTCCGCCTGGCGCCCGCCGGCCTTGTGCAGGGTGCGCAGATCCTTCGAGACCTCCGCCCGGGTGAAGAAGCGGCGGCTGCGCACCAGGGCCTGTGCCAGTTCGCCGTCCATGCCCGGCTGTGCCCGTTCCGGGCTGGTCTCCGTGCTCACCGTGAACTCCGCCCCGGGCGCGCCGGCCCGTTCGAGTCGTGATCAAGTCCGGCCGCACACGACTCTATGGCCGCCGTCCCCCGAAAGGTCGACAGTGACACCGCGATCCGGCACGGCGCGGCCGGTGGAGGCCGTCCGCGCGCGGACGCGGCTACCCGGATTCCCGCAGGACCCTGCCGAGTGCCCGACCGGGCCATCCCGGCCGGGCACTCGGCATGGTGAACGGGCGAGGCGGCGACCTGGTCCGCCGTCATTCGGCGGTCAGGCGGCAGGCCGGGACAGCGCGCTGCCCGCTTCGGCGCGCACCGCCTCGCCCGCTTCCCACTGCTCGGTCGACAGGGTCGCCGGCGAGGCGGGAAAGACGCCGTCCTGCTCCTTGAGGATGTGATCACGCAGCAGGGCGAGCACCTCCAGCAGCCGGTCGGGCCAGGCGGGATCGGCCGGTACGCCGCGAGCGGCCTCGGCCGGCACCGCCTCGACGCGACGGTGCTCGGCCTCCAGGGCGGCGATGTGGTCGGGGAACTCCAGGGCCATCGCCGGGAACAGCCCGTGCTCCTCCACCCGGGTGTGCGGGACCAGGACCGCGGTGATGCGGCGGGCGAGTTCGGCCATGGCGGCGATGTCGCCGTCGCGTCGGGCGCCGCGCACGTGGCTGACGAGTGTGACGACCTCGTCGTGTTCGCGGGTCAGTTCGTCGATCGTCGCCACGGTCTGACAGCCGCAGTATGCGCACATCGAAGGACCCCGGTTCTGCTCTGCGTCGGTTCAGTGGGAGTGGACGGTGAGGGTGCGGCGGTCGAGCGCGTGCCGCACCCCGGTCCCGGTGAAGGTCAGCGCCGCCGCCGCGACCGCGGCCAGCAGGACGAGGCCGATCGCGTAGGAGCCGTAGGCGCCGTACAGGGAGCCCATCAGCAGCGGCGGGACGAAGCCGCCCAGGCCGCCCGCGGCGCCGACGATGCCGGTGACCGAGCCGACCTTGTTGGCTGGGGCCATCAGGGCCACCAGCGCGAACACCGCGCCGCTGGCCGCGCCCAACGCGGCGGCCATGGCCAGGAAGGCGATCGTGCCCACCGGCGCCAGGGCCGGTGTGAAGGACTGCGCGAGTGCCCCCGCCAGCACCACCGCGAGCGTGCCGGCCAGCACCCGCACCGGGCCGACGCGGTCGGACAGCCAGCCGCCCATCGGCCGCATGGCCACCGCGAGCAGCACGAAGCCGGCCATGCGGTTGGCCGCGTCGGCCTGGGTGAGGTCGTATCCGGTCTTGAGGTAGGTGGGCAGGTAGACGGAGAAGGCGACGTAACCGCCGAAGGCCACCGCGTACAGCGCGGAGGCCTGCCAGGTGACGCCCAGGCGCAGGGTGTCGGCCATACGCCGGCCCAGCGGTTCGGTCGGCACGGTGCGGCCGGGGGCGTCCCGCAGCACCAGCGCGGCCACGACCGCGTACGCCGCGAGGACCCCTGCGGTGATCAGGAAGGGCGTCGACATGCTGCTCGCGTCGACCAGGTTCACGGTGGTCAGGGCGCTGATCGCGGTGCCGCCCATGCCCATGCCGAAGACACCGATGGCCAGACCCCGCCGCGCGGGCGGGAACCAGGAGTTCACGAAGGGCACGCCCACGGCGAAGGCGGTGCCGCCGATGCCGAGGAAGAACCCGCCGGCCAGCAGGGCGGCGAGCGAGGAGTGGCCGGCCAGGCCCAGGTAGAGCACCGGGACGATGGTGGCCGCCGACACGATCGGGAACATCACGCGCCCGCCGAACCGGTCGGTCAGCGCGCCGACCGGGATGCGGCCCAGGGATCCGACGACGACCGGCACGGCCACCAGCAGCGACTGCTCGAAAGAGGTGAGGTCCAGGGTGTCCTTGAAGCGGGGGCCGAGCGGGCTGAGCAGCGCCCAGGCCCAGAAGTTGACGGCGAACCCGACGGTGGCCAGGGTCAGCATCAGCCACGCCCGTCCGGGCACCGGCGTCCCCGAGCCCGCCCTGATGCTTTCCGTCGTCGAAGACTGGACCATGCTGTCCGTCCCTTCCCTCTTGTTCACAATGGTTCTGCGACAGGCCCGCGGATCGGCGACCCCTCGGCCACTGTGGGCTTCGCGGCGCCTGAGCGGCATGGGCCATGGGGCCCTCCCCCGGGGCTGACGGTCCTCACGCCGGGCCCGGCAGGCCCTCCTCATCGGACACGCGTCCCGGACGTCGCGCACGATTCCTTCGGACCCGTGCTCCGGACGTCGCGCACGACTCCTTCGTAACGGTGGCCGCGGGCCGTCTGCCGCCGGGACCCGGAAAGCAGGGCCGACCGGCCCTACCCGGCGCCGGGCCGCAGCGCCGAAGATGGTCAGATGCTCGAGAACGACGCCTTTCGCATTCTTGACCGGCGGGAGTGCCTTCGCCTGCTGGCCAAGGTGCCGGTCGGCCGGGTGGTGTACACCCGGCACGCGCTGCCCGCGGTCCTCCCGGTCAACTTCTTCCTGGACGAGGACGCCTCGGTCCTGCTGCACACCTCGGCCGGCTCCGACCTCGTACGCGCCATCGACGGCGTCGTGGTGGCCTTCGAGGCGGACGAGTTCACCGCGGAGACGCGGTCCGGCTGGAGCGTGGTGGTCACCGGCCGCGCCGGCGTGGTCGACTCGCCCGCCGAGCACGCACGGCTCTCGCGGACCGGCCCGCCGTCCTGGATGCCCGTACGGGACGGGGTCTTCGTACGCATCGAGTCCGAGCTGGTCACCGGCCGCGAGATCCTGGGCACCTCCACCGGCGGATGAGCCGGCCGGTGCGGGCCTTTCTGATTCCTGTCCGGTCGGCAGGGCGCTTGTCGACCGGACACGGTCATACGGGCGGAGCGGTCCCGTCGGAGGCTGCCGTTCCGGGTCCGGCCGCGGGACGCGGGGCGGCGTGCGCGGCCGCGCGCGGCGTGCGACCGCCCTCGGGGCCGTAGCCGAAGCGGATCAGCATCTGCGGGCTGCACCGCTGCCGTGATCCGCCCATCGCCGCCCGCAGATCCGTCCATTCCAACGCCTGGTGCAGCATCGAGGTGCGCACCCCGTACGCGGTCGCCGTGAGCAGCACATGCTGCAGCGCCTGGCCCGCCCGCAGCCAGTCCTCCCGCCGGTCCCACGCCGTCCACAGCAGCGCCACCTGCGCGTGGCGTTCGAAGTGCAGGGCGGGAAGACGTGGCACGGGCAGCCGGCCGGTGAAGTCCCGCATCGGTATCCGCCCGGACGCGTCCAAGGCCCCTACGGCGGTCACCGGGATGCCGTAACCGGTGTCGCGTCCCGGGGCGGTGAGCCAGCCGTGCGCCTCGGCCGTGCGGCCCGGGTGGGACGCGTTGCGGGCCTCACCGGCCTGGGTCAACCGCAGCATGCGCCGGGTTCCCGCGATGTCGGGCGCCTCCAGGTGTGCGCCTTCCGCACGTGCCGCGCTGATCATCTCCGCGACGATCGGTTCCGGCACCGGGCGGCCGGTGAACGGCATCCGGCTGGTATGACGCCGCTCGACGGCCTCGTACAGGTGCCGCAACGCCGGTCCGTCCTCGGTGGGTTCTGCCAGTCGGACGGTGGCCAGCAGGTCGGGATCGTCCGCGGAGGGCAGCAGTCGGACGACCGGTTCCCAGCCCAGATGCGCCGCGGCCACCCGGAGATTGAAGACGGCCGCGCCCACGGACAGGTGCTGGGCACGCAGGTCGGGATCGCTGATCGGCAGCTGCCGTCCGTGGTCGGCGCGAACCTCGACCGACCGGTTGTCCGGGTCCAGGCCGAACCGCCAGGGCTGCGTGTTGTGGATCGACGGCGCGGCCACCGCCGCGGCCAGCAGGGACTGGACGGCTGTGGCGTCGACTGGCCGGGTCTGCATGGTGACTCTCCTCTGCGAAACTCATCCCGTGTCACCCATCCTGTGCCACCGCCCCCGCCAGGGAGAGGGTTGACCGGCCCCTCCCCGGCCGCCGAACGGCCTCAAGTCGGGTGCCGCCGACGGCGAGGCGGGCGTGGACGAACGGTCAGGGTGACGGGTCAACCCGTCGGCAGGCAAAGGGCCGCGGGCAAGGCAGCAGCGGCTCGCGCGTGCGGCCGCACTGCCAGCTCTTGCCCGCTTCGGACTCGCTCGCGAAGAGGCTTCTCGCGCGTGCGGCCGCGCTCCCGGCCGTGGGACCGTCGGCCTTCCCCGCCGGGCCCAACGTCACCGGCCGCCGGAGCGGCGCCGCTGTTGTGACGGGTACGGAAGGCGGCGGGTGTGAGCCGGCGCACCGCGCGTGGACCGCCCGGGCGGTCCGACCACGACCGTGAGCACGACGTCCGGCGGCGCAGTCCCGACCTGGACGAGGGCACGCCGCCGAGGTCCGGGACGGTGCCGTCGCCCCTTCGGGGTCACGTCCCGGCCGTGCCGGCCCGGACACACCGGCGACCCGGCCCGCGGCTCGGGCGGCGGGCCGGGTCGAAGGTGCTCATGCCCAAGCTCCCCGCGACGCCCTGGTTCAGCCTTCCGCGTGGGCCAGCCACAGGTCGGGGCCGAAGACCTCGTAACGGATGTGGCGGGCCGGGACGCCCGCCTGGAGCAGTTGGGCCCGGACGGCCCGCATGAAGGGCAGCGAGCCGCACAGGTAGACGTCGGCGCCGGCGGGCAGGTCCAGGCCCTCGAGGTCCATCAGACCGGTGCGGGCGCCGGGTTCCGCGGCGGCGTCCTGTTCGTACCAGAACTCCGTCCGGGCGCCGGGCAGTCGGCCGACGAGGCGGCGGGTGTCCGCGCGCAGGGCATGGTCGGCCGGGGAGCGGTCGGCGTGCAGCACCGTGACCGGGCGGGCGGCTCCGGTCGCTGCGAGGTGTTCGAGCATGCCGACCATCGGGGTGCAGCCGATACCGGCCGAGACCAGCAGCAGCGGGCTGTCGGCCTCGTCGAGGACCACATCGCCGAACGGAGCGGACAGGGTGAGTTCGTCACCGGCCCGGACGGTGCGGTGCAGTTGGCTGGACACCTCGCCCTCGGGCGTGTCGGCCACGCTCGCGACCCGCTTGACGGTGATACGGCGCACGCGGTCGCCGGGGGCGCCTGACAGGCTGTACTGGCGCACCTGGTGTATGCCGTCGGGCATTGTCACCCTGACGCTGACGTACTGGCCGGCGCGGGCGGCCGGAACGGGGTCCTCGTCCGCCGGGCACAGCAGGAAGGTGACCACGTCGGGGGTCTCCTCACGCCGCTCCGTCACCTTCCACTGCCGCCAGGGGTGGCGGGGATCGACCTGCGCCTCCTGGTAGAGACGGGCCTCCTGGGCGATCAGGGCGCCGGCCATCAGCCAGTACACCTCGTCCCAGGCAGTGGCCACCTCGGGCGTCACCGCGTCGCCCAGCACTTCGGCGATGGCACGGAAGAGGTACTTGTGGACGATCGTGTACTGATCCTCGGTGACACCGAGTGCGGCATGCTTGTGGGCGATCCGGGACAGCAGCGCGTCCGGCCGGGCGTCGGGGTCGGCGAGCAGCGCCTGCGCGAAGGCGGCGATGGACCCGGCAAGAGCCCGGCGCTGACCGCCGCTGGCCTGGTTGCCGCGGTTGAACAGTCCGTCCAGCAGTTCGGGCTGCTCGGCGAACATGGTGCCGTAGAACCGCGCCGTGATCTCGTCCAGAGCTCCGCCGACGGCGGGCAGGGTGGCGCGGACGACGGTGGCCGACTCGGGCGAAAGCATGGGTCTCCTCAGCAAGGGGTGTGCAGGGGGGAGTGACGGTCACCATCGTGGCGGGTCCGTGCACTGAACGAATGGGCCGTTCGGCCCCCTCTGTGGGGCCACTTGGCTCACGTGCGGCGGGCCCTCGGGAACGGACCCCAGAGCCGCCGGTGCAGACGGGCTCCCAAGAGCACGGCTGTGCCGAGGGCGGTCACGGTGGCGAAGGCGCCCAGCCCGATCAGCATGTTGGGGAAGCCGAGCAGCTGCCCTACGGGCTCGACATGACGCTGCCGCAACTCACGACGGGGCTGATGTCGCAGGGTGGTTGGTACGAGGGGTCGCGCAGGAGCCGCCAGTCGTCCAGCGTGAGCTGGAAGGAGGCGAGCCAGCCGACGATCCCGGTGAGGAGCATCACCAGGCCCGTTCGGCGGCTCGCGCCCACCCCGCTCCCGCGGCGGACGGCCGAGGCGTCCGCCGCGGGAGCGGGCTCGTGGGTCATGCGGCTCACCGGGAGCCGGAGGCCGACCGCGGTCGTCCCGGGGCCGCGGGGGCCGCTGCCGGTGTGGTCCGCCTGCGGTAGACCAGGTAGGGCCGGGCGAGGTATCCGATCGGAGCGCTCCATACGTGCACCAGCCGGGTGAACGGCCAGGCGGCGAAGAGCAGGAAGGCGGTCAGGGCGTGCAGTTGGAACAGCAGCGGGGCGCCGACGATCGCCTCGGGCTGCGGTTGGAGGACGAACAGGCCGCGGAACCAGACGGATACGGTGGAGCGGTAGTCGTAGCCGGCGCCGAACACGTTGTGGGCGGCGGTGGCGGTGATGCCGAGCAGGACGGTGGCCGACAGCAGGGGGAAGAGGAGCTTGTCGCTGCGGTCGGTGCCGAGGCGGATCGTGCGGGTCAGCAGCCGGCGGGCGCACAGCATGCCCAGCCCGGCGACCATCGCCACGCCCGCCACCGACCCCGCCCAGACGGCGGTGGTGTGGTACGCGTGGTCGGAGATGCCGACGGCCTCGGTCCACGAGTCGGGGACGGCGAGTCCCACGACGTGACCGGCGATCACCATGAAGGCGCCGAGGTGGAACAGGGGGCTGCCCCAGCGCAGCCAGCGGTGTTCGAGGAGCTGACTGGTGTGGGTGGTCCAGCCGAACTGGTCCTGGCGGTAACGCCAGACGTGCCCGACGACGAACACCGCGAGGCAGACGTAGGGGACGGCGACCCACAGCAGGAGGTCGGTGCCGCTCACCGACGCTGCGGCCGGCGGGGCGAGGGATGCGGCGTTCATCGGGCGCCTTTCATACGGCTGTCGGTCGGGTCGGCGGGCGGCACGCGGGTCGGCGGAGCGGCCATCGGCGGCACGAACGTGCCCGGAGGGGCGAACTCCCCTTCCCCGTAAGTCCCGTAGGGGTCGAGGCCGACCTCCTCGTTCGGTGGGCCCTCCGCGACGAGCTGGGCCACCGCCGCGCGGTCCGCGTCGGTGGGCGGCGGCAGCAGGGTGAGCAGTGCGGCCAGTACGTGCCGGTACGGCGAGCCGGCGTCGGTCAGCGCCCGGTGGATCAGCTCAAGACCGCGCCGGTGCTGGCGCAGCGGTGCCTCGCCGCCACGGGGGCCCGTCAGCGCCGCGAACTCCAGCACGACGGGCAGGTGGTCGGGCAGTTCACCCCCGTCGATGTCCCAGCCCGCGGCCTTGTACCGCTGGTTCAGGGTGAGCAGGGCCATGCCCCGGCGGCGGGTGTCGCCGTGCAGGTAGTAGGTGAGGTAGAGGCTGCTCTTGCGGCGCAGGTCGAACATCTCGACGTAGTGCCGCTCGAGGGCGTCCGTCTCCTGGCCCGTGAGCCAGGCGGTGAAGGCGGCCAGGTGCTCAGCGGCGGGGGAGGACGGCAGAGCCTCGACGGAGGCATTCAACACCGGTCGGGCGGAGGTGAGTTCGGCGTCCGGGTACTGCAACAGCAGCGAGCACAGGCGCAGCAGCAGGGTTCGCGCCTCGGACTCCTCGGGCGTGAGCCGGGCCGGGCGGCGGACGGCCGCCCGGATGCGGGTGCGGACGAGGGCGGGAATACTCGCGGGCTGGGGATGCTTCCGGACGGAGTGCGGGGCAGCGCTCACGAGTGGCCTCCGGCGGTCTTGCGGCGCAGGGTGGGGATGCCGAGCATCACGCGTCGGCCACCGGCCTGTTCCGGTTCGCCGGACGACTCGACCGGGCAGCGGTTCTCCATCGCGGTCAGCGCGGCCGCGTCCTCCTTGTGAGCGGCGGGGACGACGTACCGGTCCTGGTACTTGGCGACGGCGAGCAGTCGGTGCAGGTCCCCGGCCTCACGGGCGGTGAGGCCGACGGCCTCGAGTGCGGCTTCGTCGCCGTCCTCGCCGAGGGTGCGCTCGCGCATGTACGAGCGCAGGGCCGTGAGTTTCATCAGCACCCCGGCGACCACGTCGGCGTCCCCGGCGGCGAACAGCTCCGCCAGGTATTCCAGTGGGATGCGCAGCCGGGTGACGGCGGCGAAGACGTGGTCGGGGTCGTCCTGGTTGCCGCCCGCCGCGTCCACGGCGTCCAGGACGGGGGACAGCGGCGGCACATACCAGACCATGGGCAGGGTGCGGTACTCCGGGTGGAGCGGCAGCGCGACCTTGTACCGCATGACCAGGTCGTACACCGGGGAGCGGCGGGCGGCGTCCAGCCAGTCCTCGGGAATGCCGGCCTCCCGGGCCGCCGCGATCACGTCGGGATCGCGCGGGTCGAGGAAGACACCGCGCTGCGCGTCGAGGAGGTCCTTCTCGTCGGGGGTGGCGGCGGCCTCGCCGACGCGGTCGGCGTCGTAGAGCAGCAGGCCGAGGTAGCGCAGGCGGCCGACGCAGGTCTCGGAGCAGACGGTGGGCTGGCCGGCCTCGATGCGCGGGAAGCAGAAGGTGCACTTCTCGGCCTTGCCGGTGGCGTGGTTGACGTACACCTTCTTGTACGGGCAGGCCGTCACGCACATCCGCCAGCCGCGGCAGCGGTCCTGGTCGACCAGGACGATGCCGTCCTCGACCCGCTTGTACATCGCCCCGGACGGGCAGGCGGAGACGCAGGCGGGGTTGAGGCAGTGCTCACACAGTCGCGGCAGGTGGAAGAGGAAGGTCTGCTCGAACTCGAACTTGACCTTCTGAGCCCACTCGCCGGTCAGGTTCGGGTCGCCGCCGGCGTTCTCGGGCGCGCCGCCGAGGCCGTCCTCCCAGTTGGCGCCCCAGGTGATGGCGGTGGGCTTGCCGGTGAGGACGGAACGGGGGCGGGCGACGGGCATGTCCTTCCCGGCCGGGGCGTTGACCAGGTTGTCGTAGTCGTAGGTGACCGGCTCGTAGTAGTCCTCGATGCTCGGCAGGTCGGGATTGGAGAACAGGGACAGGAGCCGCTTGATCCGCCCGCCGGAGCGCAGGACGAGCCGTCCGCGCTTGTCGAGCATCCAGCCGCCCTTCCACTGCTCCTGGTCCTCGTAGCGGCGCGGGTAGCCGACGCCCGGCTTGGTCTCGACGTTGTTGAACCAGGCGTACTCGACGCCGGTGCGGTTGGTCCACGTCTGCTTGCAGGTGACCGAGCAGGTGTGGCACCCGATGCACTTGTCGAGGTTCATGACCATCGCGATCTGGGCCATCACTCGCATGTCAGTACTCCACTTGCTGGCTGCGGCGGCGGATGACGGTGACCTCGTCGCGCTGGTTGCCGGTCGGGCCGTAGTAGTTGAATGCGTAGGTGAACTGGGCGTAGCCGCCCGCGAGATGGGTGGGCTTGAGCAGGAGACGGGTCAGGGAGTTGTGGATGCCGCCCCGTTTCCCGCTGACCTCGGTCTTCGGGACGTTCACGTTGCGGTCCTGGGCGTGGTACATGTACACGGTGCCCTCGGGCATGCGGTGGGTGACCACGGCCCGGGCGGCGACGACGCCGTTGCGGTTGTACGCCTCGATCCACTCGTTGTCCTTGACGCCGATCTTCTCGGCGTCGGTGGTGGACATCCAGATGACCGGACCGCCGCGGGACAGGTCGAGCATGTACTTGTTGTCCTGGTAGTTGGAGTGGATCGACCACTTGGAGTGCGGGGTCAGGTATCGGACCGTGACCTCCGCCCGGTCGGTCTCGTGCAGGTGCTCGTCGCCGTAGTGCCGGGGGGTGTTCAACGGCGGCCGGTAGACGGGGAGCTGCTCGCCGAGTTCGGCGATCCAGTCGTGCTGGACGAAGAAGTGCTGGCGGCCGGTGAGGGTGTGCCAGGGCTTCTTGTGCTCGGTGTTGATGACGAACGGGGAGTAGCGGCGCCCGCCGGTCTCCGAGCCCGACCACTCGTAGGACGTGATCACCGAACGGGGCTGGGTCCGGGTGTCGGCGAAGGTGATCCGCTCCGCCTCGCGTTCGGACGCGAGTTCCACCAGGCCCTCGCTGCCGGTCCGCCGCTCCAGTGCACGGAAGCCCTCGGTGGCCAGGCGGCCGTTGGTGGTGCCGGACAGGGCGAGGATCGCCTCGCACATGTCGCTCGCGGTGGCGAGCGACGGCCGTCCGGCGGCGATGCCGTCCCTGACGGTGCCGTTGCGGCGCCGCAGCTCGTCGATCTCCTGGTTCGGGTGGACGGTGACGCCCTTGGTGGTGGTGCCCAGGGTGTCCAGCAGCGGGCCGACGGCGCGCATCTTCTGCGCGATCGCGCCGTAGTCCCGTTCGATGACGGCCAGCTTCGGCATGGTCCTGCCGGGGACCGGTTCGCACTCGCCGGTCTTCCAGTCCCGTACGACCCCGCCCGGCTGGGCCAGTTCGTCGGGGGTGTCGTGCAGCAGGGGCACGGCGAGCACGTCGGTGCGGGTGCCGAGGTGCTCGGCGGCCAGTTCGCTGAACCTGTCGGCGAGGGTCAGAAAGGTGTCGTAGTCGGTGCGGGCCTGCCAGGGCGGGGCGATGGCCGGCGTGAAGGCATGCACGAAGGGGTGCATGTCGGTCGACGACAGGTCGTCCTTCTCGTACCAGGTGGCGGCCGGCAGGACGACATCGGAGAGCAGGCCGGTGGACGTCATCCGGAAGTCCATGGTGACCAGCAGGTCGAGCTTGCCCTCGGGGGCCTCCTCCCGCCACACCACCTCCGTCGGGCGCCCCTCCGGCGGTGTCTCCTCGGAGCGCACGGCCGCGTCGGCGCCCAGCAGGTGCCGCAGGAAGTACTCGTTGCCCTTGCCGGAGGAGCCGAGCAGGTTGGCCCGCCACACGGTGAGCACGCGCGGGAAGTTGGCCGGGTCGTCGGGGTCTTCGACGGCGAACCGCAGCCTGCCGGACTTGAGTTCGTCGACGACGTGATCGGCGACCGGCCGGCCCGCGGCGGCCGCCTCGTCCGTCAGATCGAGGGGGTTGCGGTTGAAGCCGGGGTGGCCGGGCGTCCAGCCCAGCCGCACGGCCTTGGCGAGTGTGTCCGCGAACCCCTTGCCCTTGAACTGCCCGGTGCCGAGCGGCGAGGCCAGCTCGTCCGGCCCGAACGCCTCGTAGCGCCACTGGTCGGAGTTCAGGTACCAGTACGAGGTGCCCGCCATGTGCCGAGTGGGACGCTGCCAGTCGAAGGCGAACGACAGGTGCTGCTGCCCGGTGACCGGACGGACCTTCTCCTGCCCGACGTAGTGCGCCCAGCCACCGCCGTTGACGCCCTGGCAGCCGGTCATCGTGATCAGGGCCAGGAAGGCCCGGTAGATCGTGTCGGAGTGGAACCAGTGGTTGGTGCCGGCACCCAGCGCGATCATGGACCGGCCGTTGGTGCGCTCCGCGTTGCGGGCGAACTCCCGGCCGATGCGGGCCGCCTGCTCCGCCGGGACCGAGGTGATCGTCTCCTGCCAGGCCGGGGTGTACGGCTCGCTCGCGTCGTCGTACGAGGCGGGCCAGCTGCCCGGCAGCCCGGGGCGTGCGACGCCGTACTGCGCCAGCATCAGGTCGAAGACCGTGGTGACCAGCCGGCCGCCGATCCGGCGCACGGGCACCCCGCGCACCATGACCGAGCCGCCCTCGGTGCTGCCCTCGTCGAAGCGGGGCAGTGCGACCTCGGCCGTCTCCTCGGCGCCTTCGATCAGGGTCAGTTCAGGTACGACGTCGCCCAGGTCGAGGTTCCAGCGGCCCTGCCCGGCCTCCCCCCACCGGAAACCGAGCGAGCCGTTGGGCACCACCGGCTCGCCGGTGGCCGAGTCGAGGAGAACGGTCTTGGAATCGGCGTTCTCGTCCTCGTGGCCGAGGTCGGCCGCGGTGAGGAACCCGTCCGGGACGAGACCGCGGTCGTGCTCGCGCAGGGCCACCAGGAACGGGGCATCGGTGAACTTGCGCAGGTAGTCCTGGAAGTACGGCACCTCCCGGTCGACGAGGAACTCGCGCAGGATCACGTGCCCCATGGCCATCGCCAGCGCCCCGTCCGTGCCGGGATGCGGGGCGACCCACTCGTCGGCGTGCTTGACGTTGTCGGCGTAGTCGGGGCTGACGGCGACGACCTTCGTGCCGTTGTAGCGGGTCTCAGTGAGAAAGTGCGCGTCGGGCGTGCGGGTGACGGGGATGTTGGAGCCCCACATGATCAGATAGCCGGCGTTCCACCAGTCCGCGGCCTCCGGCACGTCCGTCTGGTCGCCGAAGACCTGCGGCGAGGCGATCGGCAGATCGGCGTACCAGTCGTAGAACGACAGCAGGGTGCCGCCGATCAGCGAGTGGTACCGCGCCCCGGCCGCGAACGACGCCATCGACATCGCCGGGATGGGCGAGAAGCCCGCGACGCGGTCGGGGCCGTACGCCTTGACGGTGTGCACCTGGGCGGCGGCGATCAGCTCACTGACCTCGTCCCAGTCGGCGCGCACCAGACCGCCCTTGCCGCGGGCCCGCTTGTAGGCGCGGGCCTTCGCCGGGTCGCCGGTGATCTCGGCCCAGGCCGCCACCGGGTCACCGAGCCGCTTGCGGGCCTCCCGCCACAGCTTCAGCAGCGCGCCGCGCACGTACGGGTAGCGGACCCGGCTGGGCGAGTACGTGTACCAGGAGAACGACGCCCCGCGCGGGCAGCCGCGCGGCTCGTACTCGGGGCAGTCCGCGCCGATCGACGGATAGTCGGTGGCCTGGTGCTCCCAGGTGATGATGCCGTCCTTGACGTACACCATCCACGAACAGGACCCGGTGCAGTTCACCCCGTGCGTCGAGCGCACCACCTTGTCGTGGGCCCACCGGTCACGGTAGAAACCCTCCCACTTCGGGTCGCCTTCGCCGAACACGGCGCGGCCGTCGGCCGACACCTCACGGCGGTTCAGCAGTCTTCGGGCTGCCAGCGGCCAGCCTTCCCCGGTGGGCGACGCCTTGCGCCGTGTGCTCTTGTCGTTCTCCATGGGAGGGAACGCTAGAAGCCGCAGGCCGTGGTGTACCTGGGGCAGGCGGTCCCTGCCGGATGACCTTCCGGCCCCATCCGGCCGGCCGTAACAGGGACCAATGGCCCCCGTGCCGGGCCCGGTCGGCGAGGGCTCCGACCACACCCGACGTGCATGCTGGCACTGATCGAACCGCGGAAGTCCCTCTGTACGACCGCATTCCGTGCCTGCCGGGCGGCCGAATCCCCCGTCCCCGGCCGCCGCGGGCACAGCGCGTACGGCGCGTGGCACCCGGTCCGGTCGAGCGTCCGGCCGCTCACCGCGGCCGGACGCCGTATCCGCCCCGAGAGCCGGCACCCGGAGTGCCGGCCCGCCCGCATCGGCCGGCCGCGCCGGCCCGACCCGCTGGAGACACGACCATGAGCGTGCTCACCCTCGTCTCGGACCCCGAGGACGCCACGGCCCTCGAAAGCGGGGAGGCGCATCACGCCCGCTTGGCGGGGGAACTGGCCGGACGCGTGAAGATGCTGCTGATCGCCGTGGACCGCGACCCCGGCGCCGCCAAGAAGATCCACGCCGGTCTCGTCCGGTTCTGCGACCGCTCGCTGCTGCCGCACGCCGCGGCCGAGGAGGCCGTCCTCTACCCCGTCGCGCACGGCATGCCCGAGGCCCGCCTGCTGATCGAGAGCCTGATCGGCGAACACCGCTGTCTGACCGCGCTCGTCGACACCCTGCGCGCCGCACCCGGGCCGGCGGGCGCGGCGGCCGACGCGCGGGCCCTTCAGGTGCTCTTCGAGGAGCACGTGGCCAAGGACAACGGCCTCGTGCTGCCCCTGCTCGCCATGGCGCCCGAAGTCTCCCTCGCCACAGTGCTGGGGGACATGCACCACCGGCTCGCGAGAGACGTGCCAGCCACGGGCGCCGAAGAAGACCGGAACACCGAAGAAGACCAGAACACCGAGGAAGGACAGGACACCGAGGAAGGACAGGACATGCGGGAACAGACCGAGGAAACGGGCGGCTGCGGGGGAGTCTGCGGCTGCGGTGGCACGGAGGAGACGGCCACACCCGAACTGGACGTGCGGGAGGTGCCGCACGCCCTGCGCCACGCGACGGTCTTCGGCGCGCTCGACGCCGTCCCGGCGGGCACCGCCATGGTGCTGGTCGCCCCGCACGACCCGCTGCCGCTGCTCGCGCAGATCGAGCAGCGCAGCCCCGGCATGTTCTCGGTGGAGTACCTGGAGCGCGGCCCCGAAGCCTGGCGGCTGAGGCTCAGCCACCGCTGACCGTTCCCATTCCCGGAGGCCGCTCCGGCCTCCGGGTGGCGCACGGTGTTGCCCCACCGACGGGCAGCACCCCGTATCCCCAGCACACGAGGAAAGAAGGAACCCACGTCATGGACGGATCCCGCCGTCGGGCCGGCACCCTGCTCGGGACGGTCGGCGCGACCCTGGCGGTCGCCGGGCCGGTCATGGTGCTGCGCGGACGCAGCGGCAGCAAGGAGATCCGGGCCGAGCTGGCCGACCAGAGGATCACCTTCCCCGAACGCGGGCTCCCCGCCGAACTCGCCGCCCACGCCGGCCGGCGCGTGGAGACCGGCCCGGAGGCGCACGCCTACGCCGAGTTCATCAAGGGCAATCTCGCCCACGCCACCGGCGGTCGCACCTACGCCGAGATCACCACGGAGCTGCACTTGGCCGGTGGCGACGACGAGAAGCTCTCCGACCTGCGCCAGACCGCGTTCATGGGCCAGTCCCTGCGCGCCTCGCTGATGTCCGCCTACCAGGCATGGCACCTCACGACCCTGGTCACGGGCCTGGGCGTCGCGCTGACCGGCCTGGGGGCCGTGCTGGTGGCCACCGCCACGGCGTCGGCCGAGCGCTCACCGGACCGTCCCTGACCATGCCGGCACGCGTCTCCGCCGCTCTGACCACCCGCCCGGCCCTGCCGCACGGCGGTCAGGAGGAGCTGTCGGCCCTGTCGGCGAAGACCATCGGCCGCCGCGCCGAACACCGCCGCCGGTGGATGCTGACGGCGACCGATCTGGAGGTATCACGTGCACGACCACGCCGACCGCCCCCGAGGCCGGTGCCACCGCCGCCGCCCGCGGCGGCTGCCGCGCACGGGCCGGACCGGTCACCGTCCGGCCGCCCGCCTCGTCTGCCCTGACTCCAGAATGGCCGGACACAGCCCCGGGGCGCGGGGAAGGGCCGGACGATGAACGCCCCCGCCCATGCCATCCGCCGCCAGCGGCACGACGCGGGAGAACGGCCCTTCATCGTCATCTGGGAATCGACCAGGGCCTGCCCGCTGGCCTGCCTGCACTGCCGAGCCGAGGCCGGGCCCGACCGTGACCCGCGCGAGCTGGACACCGCCGCCGCCAAGGACCTGCTGGACCAGGTGGCCGCCTTCGGGCTTCGCCCCGCTGTTCGTCATCACCGGCGGCGACCCGTTCCAGCGCCCCGACCTCACCGAGCTCATCGCATACGGTCGGGAGGCCGGCGTCCGGACGGCGGTGTCCCCGTCCGGGACCCCGACGCTCACCGCGGAGCGGCTGTGCGAGCTGCACGCGGCGGGGGCGGCCGGCCTCTCGCTCAGCCTGTCCTGCCGCTGGGCGCCGGAAGTGTGCGCGAGACACCGCTGACGGAGATCTGTCGCACCTCGGAGCTGTTCACCGGGCTGCGGGACGCCGACCGCCTGGGTGGCCGGTGCGGAGCGTGCGAGTTCCGCCGGGTCTGCGGCGGCTCGCGGTCGAGGGCGTACGGCGTCACCGGCGACCCGTATGCCGAGGAACCCTGGTGCGGCTACGTCCCCGGCTCCTTCCCGTACCAGCGGGAACCGGCCGCGCTGCTGCCCGGCGGTCCCGGCACGGACAGCCGGCCGGTCCGTGGACACACGGCCGGGAGCACATCGGACCAGAACAGCGGCGAGGGTTCGCCCCGGCGTCAAGGAGTGGCATGACCAGCATCGCGACCGGACCCACAGGGACCGGAAACGGGAGTGGGCCCGGCAGGTACCCGAACAGGTTCGGGGCGTCCGGTGTGAGGACTCGGCATCTGCGCGCCCACGTCCTGGTCGTGGCGTGGCTGGCATCGGCCCTGTTCGCGGTCGCGGCGCAGGAGTCGCTGCCGGTGGCCCACTGGCTGGCCGTGCACATGTTCCTGCTCGGCGCTGTCACCACGGCCATCCTGATCTGGAGCGAGCACTTCGCCGTCGCCCTGCTGCACGCCAGGACCACCGACGCACGGTCAAGTGCCGCCCGGCTCGGGGCCGCCAACCTCGCCGTGGCCGGGCTGCTCATCGGGGTGTGGACCGCGTCGCCGGCACTGACCGCTGTCTCCGCCACGCTGCTGGTCGGCGCGGCCGTCGCACACCTGGTGATGCTGGTCCGCCTCGGGAGGGGCGCGCTCAATGGGCGGCTCAAGCCGATCGTCTCCTACTACCAGGTGGCCACGGCGGCCCTGATCGCCGGTGCCGTCCTCGGCGGGCTGCTGGCCACCGGCGCTGCCGCCGGCCCCGAACGGTACGCCGGGCTGCGCCTGGCGCACATCCACGTCACGCTGCTCGGTTGGATCGGTCTGCCCGTCCTGGGCACGCTGTTCATGCTGTGGCCGACCGTGCTGGGCGTACGGATGAAGGACCGCACCACGAAGGTGTCGCGGTGGGTGCTGTGGCTCACCGGCAGCGGACTGCTGGTGGCGGTCGCCGCGCTGGCACTCGGCCGGCGCTGGCCGGCCGCGGCGGGCCTCGCCCTCTACGTCGTGGGAGCGGCCCTCGCCGTCAGCCTCCTGGCCCGTACCGTACGCGGCAACCGGCCCGTGTCCGCGGCGGCGGCCTGGATGCTCGCCGCGGCCACCTGCTGGCTGCTGATCGCGGTGGCGGCGGATCTGGCGTGGCTGGTCGCCCGGCCGCTCGCGGCCGCACAGACCGGGATCGACGCCCTGCTCCCGGTGCTGCTGACCGGCTTCGTCGTGCAGATCCTGATCGGCGCGCTCACCTATCTGCTGCCGGTCGTCCTCAGCAGCGGCCCCAAGAACCGGGCGGCCCTACGAGCGCTGCTGGAGCGGGGCTGGCCGACGCGGCTGGTGACGCTCAACACCGGTGTCGTGCTGATGGCGCTCCCGCTGCCCGGCCCGACCGCGACGGCCGGCATGCTGCTGGCCGCTCTGTCCGGCGTCGCGTTCGTGGTCCTGGCGGTGACCGTCCTCGTCCGCAGCGGCCGGGCGCTGCCACGGGACGCGGACTCGGACAGCGCGTCACGGCGTCCCGCCATGTGGGGCACGGCCGCAGGCGTCGTCCTGACCGTCCTTGCGGTGCTCGTGGCCAACAGCGGCGGGGACAGCGGCGACCCGGCGGTCGCCTCCGCGACGGGAGGGGCTGCCGCCACGGCGACCCGCACCGTCGACGTCACCCTTGCCGACATGCGTGTCCGACCCGCCCGGATCGAGGTCGCGGCGGGCACCGCCCTGCGGCTGAAGATCACCAACGAGGACGCCCAGCGTCACGACCTCAAGGTGGCGAACGGTCCTGCCACCCCGATGCTCGCCAAGGGCGACACCCATGTGCTGGATGTCGGACAGGTCACCGGCAACCGTGAGGCGTGGTGCACCCTGCCGGGCCACAAGGCGGCCGGGATGACCATGGACATCGTCGTCAAGGGACGCGACACGGCGCAGGACGACGGGGAACACGACGACGGGGAACACGAGGGACACGCATCGGCCGCCGACAACACCGGCCTCGACCTCTCCGGCGACTTCTCCGCCGGCTGGCGGGCACGCGACGCCGACCTGGCGCCTGCGCCCGGCGGTACGGTCCACCAGGTCGAACTGCGCGCCGGGCACACCACGGTCGAAGTGGCTCCGGGCGTGAGGCAGCAGATGTGGACCTTCGGCGGCACCGCACCGGGTCCCACCCTGCGTGGCAGGGTCGGCGACGTCTTCGAGGTCATTCTCGTCAACGACGACCACGGCATGGGGCACGGCATCGACTTCCACGCGGGCTCCCTCGCCCCCGACAGGCCCATGCGCACGATCCAGTCCGGTGAGAGCCTGGTCTACCGCTTCCGCGCCGAGAAGGCGGGAGCATGGATGTACCACTGCAGCACCGCGCCGATGCTCCAGCACATCGGCAACGGCATGTACGGCGCCGTCGTCATCGACCCACCCGGCCTCCCGAAGGTGGACCACGAGTACATGCTGGTGTCCTCCGCGCTCTTCCTCGGCACGCCAGGCAGCACCCCCCAGGTGACGAAGATGCGTCAGAACACGCCGGACGCCTGGGCGTTCAACGGGGTCGCCAACCAGTACGCCCAGCAGCCCCTGAAGGTGAAGGCCGGTGAGCGGGCCCGCTTCTGGGTGGTCGTCGCGGGCCCCAGCGACGGGGTCGCCCTTCACATCGTCGGCACCGTGTTCGACACCGTGTACAAGGAAGGCGTCCATCTCCTGAAACCCGGCCGGCCGGGCGGCGCGCAGGTCCTGGACCTGGCCCCGGCGCAGGGCGGTTTCGTCGAGACGACGTTCCCCGAGGCCGGTCACTACGCCTTCGTCGACCACGACATGCGCCACGCCGAAGCCGGCGCGCACGGCATGGTCGAGGTGAGCAAGTGATGGACACCGTCGGCTGGTGGTCTCTCGTACGGTTCGCGCACGTGGGCGGCGCCGCACTGTGGGTCGGCGGCCAACTGGCCCTCTCCCTGGTGGTCCTGCCGCTGGCCCGCCATCTGCTCGCCCCGGAGGCCAAGGACGGTTTCACCGCCGCGGCCGGCCGCCGGTTCGGGATGCTGACGGGGGCGGTGTTCCTGCCCGTGCAGCTGGCCACAGGCTGGGCCATGGCCTGGCACAGGGGAGTCACCTGGGCCTCACTCGCCGAACCCGGCTACGGCCGCACGCTGGCCACCAAACTCGCCCTCTTCGTCCTGGTGATGCTCGCCGCGGCCGGACACGGCATCGCCCACGCCAAGGGCCGCGCCGACCCGGCCCGCGCCCTGGCGGTCGTCTCCCTCGTCGGCTCACTCGGCGTCGTCCTGCTCGCCACCGCCCTGCCCGCCACCTGAGCAGCGGCCGCGACAAGCCGGCAGGGCCGGCGACGCGTGGTGAGACCGGTGGCCGGACCGCATGAACATCGGCGGCCGGCCACCGTACGTCTGAGCGGCACGGTTGCTGCTGGGCCGAGGCCTGCACGAGACCTTCCCACGGTGGTACCGGAGGACGTTCTCCGTCCGCCCGCCGGCCGTCCTGTGCAGGGCCGAGTCCCGGAAGTGGCAAGGCCGTCGCCCCTGTTCGCCCGGCGAGGCGCGGACAGGCGCAGGTGTGGCCCATCCGGCCCTTCTTGTCGTCACGCCGCCTGTGTCACGGTGCCGTAGGGGGGCACGCCCACGACCATGGAACGCGTGCGTCAAAGGGCTCGAGCGACGGCGCGCCCGGGCTGCGGAGAGGCGCGGCAACCGGTACGAAGGCGCCGGGCACACACTCAGCGATGTCACAAGGGCCGGCCCGTCGGGCTCCGCCCACTCACAAGACGGAGGAAGCATGCGCAAGGACGAGTGCCCGGACGGCGGACACGTGACCTGTGAAGAACTCGACGCGCTCGACGCCCACTGGCGGGCGGCCAACTACCTGGCCGTCGGACAGATCTATCTGATGGACAACCCGCTGCTGCGCAAGCCCCTGGAACCGGCCCACATCAAGCCGCGGCTGCTCGGGCACTGGGGCACGTCCCCGGGCCTCAACCTCGTGCACACGCACCTCAACCGCGTGATCCGGCGTCATGGCCTCGACGCGCTGTGCATCTGGGGCCCCGGGCACGGCGGACCGGCCGTGCTGGCCAACTCCTGGCTCGAGGGCAGCTACAGCGAGACGTATCCGGACGTGGGACGGGACGAGGAAGGCATGGCCCGGCTGTTCCGGCAGTTCTCCTTCCCCGGCGGGGTGCCGAGCCATGTGGCGCCCGAGACCCCCGGGTCGATCCACGAGGGCGGCGAGCTGGGCTACTCCCTGTCGCACGCGTACGGTGCCGCGCTGGACAACCCGGGCCTGCTGGTGGCCTGCGTCATCGGGGACGGCGAGGCCGAGACGGGGCCGCTCGCCGCGTCCTGGCACTCCAACAAGTTCCTCGACCCCGTACACGACGGAGCCGTCCTGCCCATCCTCCACCTCAACGGCTACAAGATCGCGAACCCGACCGTACTGGCACGGCTCCCGGAAGCGGAACTCGACGAGCTGCTGCGGGGCTACGGCCACGACCCCCTGCACGTCACCGGCGACGACCCGCTCCAGGTCCACCAGGTGATGGCGGCCGCCATGGACACGGCCGTCGACCGCATCCGGCGCATCCAGGAGCAGGCCCGCACCGGCGGACAGGACGGGCGGCCGCGGTGGCCCGTCATCGTTCTGCGCACGCCGAAGGGCTGGACCGGCCCGGCCGAGGTGGACGGCCTGCCGGTCGAGGGGACCTGGCGTTCCCACCAGGTCCCCCTGTCCGGTGTGCGGGACAACACCGCCCATCGCGAACAACTGGAGGCATGGCTGCGCTCCTACCGTCCCGAGGAGCTGTTCGACGAGTGCGGCAGGCCGCGGGCGCAGGTGCTCGCCTGCGTACCTGACGGCGAGCGCAGGCTGGGCGCCACCCGGCACGCCGACGGCGGCCTGCTGGTACGGGAGCTGCCCATCCCGCCCCTCGAACGCTTCGCCGTGCCGGTGAGTGAACCGGGCGGGACCCGGCACGAGCCGACCCGAGTGCTGGGCGGACTGCTGAGGGCCGTCATGGAAGCCACCGCCGACCGCCGCGACTTCCGTCTCGTCGGGCCCGACGAGACCGCCTCCAACCGCCTCGAGGCGGTGTACGCGGCCAGCGGCAAGGCGTGGCAGGAACCGGTTCTGGGCACCGACGAAAACCTCGACCGGCACGGCCGGGTGATGGAGATCCTCTCCGAACACACCTGTCAGGGCTGGTTGGAGGGCTACCTGCTCACCGGCCGCCACGGGCTCTTCTCGTGCTACGAGGCGTTCGTCCACATCGTCGATTCCATGGTCAACCAGCACATCAAGTGGTTGAAGACCGCTCGCGCACTGCCGTGGCGGGCCCCCGTCGCCTCCCTCAACTACCTGCTGACGTCCCATGTGTGGCGCCAGGACCACAACGGCTTCTCGCACCAGGACCCGGGCTTCGTGGACCATGTGCTCAACAAGAGCCCCGAAGTCGTCCGCGTCTACCTGCCGCCGGACGCCAACACCCTGCTGTCCGTCGCCGACCGCGCGCTGCGCAGCCGCGACCACGTCAACGTGATCGTCGCCGGGAAACAGCCCTGCTTCGACTGGCTGTCCCTCGACGACGCCCGCGCCCACTGCGCCCGAGGCGCCGGTGTGTGGGAGTGGGCGGGCACCGAGGACGGCATGCGCGAGCCCGACGTGGTCCTCGCCTGCGCCGGCGACGTACCCACGCAGGAAGTGCTGGCGGCGGCCGGACTGCTGCGGCGCCATCTGCCCCGGCTCTCGGTCCGGGTGGTGAACGTGGTCGACATGACCAGTCTCATGCCCCACGAGGAACACCCGCACGGCATGACCGACAAGGAGTACGACGCGCTGTTCACCCCCGACAAGCCGGTGATCTTCGCGTATCACGGATATCCGTGGCTGGTGCACCGGCTGGCCTACCGCCGCGTCGGGCATCCGCACCTGCACGTGCGGGGCTACAAGGAGATGGGCACCACCACGACCCCCTTCGACATGGTCGTACGCAACGACCTCGACCGCTACCGGCTCGTGATGGACGTGATCGACCGCGTGCCCCGCCTCGGCGTACGCGCCGTGGCGGTACGGCAGGCCATGGCGGACGCCCGCACCCGTCACCACGCCTGGATCCGGGAACACGGCACCGACATGCCCGAGGTCGCCGACTGGACATGGACGGGGTGAGCCGTGCCGGTGCACCCGGACGGCCCGGCCTTTCGGGGCTGTTGGCTGTTCGGCCCCGACGGCGAGGGACCTGCCCTCCGGTGGACCGGGCGCGGGGCCACCGGTGCGCCCCGCCAACCCGCGCATGCCGATGCTGGACGACATGGAGGACTCAGGGTCACCGCCTACTGCGCCGGACCCCGGCCACCGGCTCTCGTCCGGCCGCCGACCGCCCCGCACGGCCGGCAGGCTGTCCGTGCGGGGCGGTGATCGGCATCGAGCGACCCGACGAGAGCGGCAGCCGACTCGCGTGGCCAACGCCGGCGCCGCTCCGGGCGACCGCAGACAGTGCCGCCGCGTCCGATCCACCGGCGAAGTGCCCGACCGCGTCCGTGTGCGCCGTGATCCCCCCGCCGTGGACGCATGGATGCCGGGGGAATCAGTCGAGGTACAGGCGCCGGTGATCGTGGAGCCCGGCCGCCCGGATGCCGTCCCGTGGACCTACGTGGTGAGCTGCAGGCCGGTGACCAGGTCGGGCCGGATGCGCAGCGCGGCGTTCATGGCGGGGTGTTGCACCCATGGCCGCATGCGGGCGGCGTAGCGTGCGAGTTCGCCGTCGTCGGTGACCCGTCGGGCGTACCCGGTGACCACGACGCTCCAGCCGATGTGCGTCTCGGGGTCGATGACGTCCGCCTCGTAGGCCACGACGACGCCGGTGGCATCGGTGGGTGCCACGATGGAGGCGAGTGTCGCGCCGTCATGCAGTTGGACGATGACGTCGTCGCCGTCCATGAGGTGGTTGACGGGGCGGACGGCCGGCAGGGCGTGCTGGGTGAAGACGATGCGTCCCAGGGAGACGCTGGCGAGCAGCCGCAGCGCCTCGGCGCGGTCGAGCTGTGCCATACGCCGGGGCGCCACCGCTCCACGGCGGTCATCCACCGCGTGACGCGTCGCTTCGTCCTTCATCGCGCCCACCTCTTCCTCCGGCTCGGTCCTCCGGCACCTGGGTGCCCGCAGCCAGCGTCCCTCGGCACGGGCCGGGGCAACAGGGCCGAACGGACCTCTGCGCCATGGCCGGATTCCCGGCCGTGGCGGCGGACCCCGGCTCGGCCGAGTGGTCAGACGAAGGTGCAGGGCACGGCGCGGTCCACGCCCAGGGCGCGGATGACGCGAGCGGGAAGCCGCGGGATACGGCAGAGCCTCAGACGCACACCCGCCGCCACGCAGCGCCGGTGCAGACGGAGGAAGAGCGCGGCGCCGGAGCTGTCACAGAAGGTCACCTCCACGAGGTCGAGCAGCACTTCACGCGCCGCGTCGCCCGTGAGGCGGTTCAACGTCGGCTCGATGCGTGCGACGGTGTCGAGGTCGAGCTCCCCGGCCAGGGTGATGGCCACCGTGCTCGGGTCCGCTGGGGTCCGGGTCAGGCTGATCGGGGTCGGCGTCATGGCGGCCTCTCTCCGTACAGGCGATGGCCGGGGGTCTGGTCGCCCCGGCACTGCCGTGGGCCCACTCCACCAGCGGGCGCGCGGAGGACGGCAGGTCCGCCGGTCCCTGCCGGCGGGGCCGAAGGTCCTTGACCACGAGGTGGTGCGCCGCGGTGTGCATGACCTGCTGGACGCCGAACCCGACCCGACCGGGGTGGGGAGGCCGTCATCGCCACCCAGGCCCTGGCCGGCCGGGACGATCAGGGCGGCTCGTCGGCGGGGCGCGAAGGCCGACCACGGGGGCTGAGCACCGGGCGGCGCGAACACGGACGAGAACGCGGACCCGACCGGTGCAGCGCCCCCTGCCGGCGAACCCGCAAGGGCGTCGGCAGGGGCCGCTGTCTGTCCACATGCTGTACGAGAACACCAGCCGGCCAGGGGGTGCCGTGCCCCGCGAAGGTTCCCCGCCCGCGTCCACCGCGTCTCCGCGACCACCGCGTACGAGGCCGTCGCCCGCGCGCCGGGGAAGGCCGCACGGCCGTCGCCCGGCGCGGGCCGCGGCCATCAGACGTGCGGCACGACAGCGACGGGGCAAGGGGCATGGTGCAGCGCCGCATGGGCGACCGACCCGATGCGGGTGCCCACGGGGCCGCGGCGCACCCTGCGGCCCACCACGAGCAACTGCGCGTCCGACGCGGCCGACAGAAGCACCTGTCCGGCGCTGCCGATCTCGATGTGCTCGGTCACCGGGACGTGCGGGAACCGCTCGCGCCACGGTGCCAGCGCCTCTGACAGCGCCTTCCTTTCGAACGGCTCGAGCCCTCCCGCCTCGTCCGCGAGGCGCATCGAGCCGGGGCCGTAGGCGTAGATCGGCGGCAGACTCCAGGCCCTTACCGCGCGCACCGCTGCGCCGCGCGCGGCCGCCGCCTCGAAGGCGAAACCGAGCACCGCGTCGCTGTCCTGCGGCGTGCCCTGCTGGCCCACGACCACTTCACCGCCCGTCTTTCGAAGCGCCTGCGCGTCACGGGACCGCACGGACACCACGGGCCGCGTCGCGGCGGCGATCACCTGCTGCCCGTACGAGCCGAGGAGGAATCCGACGAGCGCCCCGTGTCCTCGTGAACCGAGCACGAGCATGCCGGACTCCTCGGCCTCCGCCAGCAGAGCGGCGACCGCAGTGTCCTGCACCACTTCTGAGGTGAGGGCGAGGCCCGGGTACTTGGCGGCGACGCGCGTCCGGGCCTCCCGCAGCACGGCATCGGCGGCCTCGGCCTGCGTCTGCCTGTCCTGGACCACCGGTACGTCCAGCGGCTGCCAGAGCCAGGCGTGCACGATGCGCAGCGGCACTTCGCGCAGCGCCGCTTCGCGCGCTGCCCAGTCGGCGGCGGCCAGGCTCTCCTCGGATCCGTCCACTCCTACGGCGATGGCGCGGGACATGGGATGTTCTCCCTACGGTTCGACGGGCACGGCCGCTTCGGCCGGCTCACTGTTCCCTCAGCATCGGCGGGCGGGGGCCGCCGGGCCGAGAGCCGGTCGGCCCTGTGTCCCCGCCGTTCGGGCCAGACGCGAGGCCGCCTCCCATTTCCGTGCACGCGTGAGGACCACCGTCCCCCGGCAGGGACCTGTGGCCCCCTGTGCGGGCGGCCCCGGCCGACCACGGTGAGAGGCGTAGCCGTCCCCGTCTCCCGAGGAGCCCTCCATGTCCCCCACCGTCACCGTCGGCCTCGACGGATCCCGGGAAAGCCTCGCCGCCGTGGACTGGGCCGCCGAGGAGGCGCTGCGTCGCGCCGTGCCGCTGCGCCTGCTCCGGGCCTGGAGCGGCGAAGGCGACCCGCGCACGCTTCTCGTCGACCCGGTCGTGGCACGCGGCTGGGGCGAGCGGACACTCGGCACGGCGCAGCGGCGGCTGCGCCGGCGCCACCCGGCCCTGGACGTCGAGACGGAATGGACCTCCACCGGGCCCGTCGAGGCGCTGTGCGCCGCCGGCGACGAGGCGGAACCGCTGGTGCTGGGCTCCCGAGGGCTGGGCGGCCTGGCAGGTTTCCTGGCCGGGTCCGTCTCGCTGGCCGTACTCGCCCGCACGCGGGGCCCTCTCGTCCTCGTACGCCCCCATAACCACCGGGCGCCTGGAAAGAGCGGTCCTGCTGGGGAGGTCGTGGTCGGCCTGGACGTGTCCGCCCCCGCCGACGAGGTGCTCGCGTTCGGCTTCGCTGCGGCCGACCGGTACGGGTGTGGACTGCGGGTGCTGCACAGCTGGGCCGTTCCGGCGGTCCACGGGCCGGACATGGGGGGCGCCTTGCCGCTGCTGATGACGGAGATCGCCCAGGACGCGCGCCGCGCGCTCGACGGGGCGCTGGCTCCGTGGACGGACAAGTACCCCGGTGTCCCCGTGGTCCGGGCATGCCACCAGGGCCGGCCAGCGCAGGACCTCCCGGAGGCCTCGCGGGACGCCCGGCTGGTCGTGGTCGGCCGCAGGAACCGTCGGGGGCGGATCGGCACCCGCATCGGCGCCGTCACCCACGCCGTCATTCACCACTCCCTGGCCCCCGTCGCGGTCGTGCCGCACGACTGACCGTCGGCCCGGCCCGACGGGCCGGCCGGCGGGTCGAGGGGGCCGGCGACATCCCGCGCGCCATCGGGACCACTGGCCCTCACAACCCGGCCGCGCGCGTATCGTCCGGCCGCTGCACCTGCCGGCTTGACTCCGCCCGGCTTGGCTCCGCCCCGGCCGCTTCGCGGGCGACGACCAGCGCAGTCGAGGCCGGGCGGTCCCCACCCGGTCCCGCCGGACTCGACGCGCCGACGCCGTTTCCTCGCCCGGCGCCGGAGAACTCACCGGTGGTCGGGCGCCGATCCTGCTCTGGCATCGGCCGGGACGTCTGCGGGACCGGTCAGGTACGGACCCGGTCGCCGCACACGTCAGGTGATGGCCAGGATGTCGGACACGGGCCTGCGCGGGGTCGCGGGAGCCTCGGGGCCGTAGCCGAGGCGGATCACCATCTGCGGGAAGCCCGTGGCGGACACCGGATCGCGCAGCGCCCAGCGCAACTCCGGCCATTCCAGAGCCTGCGAGTTGAGCGAAGTGGCGAGGTTGTCCTGCGTAGCCTGCAGCAGCACGCGCTCCAGGGCCTGACCGGCGCGGAGCCAGTCCTCCCTCGTGTCCTCCCGCGTGCTGAGGACGGCCAGACAGGGCGACTGCTCGAACACAGCGGATCCGCGTCCCTCGACGTGTCGGCCACCGGCGAAATCCCGTACCGGGGCCCGGCCGTCGTAGGAACGGGGCCCCAGGGCGTGGACCGGGATCCCTTCATGCCTGGCGCTGTCCGTGACGGCCGTCCAGCGGGCGATCTCCTCCCGCACCGCAGGGGAAAGCTCCTCCTCGTGTTCGGCGTCCCGGACCAGGTCGAGCACGGCCTGGAGCTGCCAGTCATCCGGCAGGTCGAGCCGTGCCCCTTCGGACAGCGCGGCACCGCGCAGTCCGTCGAGCAGAGCCTCCGGGACGGCCTCGTCACTGAACGGTTCCCTGCTGGTGCGCCGTCTGCCGATCGCCGGATACAGGCCGGCGATGTCGTCCCACTCACGCCTCTCGACGAAGGTGGTCACGGCGAGGGACTCCGGGGCCGTGGCGTCCGGAAGCAGCCGGACCCGCGGTTCCCAGCCCGCATGCGCCGCGGCGACCCGGAGGTTGAACAGCGCGGCCCCGCACCCGATGTGCAGGCCGCGTGCCGAGGGGTCCGCGTGCGGCATCCGGCGATCAGGGTCGATACGCAGCGACAGCAGACCGTCGGCCTTCGCGTAGTCGAACCGCCAGGGCTGTGCGTTGTGCATGGACGGTGCCCTCGTGGCGTCGGCGACCCACGAGGTCAACGATGTCGTGTCAGGCGTACGGACGGGCATCGAAGCCACCTCCGAGAATGCGGTCACCTTCAGGGTCGCCGCTGAGGGATGGGACGGAGAGGGCCGAAGGGGGTATCACCCGGGCCGAACGGCCCTGGCACCCGGCTCGAGCCTGCTGCCGGGGCACCTGGAGCGGCCACTACTGCACTCGGCCCGAAGTTCACGCCGTTCTCCGAGGCCGGGCCTGGCGTGCCACGCGGTGGCGGAGGTAGACGACGCTCGAGCTGAAGGTCCGGGTCTCGACGAGTTCGAGATCCACCCGGCGTTCGTGGTGGGGGAAGAACGGGATGCCGCCGCCGACCAGCACCGGGTAGACCATGGCCCGGTACTCGTCGATCAGGTCCAGTGCGGCCGCCTCGGCGGCGAGCGTCGCGCCGCCGATCGCGATGTCGCCCTCGCCCGACTCGGCCCGCAACCGCTCGATCTCCTCCGCCAGGCCGCCGGAGGCCAGGCGGGCGTTGCCCTGCACCGCCGGCAGCGTGGTGGAGAACACCACCTTCGGGAGCGGCTTCCAGAGCGCCGCCCACTCGAGCATCGGCGCGTCGAGCGACGGATCCTGGTCGGCGGTCTCCCAGTACAGCATCGTCTCGTACAGCCGTCGTCCCATCAGATGGACGCCGACCTCCCGGATCTCGTCGATCCAGAAGCGGAAGACCTTCTCGTCGGGCGCCGTCCAGTTGAAGTCGCCGTTCGGCCCGACGATGTAGCCGTCGAGGGACATGCTCATGGAGTAGGTCACGCTGCGCATCAGAGGTCCTCCTCGGGAACGGGACTCGACACTACGGCCGCCGCCCGCCCCAGGACTCGTCACGGCACGCGGGCCCCGGCGTTCGCGTCGCCGCACATCGCCTGCCGGCGGTCGCGCGGCGGGTCGATCAAGCCGTACAGCGCCTCGTACATCCGCGGGTACGGCCCCCTGCTACGCGACCCGGACGGGTACGGTCCGGCCCGCACCACCATGGCCGACCCCGCCCTCGTCGAACTGGCGATCAGTACCGACGGCGACGAGGCGGCCAGGGCACGGGCGTTGCGGCGGCTGGGGTTCGCCGGCGACCGGCCGCGCCCCACGCCAGCCGGCGAAGACCCTGGAGATCGAACTCACCGAAGCCGCCGGACCGACCAGGGCCAAGGTCGCCCTCACCGCCTGGCGGCTGCTCGACGACTGAGCAGGCACCGCCCCGCCACCGGCGACCATTTCCCCGCCGGGCCGGGCGGGCTGCTCAGCGCCGGGCGAGGTCGGCGGCGACCTCGCCTACGGCCTCTGCGACAGCGGCGAAGCCCCGTAGGACACGGTCCCCGCTCACGCCGAGCGCGTCAGGTCCTCCGGGTGGACCGGGTCCGTGTACGGCAGTCCGCTCGCGTAGCGCTCCAGCTGGTCCAGCGCGGCGTTCGTCATCCGGCCGAGTTCGTTGCCGAGGGAGCCCGCGATGTGCGGGGTGAGCAGGACGTTCGGGAGGTCGTACAGGGGCGAGTCGGGTGGGAGGATCTCCGGGTCGGTCACGTCCAGGACCGCGTTCAGCCGGCCGGAGCGCAGCTCCTCCGTCAGGGCCGCGGTGTCGACCAGGGAGCCGCGTGCGGTGTTGATCAGGGTCGCGCCGTCCTGGAGGAGGGCGAGGCGGCGGCGGTCGAAGAGGTGGTACGTCTCCTTGAGTTCGGGCGCGTGGACGGTCACGGTGTCGCTGTGCTCGGCGAGTTCGTCCAGAGGGACCGGGTGTGCGCCGAGGGCCCGTACCTCGGCATCGTCGACGTACGGGTCGTGGAGCAGGACCCGCATGTCGTACGGGCGCAGCAGTTCGACGACCCGGCGGCCGATGCGGGACGCACCGACGACGCCGACGGTGTGCCGGTGGTTGCCGCCGGCGCCGATGACGTCGAGGGCGTTCACCCACGTGCGCTTCTCGCGGTACACGCGCGCCGCGTGCAGGACCTTCTTGCCGGCGAACAGGACGGCGGCGACCGTGTACTCCGCCACGGGCACGGCGTTGGCGGCGGCCGCCGAGGCCACGGTGATGCCGCGGTCCCAGCAGGCGTCCGTCACATGGTGCTTGACCGAGCCCGCCGCGTGGATCACCGTACGCAGCCGCGGCATGCGCTCCAGGGCCTCCGCGGTGAGCGGAGGGCAGCCCCAGCCGGTCAGCAGCACCTCCGCCTCGGCGAGGGCGGCGGCCACCGCCGGGGCGGTGAAGTCGCCGACGACGAGTGCGGGATCGGTGTCGGCGAGTGCCGTCAGCCGGTCGAGCGCCGCCCGGTCGAAGAGCGCCGCGTGGACGTGCGGTGCCATCGCCAGCACGGTGCGGGGGCGACGGACGGGCGTGGGGGTCACTTGACGGCTCCCGCGGTCAGGCCGGAACGCCAGTGGCGCTGCAGCATAAGGAAGGCGACGGCGAGCGGAACGACGGACAGCAGGGAGCCCGTCACGACCAGCGCGTACAGCTGGGGTTCCTGCGGTAGAACGGCGTTCCAGCTGAACAGGCCGAGGCCCACCGGGTAGAGGGACGAGTCGTTCAGCATCACCAGGGGCAGGAAGAAGTTGTTCCAGCTGGCGGTGAACGTGAACAGGAAAATGGTCACGAAGGCCGGGGCCAGCATCGGCAGCGCCACGGAGCGGAACGCGCGCAGTTCACCGGCGCCGTCCATGCGCGCGGCCTCGATCGTCTCGTTCGGTACGTACGACTCGGCGAACACCCTGGCAAGGTACACGCCGAAGGGGTTGACCAGGCTCGGGATCAGCACCGACCAGTAGGTGTTGACGAGGCCGGCCTCGGAGGCGAGCAGGTACATCGGCAGGGAGACGACCGTGGGCGGCACGAGGATGCCGAGCAGGACCAGCCCGTACACCTTCTCGCGGCCGCGGAACGAGTACGTCGCGAAGGCGTAGCCGGCCAGCAGGGAGATCAGCGTGGCGGCGAGCGCGCCGACCACCGAGTACAGCAGGCTGTTGACCATCCAGCGGCCGAACACGCCGTCGTGGTAGGCGAAGAGGTCGGCGATGTTGCCGAACAGGTTGAAGTCGCCGAGCCGGAAGCCGGGGCTGCCGAACAGGTCGCCGTTGTCCTTGGTGGCGTTGACCAGCAGCCAGCTGAGCGGCATCAGGGTGTACACGGCGACGATCGCCAGGACAGTGTTGACGACGGCCCGGGACGACCAGGACGACCTGAGTACGGGCTGCGGGCGCGGTGCCGCATCCGGGGCGGCCGACGCGGTGGGCCGCTTCGGGGGGAGCGTGTCGACGGCCATGGTCACGCCTCCTTCCAGCGGTTGCCGAGCTTGGTGATGACGAAGGACAGCACGGCGCCGAGCACGGCGAGCAGCAGGGAGGCCGCGGCGGCGAGGCCGTAGTCGTGCTCCGTGAAGGCGGCCTGGTAGATGAACATGACCGGGCTCCAGTCGGGCGAGATCGCGGACGACCGGCTGCGCAGCACTTCGGGCTCGTTGAACAGCTGGATCGCGCCGACGGCGGTGAACAGTGTGGTCAGCACGACCGAGGAGCGGATCATCGGCATCTTCACGGACCAGGCGGTGCGCAGCTCGCCGGCCCCGTCGACCACGGCCGCCTCGAGCGTCTCGCGCGGTACGGCCTGGAGCGCGGCGTAGAAGATCACCATGTTGTAGCCGAGCCACTGCCAGGTGGCGGCGTTGGCCATGGAGAACACCACCGCGTCGGGACCGAGCAGGTCCCAGTCCGCGCCGAAGACGGACAGGAAGTCGATGACGGGGCTGAGCCCCGGGGTGTAGAGGAAGCCCCAGACGATCGCGGCGATCAGTCCCGGCACGGCGTGCGGCAGGAAGTAGGCCAGCTGGAAGAACCGCTTGGCGCGGGCCAGTGTCGAGTCGACCATCAGGGCCAGGGCCAGCGCGCCGCCCACCATCACCGGGATGTAGATGAGGCAGTACAGGGCGATGTGCGTGAAGCTGCGGCGGAAGCCGTCGTCGCCCAGGGCACGCAGATAGTTGTCGATGCCCACGAAGAGCGTCTTCGTGCCGCCGAAACCGAGTCCGGAGGCCGCCTGCTCCCGGAACAGGCTCATCCAGACGGCGTAGCCGATCGGGGCGAGGAGGGTGGCGGCGAAGAGCAGCAGGAACGGGGCGAGGAAGAAGGCGGGTGCGGCGTGCCGTCCGCGGCTGAGCCGGGTCGATGCCATGGGTGGAGCTCCTTGGTGCCGGGCCCGGCTCCGCGCGGGGGAGCCGGGCTCTCGGGACGTGACGTCACTTGGCGAGCTTGAGCCCGCGGTCGGTGATCGACTTCTCGGCCGCGCGCTGTCCCGCCAGGAACGCCTGCCAGAACTCGCCGGTCTTCCGGGCCTTGCCGAGTTCGGTCTGCAGGGTCATCGAGGTCGAGTTGTGCACCGGGCTCCACATCCAGCCCTCGGCGATCAGGGGGACCTGGGAGCCGGCGGTCTCGTAGATGTCCTGGCCGCCGAAGAAGGAGGCGTCGAAGGACTCCTTGGCGGTGGCGCGCAGGTCCTCGGCGACGGGCAGGCCGCTGGAGGTGCCGGCCGTGAGACGGGACTTCACGGCCCCCTTGTCCGTGGTCGCCCAGATGGCGAACTCGGCGGCGGCCTCGGCCTTCTTCGTGTCCTTGGAGAGGGCGAACGACGAGCCGCCGACGGCGCCGGTGGCGGGGGTGCCCCAGTGCGGCAGCGGCGCCTCGGCCCACTTGCCGGCCTGCTCGGGGTAGGTGGTTCTGATGCCGCCGGCGCTCCAGGACGCGCCGAGCAGGGCGATGGCCCGGGAGTCGGTGACGGCCTTGGTGGCCTCGGGGCTCCACGCCTTGTGGTTGAGCACCAGGTCCTTGCTGACCAGGTTCTTCCAGTAGCCGGCGACCTTCTTGGTCGAGTCGTCGGTCATGTCGACCTGCCAGGCGTCCCCGGAGGAGCCGTACCAGCGGGCGCCGGCCTGCTGGGAGAGTCCGGCCCAGGTGGCGACGTCGTCGCCCCAGAAGTCCAGGAGGCGGGCCTTGCCCTTGGAGGCGGTCTTCACCTTCTTTGCGGCGGCCTCGAACTCTTCCCAGGTCTTGGGCACCTCCACGCCGTACTTGGCGAACAGGTCCTCGCGGTAGTAGAAAGTCTGCGGGCCGACGTCGTAGGGCGCGGCCCAGGTCTTGCCGCCGAGGGTGACCATGCCGCGCACGGACTCGGGGGCGTAGCCCTCGACGGCCTCGCCGAGTTCCGCCGTGGAGTCACGGAGCAGGCCCTGGGTGACCAGGTCGGGCAGCGACTGGTACTCGACGTTGATGACGTCGGGGGCGTTGCCGGCCTTGACGGCCTTGGCGAGCTTGTCGTGGCCGCCGTTGAGACCGGCCGGTATCTCGGAGAACGTGACCTTGATGTCCTTGTGGGTCCGGTTGAACTCGGCGGCCAGTTCCTTGGTCCCCGGCATCCAGGACCAGTAGGTGATCTCGACGGCCTTGTCGGCGGTGCCGGCGCCCGCCTCGCTCCGGTCCTGACCGCCGCAGGCGGTGGCGAGGAGGGCGAGGCATGCCGCCGTGGCGGCGAGAGCGGGGGAGGACGGCTTCATTGCTGACTCCTGGGGAGTTCGTTGCGAATTGACGCACATCTTTCGGCCAAGTTTGATCAGAGTCAATAGAAAGTGAACAATCAATCAGCAATGTGCGTGAAAGGATCAGATATTGTTCGTTCGAGCTGGAGTGGCGCGTGAAACGAACAAGCGTCAGCCGAGGTCGGGGGCGTCCCGCAGCTCCACGGCCGCCGGGACGGCGCCGAGGTCCGCGTCCAGCTCCAGCACCACGATCTCGTTGGCCCCCGCGCGCAGCAGCGGCCACGGCAGGTAGAGCGTCCGCTGAGGGCCGCGCGAGGCCCAGTAGCGGCCCAGGCAGAAGCCGTTGACCCACACGTACCCCTTGCCGCCGCCGGGCAGCGCCAGATACGCGTCGCCGGGCTCGGCCACCTCGAGGTGACCGCGCAGGAACAGCGGGCCCCGCTCGGCCGACGCGCCGGCGTCCCAGGGCAGCTTCCCCGGCGTCCCGTGCCCCAGCTCCACCGCGCGGGCCCGCCAGCCGTGCAGGATCTGCTGCGTGTGCAGCACCCGCCGCACGCCCTTGCTCTCACCGAGGCCGGCCCCGTAGTTGATCCGCCCCATGGACTCCACGAGGAGCTCCAGACGGGCCCCGTCGGACGGCACGGGCACGTCCGGCACCTTCTCTTCCGCGTCCCGCTCCAGGACGGCGGCGAAGGTCCCGTCGACGTAGACGTGCGCCCGGTCGGCCAGGCCCTGCACCGACAGCGGATACGGCTGCCGGGGTCCCGGGACCCGCCCGCTGTACAGCACCAGTCCGTGGCCGATGTCCAGGTCCTCGAAGGACGGCGGCAGCGGCCCATCGGTCTCCGGGCCCGCCAGCGCGTCCAGCGCGTCGAACAGCCGCAGCGACTCCGTCAGGCCCGCCCGCCCGGCCGGCAGCAGCGGCGCCGGCGGCTCCGGCTCCGGCAGCGGGCCGTCCGCGTACGGCTCCAGCACCTTGCGGAAGGCGTGGAACTTCTCGGTGACGCCGCCCCGTTCGTCGATCGGCGCGTCGTAGTCGTAGGAGGTGACCGTCGGCAGATAGCGCTCACCGGTCGCCGGATCGGCGGTGTTGGCGCCCGCCCACGTCGAGAAGTTGGTGCCGCCGTGCGCCATGTAGATGTTGACGGACGCCCCGGAGCCCAGGATCTCCGCCAGCGTGTCCGCGGCGTCGCCGGGTTCGCGGACGACGTGGTCGGCGCCCCAGTGGTCGAACCAGCCGCACCAGAACTCCATGCACATCGCGGGATCGTCCGGCCGCAGCCGGGCGAGCGAGTCGAACGCCTCACCGGCGCGGCTGCCGAAGTTCACGGTCGCCAGGCTCCCGGGCAGTGTCCCGCCGGTCAGGAAGAAGTCGTCCGGACCGTCCGAGGTGAACAGCGGTACGTCGATCCCGCGCGAACGCAGCCCGTCGGCCAGGTGCTCCAGGTGGCCGGTGTCGGTGCCGAACGAGCCGTACTCGTTCTCCACCTGCACCATCAGGACGTTGCCGCCCCTGGTGACCTGGTGCGGGGCGATCACGGGCACGAGCCGGTCGAACCAGCGGTCCACGTGCGCCAGATAGCCCGCGTCCCGGCAGCGCAGCGCCCGCACCGCGGGGTCGGCGGCCAGCCACCACGGCAGCCCGCCGTTGTCCCACTCGGCGCAGATGTACGGCGACGGACGCACGATCGCGTGCAGGCCCGCCTCCCGCGTGGCGTGCAGAAAGCGGTCCAGGTCGGCGATGCCGGCGAAGTCGTACGCGCCGGGGCGCGGCTCGTGCAGGTTCCACGGCACGTACGTCTCGACCGTGTTCAGGCCCATGGCGCGCAGCATCCGCAGCCGGTGCGGCCACTGCTCCGGCAGCACGCGGAAGTAGTGCAGCGCGCCCGAGAGCAGACGCAGCGGACGGCCGTCGAGGGAGAAACCCCCGGGTGCGATCTCGAACATGAGGGTTCTCCAGTCGTGCGGGGTCGGGCTAGGCGCTCGAGGAGCGCACGTGCAGTTCCGGCAGGATCGCGATCCGGTGCCGGGGACGGGACGGATCGGCGATCCGCCGGGCGAGCAGGTCGACGGCGGCGACGCCCACCGCGTGCTTCGGCGGGGCGATCGCGGTCAGCGGGATGTCGGCGAGAGCGGCGACCTCGTCGTCGTAGGCGACGACGGCGACGTCACCGGGGACGTCGACGCCGCGGGCCCGCAGCCGCTGGAGGACGACGATCGCGTCGTGGTCGTTGTGCACGACCGCCGCGTCGAGCCGGCCCTCGGCGACCGCCTCGGTGAACGCGGCGAGCACCCGCTCCCGCTCCGCGGCGTCACCCCCCGGCGGCGGCAGCCGGAACAACGCCTCGTCGGCGGCGGGGAGTCCGGCGGCGGTCAGGCCGCCGCGATAGCCCTCCAGGACGAGCGCACCGTGCGGGCTGTCCTCGCGCAGCAGCAGCCCGATCCGCTGCCGGTCCGCCTCGACGAGGTGCCGTACGGCGATCCGGGCGCCGTGGACGTGATCGGTCACCACGCGCTCGGCGCCCGTGGCGTCGTCCTCGGGACGCCGTTCCACCAGCACATACGGCACGTCGAGCTCGGCCGGCCAGCTCCGCTCCTGCGCCGGGCCGCACGGAGTGATCAGCAGGCCGTCGATGCCGTCGGCGAGCATCTGCAGTGCCTGCGCCCGTTCCTCGTCGGGGTTGTACTGCGAGATGCCCAGCACGAGACGGATGCCGCGTTCGGCGGCCGCCTCCCGGGCTCCCTTGATCACCTCGGGGTAGTAGTAGTCGGCGGCCGGCACGATCAGGCCGAACACCCGCTCGCCGCCGTTCCGGGAGGGAGAGTCCGGCACGTCCGGCGTCCCCGCCCCGGCGGCCTGTGGCAGCACGGCCCCGCCGTGCACGCGCTCCACGAGCCCGCGTTCGGCCAGCGCCTCCACGTCGCGGCGCACGGTGATGGGGGAGACGTTCAGCTCCGCGGCCACCTCCGTGACCCGGATCGAGCCGCGCTCACGCAGCCGCCGCAGTATCTCCTGGTGCCTTTCCTCGGCGTGCACGTGACCGGGCCCCCTCGTCGTCCAATGGTCCACTGAGCGGCAGTCTAGCGTCCGATCGATCGCTTGTGAACGTTCTTGCTCGAACGAACATATGGAGGGCGCAGGGGGCCGGTCGGTCCGGGGTCGCGAGGGTCCGGCGGGTCCGGGTGCCTCAGTCGACGCCCCCGCGTGTGTCACCCAGCGTCGGGTCGTCGATCCAGTTGGTCGAGGAGACACCGGAGACGGTCGAGCCGTACGTGCCCCAGCGGGGCTTGTTGCCCAGGTCGTCCCAGGTCCGTATCCCGGTCCTGCGGGCGATGCGGCTGCCGTCCAGCCAGACCTCGGCCGCGCCGGCGTCGGCGGAGCTGGTGGTGATGCCGAGCTGGACGGAGTGCCAGGACTCGGGGGCCCACGGAGCGCTCCCGATGGAGACCCACCGCTCACCCGGCGCGACGTACCAGACCTTCAGCCGGCTGTCCTCGACCTTCATGATCACGGGGTAGTTCTGCTGGTTCCGGTCGTTGGTGCCGTTGGACTTCCACTGGAAGACCGTCTGGGCGTTGCCGGTCTTCGTCATGGAGCCCCAGCCGAACCAGAGCGTCGCGTCGTTCCGCAGCAGTTCGGGCCGGTTGACGCTGTGGGCTTCGCAGCGTTCGGAACCGGCGGGCTTCAGGAACTCGAAGAAGTCGCCGTGCGCGTCGCCCCAGTTCTTGACGCTCACGCCGCCCGGCGAGGGGCACAGCACGGTCTCGAACACTCCGGGACCCTTGGCGGCGTCACCGTCCCAGAGGACGGCGGCACAGGCGTCCGTCGCCATGACGAGCGTCATCGCGGCGGTCCCGGCGGCCAGGCCGAGGACGGTGCGGGACATACGGAACGTACGCATCCGTGTGGGAGGCATCGTGATCTTTCCGGGCAGGTGAGACGGACTTCGCGTCAGGTGAGGCGGACCCGGATCTGCTGCGGGGCGCCGGCCTGGCCGGTGAGGTCGCCGAAGGCGAGTCGCAGCGCCTCGCCGGTGCGGGCCGACGTCACCGTGGCCGGCTTGGACAGCACGGCGGAGACGGCGCGGTCCCAGACGATCTCCAGGGCGGCGGCCCGGCGTGCCGGATCCGAGACGACGACGGTGGCCGTGCCGTCCCGGTTCTCCCGGATCAGCACGGACGCGGGCGCACTGGCCGTGATCCCGCCGACCGTCCCCGGAGCCCAGAAGTTGACCGCGGTGAACCCGGCCCGCGGGGCCCGGACGCCCTGCCGCTCACGGCTGTTGGCGAGGATCTTCAGCCATCCCCTGTCGGCCGCCCGCCGAGCGGTCGCGGCGGCGCCGGCGCCCGGGAGCAGGACGTAGGCGTAGGAGGCGTCGGCGGGGTCGGCGCCGTGGTCGGTGAGCAGCGTCAGCCAGCGGCGGGTGACCGGGGTGGTGGGGCCGTTGGCGTTGATGTCCCGCCACGCCCCGGTGCGCTCCTCACGGACGGCGCGCAGATCGACCCCCTCGGGGAAGACGTACCCCGCCTGCCCGGCGATGTGCGCCCACCGCGCGCCGTCGAAGGCGGCCGACCAGCCCTGGGCGGACGGCTGGACGGTGCCGTCGACGGTCAGGGCCGGGGCGCCCTTCGCACCCAGGTTCCGGTTGTCGACCGTCGTCTCGACGGCGAACCCGTCGCGGGACGTGATGCCGGCCCCGAGGCACACGACGCAGTCGTCCAGCCAGAACCAGGACTTGTGGGCGCTCATCGTGCTGAGGAGCCCCTTGAGGTGCTGGCCGGTGGCGCCGAACCGTCCGTCGGTGGTGCCCCCGACCCAGGTGGCGTCCGGGCAGGGCTGGCCCCAGTTGCCGCCCGCGCCGTCCGGGAGCGGCTTGCGGGAGGCGGTGATGCCGGGAAGCCGGTACGGATCGACGGTGGGCCAGAACTCGTCGGCGTACTGTTCGAGTCCGAAGTCGTCCCCCCACCAGGAGAGCCAGCCGGCGCCGGTGTGGTAGCCGCGGGCGTGCTCCCCGTTGCCGAACTCGTAGTGGGCGATGTGCTTGGCCGCCATGGAGAGGGAGGCGGCCCAGCCCGGGCGGCGGTGGGTGACCCTGGCCATGTTGGGGAAGAGCCGGTGCTCGACCGGCTCGGGGGCAGCCTTGACCGAGTCGTCGTCCTGGAGGGCCTGCAGCAGGGACGTCCGGGTCAGGCCCAGGCCGGGATTGCCCAGCGCGGGGTAGTGGTAGTCCCGCCGCAGCCATCCCTTGACCATGGCACGCCACCGGGCGTTCTCCTCCGCCGTCGCACCCTGGCCGATCAGCAGAATCGTGGCCATCAGCGGGTGCGCGCGGCTGTGGTCGGAGGTGCCGGCCCGGCTGATGCCGCGGGAGGAGACGTTGTCCATCATCAGGCCGTTGTAGATGAACGGGGCGATGGCGCGGTCGATCGTGTCGAGGAACAACCGGGCGCCCTGGCCGTCCACTTCCCAGGACGACCCGCGCAGCAGCGCCATGAGACGTCCCACGCCGTCGTGGAGCACGGCCCCGTAGCCGCCGATGTAGGGGACGTTGCGGTGCTGGATGAACGAGCCGTCGGCGTAGAAGCCGTCACCCGAGGTGACGTACGGGAACACCGGGCCGAGCGCACGCGAGGCCAGGGCGACCTTGTCCGGGTTCGCGCCGACGATGCCGCGCAGGACGACGCTGCGGCACAGGTCGACGCGGTTGGCGCCGGTACTGGTGCCGCTGTAGCTGTCGAAGACGGAGTCGGGTACGAAGTGGTCGACCGCCCGGCAGAAGTTGTCGGTCTGGACCGGCGTCAGATGCTCGTGGAGCAGCACGCAGGTGTCCATGAGCGCCTGCGGAGCGCCGATCTGCCAGCTCCACCAGTTGCCGTACCGCGTGGTGCGGTCGTTGTACACCTCGGAGTTGACGTGGTCGAGGCCGGCGAGGACGGCGTCCCGCAGTCCGGTGCTGCCGGTCACGCCCGTGCCGGGCTGGCAGTACGCCTGGGCCATGGTGTTCAGCCGGTTGTAGCTGGTCACGATCCGCGCCGAGTGGGCGTAGGACTCGGAGTCGGTGTCGGGGTCCGGATCGGCCCAGTCCAGGTCGGGCCAGAGCGAACCGGCCGCGGGAGCCATGCTGTCGAGGTACGCCCGCGCCTTGCCGCCGAGGTCGGCGAGCAGCCCCCGGAAGGGCTCCGCGGCCGGGTTGAACGCCGTCCCCAGCATCAGGTCGCGCCACTTGGCGCGCAGGGCCGCGAACTCCGCACTGCGGGTGGCGGCTTCGGCCGCGAAGGCGGGACGGGCGGTGGCGCCGCCTACGGCCGCGGCGACGGATGCCGCCGCGGCGGCCTGTACGACGGCGCGGCGGGACCAGTTCGATGGCACGGGAAACCTCCGGAAGTGGGAGCACGACGGTGTCCGGCAGCGTGGGGAGTGGTGCGGTGCGCGGTTTGTAGCACGCGCTTTCCTCGACAAGCAACGCTTTCGACGCTCATTCGCTCAATTCTTCGTTTTTCGAAAGTGAGCGTGCGGAAAAGACAGTCGCGCCCGTAGAGTGCGCGGCCTGTGATGAGCGACGACGAGGGGGAGTTCACGTGCACGCCGAGGACAGGCTTCAGGCGATCCTGCTCAAGGTGCGCCGGCACGGCTCGGTGCGGGTCACCGAGGCCGCGGCGGAGCTGCGGGTCTCACCCGTCACCGTCCGCAAGGACGTCGAAGCGCTCGCGGAACGCGGGCTGGTGGTACGGGTCCACGGCGGCGCCAGGCTCCCCGAGGACCGGGGGCCGTCCGCCGCCGGCACCGGCGCCGCACCTCGACAGGCCTCGCGAGAGCTCACGTTCGGCATGGTCGTGCCGTCCGCCACGTACTACTACCCGGAGGTGATCAGGGCCGTGCGGGAGGCCGCGACGGCACGGGGCGCCCGCCTTGTGCTGCGCATCTCCGAGTACGACGTCGACGGAGAGCGCGCGCAGGCGCACGCGATGGTCGACGCGGGCGTGGACGGCCTGCTGCTGGCGCCCACCACCACGGCCGCGGCCCCGACCGACTGCGCGTGGTACGAGGAGCTCGGCATCCCCCTCGTCCTCGTGGAGCGGCGCCCCCGGGCGGTCGGCCCGGCCGTCGAGCACGTCGTCACCGACCACGCCTACGGCGCCCGACTCGCCGTCCACCATCTCGTCACGCGCGGCCGCCGCCGCATCGCGCTGCTGACCCGCGGGGGGACCCCCACCGCCCCGCTGCTCGAGGAGGGCTTCCGCGCGGGGCTCGACCTGGCGGGACTCGACGCGCCCGAGAACGTCGGCCACGTCGACCTCGGGACGCACCGCCCCGGCAACCCGGAGTACGACCGTTCCATGGCCCGGTTCCTGGACGCGGTGACGGCCGGCCGCATCGACGCGGCCGTGGTCCACCCGGACGGCGACGCGCTCGTACTGCTGCAGCGGCTGAGTGCCCGCTCGCTCACCGTCCCCGGCGACTTGGCCGTCGTGTCGTACGACGACGAGGTCGCCGGCCTCGGCGACCTCCCCCTCAGCGCCGTAGCCCCCTCGAAACACGAGGTGGGAGTCTCCGCCGTCGAACTCCTCGCCGCCCGGGTCGCCGAACCGGACCGCCCCCGGCGCCAGGTGTCCATCCTCCCCGAACTCCGCGTCCGCGCGTCCAGCGGAGGAGTGTGACGGACCGGCTTTCGCCCGCTCATCGCGACGGGTCGACGCCGTGGCGAGGCGGTGCGCCGTCGGCGCGGTCGACGGCGGCGGCCGCGTTGATCAGCCCGATGTGGCTGAACGCCTGCGGGAAGTTGCCGAGCAGTTCACCGGTGCGCGGGTCGACCTCCTCGGCGAGGAGCCCGAGGTCGTTGGCGAAGCCGGCGACGCGGTCGAAGAGGGCCTGTGCCCGGTCGGGGCGGCCGGCCTGGGCGAGGGCGGAGGCGAGCCAGAACGAGCAGAGCACGAACGTGCCCTCGCTTCCGGCGAGTCCGTCGATGTTGCGGTCATCGGTCAGCCGGTAGCGCAGCACCAGCCCGTCGTCGGTGAGCTCGCGGGCGATCGCCTCGATCGTCGCGTTCATGCGTGCGTCGGTGGCGGGCAGGAAGCCGTAGAGCGGCATGAGCAGGGCGGCGGCGTCGAGTTCGTCGGAGCCGAACGCCTGGGCGTAGGCGCCTCGCCGTTCGCTCCAGCCGTGTTCGAGAACGGCCGCGCGGACGCGGTCCCGCTCGGCCGCCCATGCTTCGGGGCGCGCGTGTTCGCCCAGGCGCGGGGCGAGTTTCACCGCCCGGTCGAGCGCGACCCAGCACAGCACCTTCGACGACAGGTGATGGCCTGGTTCGCCGCGCATCTCCCACATGCCGGCGTCGGGCTCCGTCCAGCGGCGCGCCGCCGTGTCCGCCAGTCCGGCGGCGAACCGCTGGATCTCCGGATGCAGTTCCCCGAGCCGCTCCCGGTACAGGTGCAGCGCGTTCAGCAGCTCTCCGTAGACGTCGAGCTGGGTCTGCGCCCATGCCGCGTTGCCGGCCCGCACCGGGCGGGAGTCCCGCCATCCGCGCAGATGCGGCAGCAGGCGCTCGGTGAGGTCGTGCTCGCCGCCGACCCCGTACATGATCTGCAGCGACGAGTCCGCACCGGAGGTTCCGCCGGCGGAGCTGGTCATGAAGGAGACGAAGTCGACCGCCTCTTCGGGGCACGCGCCCTGGTAGAGGGCTTCCAGGGTCAGACTGGCGTCGCGGATCCAGGCGTAGCGGTAGTCCCAGTTGCGCGTCCCTCCCACGGTCTCGGGCAGGGAGGTCGTCGGTGCGGCGACGATGGCGCCGGTCGGGCGGTAGGTGAGCCCCTTGAGCACCCGCGACGACAGCAGGATCAGCTCGCGGTGCGGACCCCGGTAGTTGTCGTGCTCCGCCTCCCACGACCGCCACGCCTCGACGGTGTCGTCGATCCGCCCCGTCACCCGCTCGGGAGCGGTCGGCTCCGGCGGGGCCACTTCCGGGGGCGCCCACACGAGCGAGAAACCGAACCGCTGCCCGGCCGCCACGTTCAGCCTCGCCCGTACGCGCGACTCACCCCCGTCCAGCGGAACCGGGGAACGCACGGCGATCTGATTCGGGCCGCCAAAGGTGCGCATCCCACCGTCCGTGAGCCGCAACAGCGGCCGCACCAGCCCGTATTCGGGACGGGGCACCAGCTCCACGTCGAACGCGGCCTCGCCGCTCACCCCCTCGACCTCGCGCAGCAGCTCGTGCGGCGGCGACATGCCCAGCTCGTGGCCGCGCTGCCCCTCGGCAACCGCGAGCGCGTCCCGCAGCCGCGCCACGCCGGACGTGGTGGCGAACGTCGTCTCGACGACCAGCGTGCCCGGCAGATAACGCCGCGTCACCTCGAACCGGCCGGCCGGTGTGATCGACCAGTGCCCGGCCTCGGGATCGAGCAGCCGTGCGAACAACGCCGGGCTGTCGAACCGCGGCACACACATCCAGTCGATCGACCCGCGCCGGTCGAGGAGGGCGGCGGAACTGCCATCGGCGAGCATCCCGTAATCGGCGATCCGAGTGGACATGTCATTTCCCCTGTCGGAGCCCCTCTGTGCCCTGTCCTGAGCGTACGCACGGGGGGCGGCCCCGGCACGCCCGGCCGCCTGGGAGCGCGCGCGGAAGTTCTTCGAGGCCAAGGACTACGCCCGGGCCGCCCGCGTCCTGGACAAGCTGGTCGACGAGGTGCCGGAGCAGTCCGGACCGCGGCTGCTGCTGGCGCGTGCGTACTACCACTCGGCCCAGCTGCGGCGCGCCGAGGCCGAATGCCGCGCCCTCGTGGAGCGCGACCCCGTGGGGGAGTACGCCCGGCTGCTGCTCGGACGGACGCTGGAACGGCAGGGCCGTGACGAGGAGGCGAAGTCCCATCTGCGGATCGCCTCGGCGCTCGCGGGCGACTTCGACCGGCTGTGACCGCGAAACGTGTCCGGCCGCCCCGTCGCCTCACGAAGCGTTCTTCACGACTGCTTTCGGTGTCCTGCTGCGGTGAGCCCCGGGGCCGCCTGATGGGTCGTCACTACCATCGGTGCCTTCGACCGCGTGCCGATCGTCAGCCGTCACTCCGTCTGGAGCCCGGGCGGTCGCCGGTCCGGCCGTGTTCCGCCCGGAGAGTTCGCAGGAGGATGCCCGTATGAGCACCACCGTCCATGACAACACCGAGCAGCGCCGCTACGAGATCCACGACGGCGGGGCCCTGGCGGGCTTCTCCGACTACGAGCTCACCGGCCGGAGCATCGCCTTCACCCACACCGAGACCCTTCCGGAGTTCTCCGGCCGCGGCATGGCCCGGGAACTGGTCACCGGCGAGCTGGACGACGCGCGCCGCCGGGGACTGGCCGTGCTGCCGTTCTGCCCCTACGTCCGAAAGATCATCGCGCAGGACCTTGCTGCCTATCTGGACCTCGTACCCGAAGAGGACCGGGAGCGCTTCGACCTGCCCCGCACCGCGACGGCATGACCGCCGCCGCGAGCTGAGCTGACGTGGCCCGGACGCGGGCCGGGCGCCGGCCGGTCCCCGGCGAGCAGGCGTGGGCCGGCCGCCGGGGACCAAAGCGGTGCGCCGCGGCTCAGGACCGCGGCTGCTCCTCGGTGCGGAGCGCGCTCACCTCCTCGGCGGTGAGCGCCCTGTCGCAGGCGCGGACCTGGTCGATCGCGCCGTGCCAGAAGTCGACGTTCTGGCCGCTCCACCGGGCCCGGCCCACGCAGAGCGCGCCGGTGCCGTCTTCCGCAGCCGCACCGGGTTCCGGTTCCCGCATCTGGCTTCCGCGACCGCCGGCGCGTGAGCGACGCCCCCGGCGCGGGCCCGCGCGGCGCACGTGGCAGCATCGGGGGAATGGTGGAACGGATCATTGCCGCGTGCGACGGGGCGTCGAAGGGGAATCCCGGGCCCGCGGCCTGGGCGTGGGTCGTCGGAGACGCGGACGGGAGCGTCCTCTCCTGGGAGGCGGGGCCGCTCGGCCGGGCCACGAACAACGTGGCGGAGCTGACCGCCCTGCTGGAACTCCTGCGGTCGACCGACCCGATGACCCCGCTCGAAGTGCGGATGGACTCGCAGTACGCCATGAAGGCGGTGACCACCTGGCTGCCGGGCTGGCGCCGCAAGGGCTGGCGGACGGCCTCCGGCGGCCCGGTGGCCAACCAGGAGCTTGTGATGGCCATCGACACCCTGCTGACCGGCCGGGACGTCACATTCGTCCACACCCCCGCGCACCAGGTCGACGGCGATCCGCTGAACGCCGCCGCCGACGGGGCGGCCAGCCGCACCGCCGTCACGCAGGAGGCCGCCGGCTCGGCCGCCGGGTCCGCCCTGCCGCCGCCCGAGGCGCCGGCCCGGACCGGCGCCGGGGCGCGGTCCCGCCGGCCCGCCGCTGCGGCGCACCGCGCACCGGCGGGCGCCGGGCGCGGTTCGGTGAAGGCCAGGTTCCCCGGCCGGTGCCGCTGCGGCCGGCCCTACGCCAAGGGCGAGACCATCACGAAGAACGACGACGGCTGGGGCCACCCCGCCTGCGCCACGGCCGGCGCCTGAACGCGGGGGCCGTCCGTCGAAGACAGTGGCCGGCCCCGGCGTGACCCCCGGTCCCGGCCCCGCCGAGAACGGCGCGGCCGGTCTCAGTCCGTCACCAGCACCACCTCCAGGGTGCGCGGACCGTGCACCCCCTCGACCCGGTCGAGTTCGATGTCGCTGGTGGCCGACGGGCCGGAGATCCACGTCAGTGGGCGTACCGGGTCGAGCCGTTCCAGCGCCAGCGGCACGGACGACACGACCTGGCCGGGGACGCGTACGACGCAGATGTGGTGGTCGGGGACGAGGGTGACGCGGCGCCGGCCCTGGTCGGGCGAGGCGTCGAGCACGATCGTCCCCGTCTCGGCGATCGCGACGGCGCAGCCGGTGACCACGCTGTCCACCCGGTCCAGTTCCTCCGGCGTGCTCTCCGGCCGGTCGGCCACCCGCACGGCGGAGGTGGCCGCCAGCCAGCGCTCGTCCAGCCCGGGCGGTACGAGCACGGATGACGCGCCGCGGGCGTCGAGCAGCCCGGCGATCGTCTCCGCCAGCCCGGCGGCGTCGCAGTGGTGCACGACCGCCCGGTAGTCCGCGAGGTTCTCGGCGAGCAGCGTCACCGTCCGGTCGGTGTCCCCGGACACGTGCTCGCGCAGATAGGCGCGCTCGACCGCCTGCTCGTACGGCGTGTCGTCGGCGGGCACGTCGGCGAGCGCGCGCCGGACCCGGCCCAGGACACGTTGCCTGCTGCTCACTTCGTGTCCTTCCCGCCGCCGGTCCGCTGCCACCAGTCCCGGAACGGTTCCGCCGGCACCGCCGGAAGGTCCCGGGTGCCGCTCCACGCCCGGCCGGGCCCGGGCAGCGTCCGCGGATGGAGGCGCCGGGTGCGCGAGGCGAGCCGCTGCCCGGCGCGCAGCGCGCCGGGCCGGCTGAGGGCCCACCGGGCGGCCCGCATGGCCGCCCGCTCGGCAGCGTGCCCCTTCGCGGGCTTCAGCACCACCTTCTCGCCGCGCCGGGTCACCGGGCCGCCCTCAACGACCCGTTCGCGCAGATGCACCAGCACCTCGGGGATGTCGATCGCTACCGGGCACACCTCGTAGCAGGCCCCGCACAGACTCGAGGCGTACGGCAGCGAGGCGTCGATCTCGCTTCCCGTACCCCGCAGTTGGGGGCTGAGGATGGCGCCGATCGGCCCCGGGTAGACCGAGCCGTACGCGTGACCGCCGGCCCGCTCGTACACCGGGCAGACGTTGAGGCACGCCGAGCAGCGGATGCAGCGCAGCGCCTGCCGGCCGACCTCGTCGGCGAGGGTGTCGCTGCGGCCGTTGTCCAGCAGCACCAGATGGAACGCCGCCGGACCGTCCCCGTCGGAGGTGCCCGTCCACATCGAGGTGTACGGGTTCATCCGCTCCGCCGTCGAGGAGCGGGGGAGCGTCTGCAGGAACACCTCCAGGTCCCGCCAGGTCGGCACGATCTTCTCGATGCCGACGACCGAGATCAGCGTCTCGGGGAGGGTGAGGCACATCCGCCCGTTGCCCTCGGACTCGACCACCACCAGGGTGCCCGTCTCGGCGACCATGAAGTTGGCGCCGGAGACGCCCACCTTGGCGCGCAGGAACTTCTCCCGCAGATGCAGCCGCGCGGCCTCCGCGAGCTCCGCGGGCGTGTCGGTCAGCCCCTCGGGCGCCGGACGGCCCCACTCGCCCATCTCGGAGCGGAAGATGTCCCGGATCTCACCGCGGTTGCGGTGGATCGCCGGGACCAGGATGTGCGAGGGCCGGTCCTCGCCCAACTGCACGATCAGCTCGGCGAGGTCGGTCTCGTAGGCGTGGATGCCCGCGGCCTCCAGCGCCTCGTTGAGGCCGATCTCCTGCGTGGCCATCGACTTGACCTTGACGACCTCGCTCTCGCCGGTCGCCCGGACCAGCCCGGTCACGATCCGGTTGGCCTCCTCCGCGTCGGCGGCCCAGTGGACGGTGCCGCCGGCGGCCGTGACGGACTCCTCCAACTGCACGAGATAGCGGTCGAGACGGCGCAGCGTGTGGTCCTTGATCCGCCGGCCCGCCTCCCGCAGCTCGACCCAGTCCGACAGCTCCGCCACGGCCTTCTCCCGCTTGGCGCGGATCGTGTGGGTGGCGTGCCGCAGATTGCCGCGCAGCGTGCGGTCGTGGACGGCCTGTCGCGCGGCCTCGGGGAAGGCCGGCATGCCGACGAAGGTTCCACTCATGCCCCGGTCTCCTCTTCTGTGTCCGCTTCCGTGCTCGCCAGGATCTCCGCGAGGTGGACGGGCCGCACGGCCGTCCTCAGCCGGGCCATCGTCCCGCCGATGTGCATCAGACAGGAATTGTCGGCCGCGCACAGCACGTCGGCGCCGGTCGACTCGGCGCTGCGCACCTTGTCGGCTCCCATCGCCGCCGAGACGTCGGGGTTCTTCACTGCGAACGTGCCCCCGAAGCCGCAGCACTCCTCCGCGCCCGGGAGCTCCACCAGCTCCAGCCCCTTGACGGCCTCCAGCAGCCGCCGGGGACGGTCGCCGAGTCCGAGGCCGCGCAGACCGTGACAGGTCGGGTGGTACGTCACCCGGTGCGGATAGTGCGCCCCGACGTCGGTCACGCCCAGCACGTCCACCAGGAACTCGGTGAGTTCGTACGTCTTCGGCACCACCGGCGCCAGGGCGGCGGCGAGCGAGTCGCCGCGCCCTTCGGCCCGGGCCCGCTCGCCCATGCGCGGGTACAGCTCCCGCACCATCGCCCCGCACGACCCGGAGGGCGTGACGATCGCGTCGTAGTCGCGGAACACGTCCGCGAAGCGGCGGGCGAGCGGCTCGGCCTCGTGCCGGTAGCCGGTGTTGTAGTGGGCCTGACCGCAACAGGTCTGGCCCATCGGGAAGTCGACCTCCACACCCAGCCTGGTCAGCAGTTTCACCACGGCCCGCCCGGTGTCCGGGTAGAGCGTGTCATTGACGCAGGTCAGGAACAGGGCGACACGCATCGCGGACTCCTTGTCGTCGATCGTCGGACGGGCGCGGCGCGCCGGTGCGCCGCACGGCCGCCGGGGCGGCCACTCAGCGCCCGGTGAGCCGGGCCTGCGCCGCGCGCCACGGGGCCGTGCCGCCCTGCGGCTCGTACCGCGTCAATGGCTGCGTACGGGCGAGCAGTTCCCGCATGTGCCACCGGTCGCCGACGACCCCCTGGGCCCGTGCCTGCACCAGGACGTTACCGAACGCGGCCGCTTCCGCCGGCCCCGCCACCACCGGCAGCCCGCAGGCGTCGGCGGTCAGCCGGCACAGCAGCGCGTTGCGGGCGCCGCCGCCGACGACGTGCACGACGTCGACCGGACGGTCCGCCAGCCGCTGGGCGTCCTCGACGGCCCGCCGGTGGGCGAGGGCCAGTGAGTCGAGGACGCAGCGGGTGGTCTCGGCGGGGGAGCCGGGCACCGGCTGCCCCGACGCCCGGCACGCCTCCGCGATCCGCTCCGGCATCCGTCCCGGCGCGAGGAACGCCGGGTCTCCCGCGTCCACCACCGAGCGCAGCGCCGGCACGCTCTCCGCGGCGAGCAGCAACTCGCCCAGACCGGGGTCGCCCCAGGACCGCAGGCACTCCTGGAGGAGCCACAGGCCCATGATGTTCCGCAGGTAGCGGACCGTGCCGTCCAGCCCCAGCTCGTTGGTGAAGTTGGCGGCGCGGCTCGCCTCGGTGAGCACGGGAGCGTCCAGCTCCAGGCCCGCGAGCGACCAGGTGCCGGTGCAGATGTACGCGAACCGTTCGCCCGTGGCGGGCACGGCGGCCACCGCGGACGCCGTGTCGTGCGAGGCGACGGCCGTCACCGGCACCGGACCGGTCGACCCGATCTGCTCCAGCACCTCCGGGAGCAGCACACCGGCCGGGTCGCCGGGCTGCCGCAGCGGCGCGAACAGGCCCAGGTCGACGTCCAGCCGGCGGGCGATCCCGTGCGCCCAGTCGCGGGTCACCGGGTCGACGAGCTGGGTGGTCGAGGCGTTGGTCAGCTCGGTGCCCGGCTCACCGGTGAGCCAGTAGGCGATCAGGTCGGGGACGAGCAGCAGGCGCTTCGCGAGCGCCATGTGGCCGGAGGAACGGGCGGCCACGAGCCGGTACAGCGTGTTGAAGGGGGCGTCCTGGAGCCCGGTCGCCGCGTACAGTTCGCCGGCGGGCACCGCCGCCCGCACCGTCTCCGCGATCCTCTCGGTTCCCGGGTCGCGGTAGTGGACGGGGTTGCCGAGCAGGGCGCCGTCCGCGTCGAGCAGGCCGTAGTCGACGGCCCAGCCGTCGATGCCGGCCGAGTCGACCCGCCCGGCCGCCCGCAGCCCGTCGAGGACGCCGGCGTAGAGCCCGAGGATGTCCCAGCGCAGCCCTTCCGGCAGCCGGACCGGCCGGTTGGGGAAGCGGTGCGCCTCGGTCAGCTCCAGGGTGCCGGGGCCGACGCGGCCGGTCATGACCCGCCCGTTGGACGCGCCGAGATCGACCGCGGCGTACGACCGCACGGCCCCGCTCATCGCAGGAAGGCCGCGGCGACACCGGCGTCGACCGGGATGTGCAGTCCGGTGGTGTGGGTGAGGTCGCCGCCGGTGAGCGCGAAGACGGCGTTCGCCACGTGCTCGGGCAGCACCTCCCGCTTGAGGAGCGTCCGGCCGGCGTAGAACTCGCCGAGCTTGTCCTCCGGCACCCCGTACACGGCGGCGCGCTGGGCGCCCCAGCCGCCGGCGAAGATGCCGGAGCCGCGGACGACGCCGTCCGGGTTGACGCCGTTGACGCGGATGCCGTGCCCGCCGAGTTCGGCGGCGAGCAGCCGTACCTGGTGGGCCTGGTCGGCCTTGGTGGCCGAGTAGGCGATGTTGTTCGGGCCGGCGAAGACGGCGTTCTTCGAGGCGATGTAGACGATGTCGCCGCCCAGCCGCTGCGCGGTCATGACCCGGGCCGCCTCGCGGGAGACGAGGAACGAACCGCGGGCCATGATGGCGTGCTGGAGGTCCCAGTCCTTCGCCGTCGTCTCGAGCAGCGGCCTGGAGATCGAGATGCCGGCGTTGTTGACCACCAGGTCCACGCCGCCGAAGGCGAGGACCGCCGCCTTGAACGCGTCGGTGATCTGCTCCTCGGACGTCACGTCGACGGTCACGGCGACCGCCTTGTCCGGCCCGCCGAGTTCCTCGGCGACGGCGGCCGCGTTCGCGGCGTCCAGGTCCGCGACCACGACGCACGCGCCCTCGGCGACCAGCCGGTGCGCGATCGCCCGGCCGATGCCGGAACCGGCACCGGTGACCAGGGCGACTCGCGTGGCCAGCGGCTTGGGCGCCGGCATCCGCCGCAGCTTCGCCTCCTCCAGCTCCCAGTACTCGATGCGGAACTTCTCCGCCTCGTCGATGGGCCGGTAGGCGGAGACCGCCTCGGCTCCGCGCATCACATTGACCGCGTTGCGGTAGAACTCGCCCGCGACCCGGGCGGTCTGCTTGTCCTTGCCGAAGCTGAACATGCCCACGCCCGGCACCAGGACGATCGCCGGGTCGGCGCCGCGCATCGCGGGGGAGTCGGGCAGTGCGTGCCGCCGGTAGTAGGCGGCGTACTCCTCGCGGTACGCGGCGTGCAGCTCACCGAGCCGGGCGACCGCCTCGTCCGCCGGGGCCGTCGGCGGCAGGTCCAGGACCAGCGGCCTGACCTTGGTCCGCAGGAAGTGGTCCGGGCAGGACGTGCCCAGGGCCGCCAGCCTGGGGTGCTCGGCCCGCGCCAGGAAGTCGAGGACGGCGGGGGAGTCGTCGAAGTGGCCCACCTGCGGCCGGTCCCCGGACGCGACGGCACGGATGTGCGGCGCCAGGGCCGCGGCCCGCTCCCGCCGCTCGGCCTCGGGCAGCGGCTCGTACCCCTCGATCACCGGGCCGAAGGGATCCGGCTTCCCGCGCTCCGCGAGGAACGCCTCCGCGGTGCGGATGATGTGCAGCGAATTGCGCTCGCACTCCTCGGAGGTGTCGCCCCAGGCGGTGATGCCGTGGCCGCCGAGGACGCAGCCGACGGCCTGCGGGTTGGCCTCCTTGACCGCCGCGATGTCCAGGCCGAGCTGGAATCCGGGCCGCCGCCACGGCACCCATACCACCGTGTCGCCGAAGCACTCGGCGGTCAGCTTCTCGCCGTCCGCCGCGCAGGCCAGCGCGATGCCGGAGTCGGGATGCAGATGGTCGACATGTGCGGCGTCCACCAGGCCGTGCATGGCCGTGTCGATGGAGGGCGCGGCGCCCCCCTTGCCGTGCAGGCAGTAGTCGAACGCGGCGACCATCTCGTCCTCGCGCTCCACGCCCGGATAGACGCCGGTGAGGGCGCGCAGCCGGTCCAGCCGCAGGGCGGCGAGCCCGCCCTCGGTGAGCGTGCCCAGGTCGCCCCCCGAGCCCTTGACCCACATCAGCTCGACGTCGCCGCCGGTGACGGGGTCGGTCGCGGCGCCCTTGGCGGAGGTGTTGCCGCCGGCGTAGTTGGTGTTACGGGGATCGGCGCCGAGCCGGTGCGAACGGGCGAGCAGCGCGGCGGCTTCGGGATGAACGGCCATGTTGAGATCAGTCCTTCGGGAAGATGACGTACGTGAGCTCCGGCAGGCGCGGCGGGGTCAGGCTCCCCAGCCCGCCTGCTGCCCACCGACCCGCTCGGCGGCGATCCGCTCCTGCCAGCCGGAGGCCCGGTACGCGGCCACCGGGTCCGGGTCGAGCCCCTGCTCCTCACGGACCTGCGCCAGCAGCGGCCGCACATCCGTGTTGTACGCGTCCATGAACACGGCGTTGGCCGCCAGCACGTCCCCCGCCGCCTGCGCCGCGGCGAGCGCGTCGTGGTCCACGAGCAGTGCCTTCGCGGTGGCCTCCTGCACGTTCATCACCGAGCGGATGATCGCCGGGATCTTGGCCTCGATGTTGTGGCACTGGTCGAGCATGAAGGCGACGTCGGGTGTGAAACCACCGCCGCGCACCACCTCGTACATGATCCGGAACAGCTGGAACGGGTCGGCGGCCCCGACCATCAGGTCGTCGTCCGCGTAGAAGCGCGAGTTGAAGTCGAAACCGCCGAGCTTCCCCTCGCGCAGCAGCACCGCCACGATGAACTCGATGTTGGTGCCCGGCGCGTGGTGCCCGGTGTCCACGACGACCTGCGCCTTGTCGCCCAGCTTGAGGCAGTGCGCGTACGCCGTGCCCCAGTCCGGCACGTCGGTCGTGTAGAAGGCCGGCTCGAAGAGCTTGTACTCCAGGAGCATCCGCTGGTCGTCGCCGAGCCGGTCGTAGACGACCGTGAGCGCCTCCGACAGCCGGTCCTGGCGGGAGCGGATGTCGCCCTGGCCCGGGTAGTTGGTCCCGTCGGAGAACCACAGCTTCAGGTCCTTGGACCCGGTGGCGTCCATGATGTCGACGCAGTCGAGGAGATGGGCGATCGCCTTGCGCCGCACCCGCGGGTCGGGATTCGTCACCGAGCCCAGCTTGTAGTCGTCGTCCTGGAAGACGTTGGAGTTGATCGCCCCGATCCGCAGGCCCAGCTGCTCGGCGTGCGCGGCGAGAGCTGCGTAGTCGTCGACCCTGTCCCACGGGATGTGCAGCGCGACGGACGGGGCGGCGCCGGTGTGCGCGTGCACCCGTGCGGCGTCGTCCAGCTTCTCCCGCGGGGTACGCGGCACTCCCGGCTGGGCGAACACCTTGAAGCGGGTCCCCGAGTTCCCGTACGCCCAGGACGGCGTCTCGATGGCCTGGGTCTTGAGTGCGGCCTTCACCGCGGCGAGATCGGTCACTGCAGGACTCCTGTGACATCGGTCGGAAGGGCTGGTCGAAGGTCTTTATGAAACGATTCAAAAGTGAAGCTAGGGGGCTCGGGTGAAGGTGTCAACCCTGTCGGCAGGTCGCGGGTCGGTCGATTCTGGCGCAGGGTGCCGGCCTGCTCCTTGACCGGACGTGCTGTCCCTGCTTAACGTCCCAGAGGGTGGGTTGAAACCTTTCATCGCATCGTCACCGTTAGGAGCGCATCCCGTGCAGCGCGTCTGTTTCCTCCTCAAGGTCCGTGAGGACCGGATCGCCGAGTACCGCGAACGGCACGCTGCCGTGTGGCCGGACATGCTCGAGGCGCTCTCCGCCGCCGGCTGGCACAACTACTCGCTCTTCCTGCGCGACGACGGCCTCCTGGTCGGCTATCTGGAGACCGAGGACTTCGCCGCGGCGCAGGCCGCCATGGAGGCCACCGAGGTGAACGCCCGCTGGCAGGCCGGGATGGCGCCGTTCTTCGAATCGCTCGACGGCGCCCGCCCCGACGAGGCGATGAAACCCCTCGCCGAGGTGTTCCATCTCGCCTGACGACCCGGCCGCCGGTGTCGGTCCGGGCGCCTGACCGGGGCGGCTCCCGAGACGGCGTGACGGTAGTGTGAAGCGCTCCGGCCGCCCCTCGTCACTCGTCTCACGCGCCCCCTCGCTCCCCGCGCCCTCGCCCTCTCGTCCTCTCGGAGGTTCCTGCCTGATGTCCCAGTCGGTGGGTATCAAGGACGTCGCTCGCGCCGCCAACGTCTCCGTGGGCACGGTGTCGAACGTCATCAACCGTCCGGACTCGGTGGCCGCCGAGACCCGGTCCCGGGTGCTGTCCGCCATCGACCGGCTCGGGTACGTCCGCAGCGAGTCCGCACGCCAGTTGCGCGCCGGCCGCAGCAGGATCATGGGACTGCTCGTCCTGGACATGGGCAACCCGTTCTTCGTCGACGTGGCCCGCGGAGCCGAGCGCGCCGCCCGGAGGGCCGGCCTCGGCGTGATGGTCTGCAACAGCGACCAGAGCCCCGGCGAGGAGGCCGAGTATCTGTCGCTCTTCGCCGAACAGCGGGTACGGGGAGTGCTGTTGACCCCGGCCGACGCCACCGGGAGCACCGTCGCCGCCTTCCGCCGCCACAACATCCCCTTCGTCCTCGTCGACCGTGTCGCCGAGGGCCTCACCGAATGCTCGGTCTCCGTCGACGACGTGACGGGCGGCGCGCTGGCCGTACGGCACCTGCTCGACGCGGGGCACCGCTCCATCGCCTACGTCAGCGGCCCGCCGAACCTGAACCAGGTCAGGGACCGCCGCACCGGCGCACTGAACGCACTCGCCGAGGCCGGTCTCGGGCCGGAAGCGCTGCGCGAACTGCCCACCGAGCGGCTCGACGTCGGTGCCGGGCGGGACGCCGGCGCCCGGATCCTCGGTCTCGCCGACCGACCGACCGCCGTCTTCTGCGCCAACGACCTGCTCGCCCTCGGCGTCCTCCAGGCCCTGTACGCGGCGGGTGTCGCGGTCCCCGACGACCTCGCCATCGTCGGCTACGACGACATCGAGTTCGCGGCCGCCGCGGCCGTCCCGCTCACGTCGGTGCGGCAACCGGCCGTCACCATGGGCACGATGGCCGCGGAACTGCTGCTGGAGGAGACCGAGGCGCAGGGCGGCCGGCGCGCGCACGAACACCGGCGGGTGGTGCTCCAGCCCGAACTGGTCGTCCGGAGCTCCAGCCTCTCCGCCCGCTGAGCCGGCGGCCGGCGGGACGTGTGCCGCACCGGGGCCGGCGGCCAGGCGGGACCGGTGCCACGCGGGCGACCCGGACAACCGGGCGGAGGCGCGGGGCTGCTTGAGGCAGCGGTGGGCGTCGTGCTCCCAGGTGATGCCGATGCCGTCGTGGAGCCGGCTCACCCCGCTCGCGACCGCGGAGAACGCCTCGGAACAGGCGGACTTGGCGGCGGCCGTGGGCCGGCTCGCCCCCGGGTGCCGCGCCGGCCGCCGCGCCCAGTTTTCGACCGCGCGCCGCCTCGGCCTGGATGTACGCGTTGACGAGACGGTGCTTCACCGGCTGGTACGAGCCGATGGGCCGGCCGCACCGGACCCGCTCCCTCAGATGGGCGACCGTGACCTCCAGGCGGCGCGTGGCCGCGCCGGCCTGCTCCGCCACCAGCGCCGTACCGGCCGGGTCGAGGGCCCGTGCCGGGTCGAGGGCCCGTGCGAGTCCCCGGCCTGTCGCCGGTCCCGCCGAGGAGCCGGCCGAGCGGATGCTCGGCCGGCCCAGGGAGGCGCGTGGATGAACGGCGCCGTGCCCCAGCCGCCTCCTCGTGCGCCGGGCGGCGGTGGGCGGGCCGGGGCATCCCCCGATCGGCGGGGGACGACAATGGCAGCGTGCCGAAAAGTAATGTGCCCCGCATGAACGCGCCCGGCGGCAATGCGCCGGACGACAAGAAGGCGCCGGTCAGTGACGCGCCGACAGACAAGAAGGCGACGCCTGCCGCCGGCCGGAAGAAGACCGTGAGCGCCCCGCCCGAACGCCGTCGTGAACTGCTAGGCGTCGCCGCGGAGGTCTTCGCCGCGCAGGGCTACAACGCCACCACCGTCCGCAAGATCGCCGACGCGGCCGGAATGCTGGCGGGGAGCCTCTACTACCACTTCGACTCCAAGGAGTCGATGCTCGACGAGATCCTCTCCACGTTCCTCGACGAACTGTGGGCCGGCTACGACACCGTGCTGGCCGCGGACCTCGGTCCGAGGGAGACCATCGAGGCACTCGTCGTGGAGTCCTTCCGCGAGATCGACCGCCACCGCGCGGCCGTGGCGATCTACCAGAAGGAGTCCCGGTACCTCGCGGCCCAGCCCCGGTTCGGATACCTCACGGACTCGCAGCAGAAGTTCGAGAAGGCGTGGCTGGGCACCCTGGAGCGCGGGGTCGCCGACGGGGTCTTCCGCGCCGACCTGGACGTCCGGCTCACCTACCGCTTCGTGCGCGACACCGTGTGGGTCGCCGCGTCCTGGTACCGGCCGGGCGGTCTGCACAGCCCCGACGAGATCGCCCGGCAGTACCTGTCCATGGTCCTCGACGGCATCGCCCTCGGGAGCGCGCACACGTAGCAGCCACCGGGACGCCGGAGCCCCGGCGAAGGAACCGAAGCCATGCCGGAGGCGTACATCGTCGAAGCGGTCCGCACCCCGGTCGGCGAGCGGGGCGGCGGCCTGCCCGCCGTGGAGGACCTCGTCCCCGGTGTGTCGCCACGCTCGGCCCGCGGGCCGGTGACCCCCGCACCTGCCGGCTCGCCGTCTCACGGGCCCGGCGCGCCCCGTACGCCCTAGACTCTGCGGATGGCGAAGTACTTCGATGTGCACCCCGAGAACCCCCAGCGACGCACCATCAGCAGTGTGGCCGAAAGCATCAGAGCCGGCGCGCTCGTGGCCTATCCGACGGACTCCTGCTTCGCGCTGGGATGCCGGCTGGGCAGCCGTGACGGCATCACCCGGATCCGGTCGATCCGCAATCTCGACGAACGCCACCACTTCACGCTGGTGTGTCAGAACTTCGCACAGCTCGGGCAGTTCGTGCAGGTCGACAACGACGTGTTCCGGGCGATCAAGGCGACGACGCCCGGCAGTTACACCTTCATCCTTCCCGCGACGAAGGAGGTGCCGCGCCAGCTGCTGCACCCGAAGAAGAAGACCGTCGGCGTCCGGATCCCCGACCACGTCGTCGCCCAGGCCCTGGTCGCCGAACTCGGCGAGCCGCTGCTCTCCAGCACGCTGCTCATGCCGGACGAGGAGGAGCCGATGACCCAGGGCTGGGAGATCAAGGAACGGCTCGACCACGTGGTGGACGCCGTGGTCGACTCCGGCGACTGCGGCACCGAGCCGACCACGGTCATCGACTTCTCCGGCAGCGAACCGGAGATCGTGCGCCGCGGAGCGGGCGACACCTCGCGCTTCGAGTGACAGCGGCGCGCCGGCGGGGCGGGTCCGGGCAGGGAAACCGCCCGGGCCCGCCGGGCGACGACGCCGCCCGGCGGGCCCTTCGCTGTGACACCGGGCATAGGGGCCACGTCACGTCCTAAGCCCGGTAGTGGACACCGGCGCCCTGTCGAACCGGAACAATGGGCCCATGAAGGAGTCATTCGGGCATTTCTTGGTATTCGGGTAGTAGGTCACATTCTTGCGCTGTGCTCCCGCCGCCTTTAACCATGGCTGACGTCAGGAGGGGCATCCCCCTCCGCCGCCGCACCTCATCCGGTCGGCCCCCCCCCGACGTCCCCCTGGGAGTTCCCCCGTATGACCGCCTTCGCCCGCACCGCCCGCACCGTTCGCCTCCGCAAGCTCTCCCTCACCGGCCTGGCCACCGCGGGCGCCGCGGCAGTGGCGCTGACCCTCGCCCCCTCTCCCGCTCACGCCGCCCCCGCCGCGACGCCCGCGGCGGCCGAAGTCGCGGCGGAGAAGAAGGCCGACAAGCCGAAGAAGGTCAAGAAGGTCTACGCCGACAACCTCGACGGCTGGATCAAGGAAGCGCTCGCGATCATGAAGGGCGAGGGCATCCCCGGCAGCTACGAGGGCCTGCACCGCAACATCATGCGCGAGTCCAGCGGCAACCCGAACGCCCAGAACAACTGGGACGTGAACGCGCAGAACGGCACCCCGTCCAAGGGGCTGCTCCAGGTCATCCAGCCGACCTTCGACGCCTACCACGTCGAGGGCACCCCGCGTGACCTGACCGACCCGGTCGCCAACATCACCGCGGCCGCGAACTACGCCGCCGACAAGTACGGCTCCATCGACAACGTCGACTCCGCCTACTGATCCCTCGCCGGCGGCCACAGGTGCGTCGTCTCGCCCGGCGCGAGCTGGTCCACGACCTCGGCGAGCGCCGAGCAGGCCAGCTCGATCTTGCGGCGGACGGCGATCTGCTCCGCGACGATCGCCGCCAGCAGCAGCCCGGTCAGCGCCGCGCACCCGTTGAGCGCCTGGAGGATCACCATGACCTCCAGCATGGTCCGGTCGCCGAACACGCCGGAGCCGCCGGTCGCCGCCGAGATCGCCATCACCGAGATCAGCAGCGCGCACGGCGCGGTGCCGGGCAGCTGGAACCGCAGAGCCGCCCAGATCAGCACCGGGAACACCAGAAAGAGCAGTGACAGGTCGGCCCGCGTGGCCACCAGCGTCACGGCAACCGAGGTCACGCAGAGTGCCACCGCCTCCGTCCACCACCACGCCCGGGTGTCGCGTGGCAGCCGGGCGCGGCGCAGCACCAGCAGCAGCGGCGTGATCACCAGAACACCCATCGCGTCACCGGTCCACCACGCGGACCACACCGCCCAGAACTCGCCGAGCGACAGCGACCCGCTCAGCACCAGGGTCCCCGCGCCGAACGTCGCACTCACGAGCATCCCGGCCAGAGCGCCGAGGAACACCAGTGCCAGCCCGTCCCTGAGCCGGTCGAGACCGGTGTGGAAGCCGATCCGCCGCAGCATCAGACAGGCGGACAGCGGGGCGAGCGTGTTGCCGGCCAGGATGCCGAGCGCGCCGAGGTCGAGGGTGCCGATCGTGGCGATGGTGAGCAGCGCGCCGAGGGAGATCCCGGGCCACACCCCGGCCCCGGCCCACAGCAGACAGGCGAGGGAGATGCCCGTGGGCGGCCACAGCGGTGTGACGACCGCCCCCTCCACGACCACCTGCTGGAGAAGGCCGATCCGGCCGCCCACCCAGTAGGCGCCTGCGACGGCGAGGACACGCAGCAGTGCTGCGGCAGGGCGTCGGACTCGTTCGCTGCGGACCACGCAAGTCATCACACAGCGTCCCCGCCGCCCCGCCCGTGTGACACGCGCGGCCGGTGGCCGCGAAACTTCCCCGGCGGCTACGCGGCGTCCTGGAGCAGGACGAGAACCGCCGCGTCGTCGGTGTGATCGGTCAGCGCAGCCGTGCCCATCACCCGCGCCGCCAGCTCCTGTGCCGCCGTGCCGTCACGGGCCGCGCACCGGACCACGTCGGTCACCGCCGCCAGCCCCGCCTCGATCGGATACGACGGCCCCTCCACGACACCGTCCGTCAGCAGGACGAACGCGCCGCCCGTGGACAGCTGCCGGGTCGCGACCGGATACACCTCGCCGGGCAGGATGCCGAGCGGTACGCCCGCCTCGTCCTCGACGACCCCGCCCTCCCCGCCGGCGGTCGCCCACACGGCCGGCACATGTCCGGCGCGGGCGCTCCGCAGCTCGCGCAGCGCCGGGTCGTAGCGCAGAAAGCTGCATGTCGCGAAGAGCCCGTGATCGACGGAGAGCAGCAGCTCGTTGGCGCGGCGCAGCACCTCGCCCGGGTCGGCGGTGGCCATCGAGACGGCGCGCAGCCCGATACGGACCTGCCCCATGAACGCGGCGGCCTCCACGTCGTGGCCCTGCACGTCACCGATGGACAGGGCCAGGGAGCCGTCGGGCAGGAAGAAGGCGTCGTACCAGTCGCCGCCGATGTCCAGACCGTTCCGGGCCGGGGCGTACCGTGCGGCGACGCGCAGGCCCGGCACGGTGGGCAGCTCGGCCGGCAGCATCGAACGCTGCAGCGCCTCGGCCAGCTCGACCCGGGCCTTGTGCTGCTCGGCGCCCTGCCGCGCCCGGTCGGTGAGCCGTCCGAGCGCGGCCAGCATCTCCTCCGCGGTCGCCGATCGTGCGGGGCGATGCCAGCTCATGGACGTCTCCGAACCGCGTCCGAAGGTCGACCGGCCCGATGCCCGTGCGGCGTACGGCGGACCGGCCCGGATGGGCCCTGCAGCCCGCGTCCATTCTATTTCCGCCGGACAGGCCCTGCCCGGGCTGACAGAGGGCCGCCGTCAGGGCTGTCCGGAGGGCGGGGGAGGGGGCACCATGGCCCACCGGATCGCACCGGTCAGCGCCGTCCCGGTCGGCTGCACGCAGCGCCGCTCGACCCCCGGCGCGTACGGCAGCCCCAGCGGCTTCCTGGCCCACGGCGGCAGCAGAGCGACGGCGTTCGCGGCCAGGACCGCGTACGGCGCTCTGGCCGCCCACGGCAGGGGCGGGTGGCGGAGCATGAAGCGGGCGGCCTCCCGGGCCTCCCGCGAGGCGCGGAGTTCGGGACGGTAGGCATCGAGCCGCTCCGCCAGCCCGGCCCGGTCGCGCGGCGGATCGGCCGCCCCGAGGGCCTCGGCGACCCGTGCCGTGTCGGCCACGTACCCGTCGCAGCCCGCCGGGTCCAGCGGATGCCTTCCGTAGCGCTGATGCGCGGACAGGAAGCTGTGGACCTCCGCGACATGCACCCAGCCCAGCAGATGCGGGTCAGCGGCGCGGTACGGCTCTCCCGACTCCGTCGTGCCCGCCACACGCGCGTGCACGGCGCGCACCGTCTCCACCGCGTCCCGGGCGTCGTCCGCCGTGCCGTACGTCGTCACCGCCAGGAACGTGCTGGTGCGCTGGAGCCGCCCCCACGGGTCGCCCCGGTAGCCGGAGTGCGCCGCGACGGCGGCCATCGCCAGCGGATGGAGGGACTGCAGCAGCAGGGCGCTCAGCCCGCCGATGAACATGGAGGCGTCGCCGTGCACGGTGCGGATCGGCCGCTCGGGCCCGAACCAGCGTGGGCCCGGGGTGCCATGGATACGGGCACGGTTCTCCGGTCCCGAGGGGCCTGCGACACGGGCGAAGAGCCTGCTGCCCAGCTGCCGCCGCACATTCGGGATCCGGTGCGCCGAGCTGTTCATTCCTCAAGTATCGCGCCCGTCGCGGCGAACCCCCGCCGCCCCGGTCCCGGCGTCAGCGGTGGGCGGCCAGCAGCCCCGCGAGCACGCACAGGGCGATCGAGCCGAGCAGCGCCGCGACGCTCGCGCACAGCAGCCGGCGCCGGAGCTCCTCGTAGCGTGCGGTGTACTCCGCCCGCAGCTCGTTCGCCCGCGAGACCAGGGCCTTGAGGACACGCCGTGACAGCGCGATGCGGTCCTCGGTGTAGATGCGGACGACCTCCTCGCGCTGCGCGCCCGTCAGCCACGGCATCCGGCCGGCGAACTCCTCGGCCTCCCGCTCCGCCTCCCGCACCCGGCTCTGCGCGAGGAGATAGCCCTCCAGCTTGGCGATCCCCGCCGCGACCTCCGCCTCCGGCTGCCGCACCCGGCCCCTCACCTGCCGTCCTTGTCCTCGCCGAGCGGTGGGGCTACTCCCTGCCCCGGCTCGTAGACGTCGCGCCGTCCCGCGTCCGTGACCTCGTCGAGGGTGGCGATGGCCGGATGATGCAGGTCGAACGACGGGGACTCGCTGCGGATGCGCGGCAGCGTCGTGAAGTTGTGCCGCGGCGGCGGGCAGGAGGTGGCCCACTCGAGCGAGCGGCCGTAGCCCCACGGGTCGTCGATCAGGAGCTTCCTGCCGTACTTCGCCGTCTTCCAGACGTTGTAGACGAACGGCAGCATCGACAGACCGAGCACGAAGGAGCTGATGGTGGAGATGGTGTTCAGCGCGGTGAAGCCGTCGGCGGAGAGGTAGTCCGCGTACCGCCGCGGCATTCCTTCCGCGCCGAGCCAGTGCTGCACCAGGAACGTGCCGTGGAAGCCGATGAACAGCGTCCAGAAGGTGATCTTGCCCAGCCGCTCGTCCAGCATCTTGCCGGTGAACTTCGGCCACCAGAAGTGGAACCCGGCGAACATCGCGAACACCACGGTGCCGAAGACGACGTAGTGGAAGTGCGCGACGACGAAGTACGAGTCAGACACATGGAAGTCCAGCGGCGGCGAGGCCAGGATGATGCCGGTCAGACCGCCGAACAGGAACGTCACGAGGAAGCCGATGGACCAGAGCATCGGCGTCTCGAAGGACAGGGAGCCCTTCCACATCGTGCCGATCCAGTTGAAGAACTTCACGCCCGTCGGCACGGCGATGAGGAACGTCATGAAGGAGAAGAACGGCAGCAGCACCGCTCCCGTGACGAACATGTGGTGCGCCCACACCGTCACGGACAGACCGGCGATCGCGATCGTCGCACCGACCAGGCCGATGTAACCGAAGATGGGCTTGCGGGAGAAGACCGGCAGGATCTCGGTGACGATGCCGAAGAACGGCAGCGCGATGATGTAGACCTCGGGGTGGCCGAAGAACCAGAAGAGGTGCTGCCACAGGATCGCCCCGCCGTTGGCGGGATCGAAGACGTGCGCGCCGAACTTGCGGTCCGCCTCCAGGACGAACAGCGCGGCCGCCAGGACCGGGAAGGCCAGCAGGACCAGCACGCCGGTCAGCAGGACGTTCCAGGTGAAGATCGGCATCCGGAACATCGTCATGCCGGGAGCGCGCATGCAGATGATCGTGGTGATGAAGTTGACCGAGCCGAGGATCGTGCCGAAGCCGGAGAAGGCCAGACCCATGATCCACATGTCGGCGCCGACCCCCGGTGTGTGGGCGGCGTCGTTCAGCGGGGAGTAGGCGAACCAGCCGAAGTCGGCGGCGCCCTGTGGAGTGAGGAAGCCGGCCACCGCGATCAGCGAGCCGAACAGGTACAGCCAGTACGCGAACATGTTCAGCCGCGGGAACGCCACGTCGGGCGCGCCGATCTGCAGCGGCATGATCCAGTTCGCGAATCCGGCGAACAGCGGCGTCGCGAACATCAGCAGCATGATCGTGCCGTGCATCGTGAACGCCTGGTTGAACTGCTCGTTCGACATGATCTGCGTGCCCGGCCGGGCCAGCTCGGCGCGCATGAACAGCGCCATCACACCGCCGACGATGAAGAAGCCGAACGAGGTGGTGAGGTACAGCGTGCCGATCGTCTTGTGGTCGGTGGTCGTCAGCCACTTGATCACGACATTGCCGGGCCGCCTGCGCTGCACCGGCAGCTCGTTCTCGTATGCGTCCTCCGACTGCACGTCGAGGCGAGGACCTGACTCAGATGCCACACGAACTCCCGTACGTTCGGGTGCCTTCTGCTCTGCTTCAGGCGCAGATGCACCCACAGGCGGCGACCCCTATGACCTATACCGGTGCAATGTATATGTGTGGGGCCTTACCGGCGGTCCACGACATCCGCCGTCCGGGTGACGGACTTCGCCGGGTCCGGCGTTACGAGTTCCCGATGCCGGGTACCTCTGTGCGGTCGGTGCGCCGTGTGCCGGCGACCTGACACGGGAGGTACGAGGTGGATGCTTCGGTGGACCGGATCGCCCAGCCCTGGGGAGGTCGTACCCCCTACGCACGGCACGGGCAGTGGCCGACGCGGGTGGACACCCACCTGGGTGACGGGGTGTCGGTGGACGACGTGGAACGGTGGGTCCAGACCGCCTCGATTCTTCACTCGGACGGGGACGCCATGGACGTCGCCGTACGAGGCGGCCGCATGGTCGGCGTACGCGGCCGGGCGATCGACCGGGTCAATCGCGGCAGGCTCGGGCCCAAGGACCTGTTCGCCTGGCAGGCAGGCGCCTCGCCCGACCGGCTGACCAGGCCCCTGGTCCGTGAGGGCGGGCGGCTGGTGGAGACCGACTGGGACACCGCGATGGGCCGGGTCGTCTCCCGCTCCCGCGAACTCCTCGGCGGACAGGGCCCCGGCTCCATCGGTTTCTACACCTCGGGCCAGCTGTTCCTGGAGGAGTACTACACGCTCGCGGTGCTCGCCCGGGCCGGCATCGGCACCAACCACCTGGACGGCAACACCCGCCTGTGCACCTCCACCGCCGCGGAGGCGCTCAAGGAGTCCTTCGGCTGCGACGGCCAGCCCGGCACCTACGACGACATCGACCACGCCGACGTCATCGCCCTCTTCGGCCACAACCTCGCGGAGACGCAGCCCGTGCAGTGGATGCGCATCCTCGACCGGCTGGAGGGCGCCGACCCGCCGCGGCTGGTGTGCGTCGACCCGCGGCCCACGCGGGTGGCCCGCAGCGCGACGGTCCACCTGGCCCCGCGCGTCGGCACGAACGTGGCCCTGCTCAACGCCCTGCTGCACGAGACGATCCGTCACGACCGGGTCGACCACGCGTACATCGAGGCGCACACCGTCGGCTTCGAGGAACTGGCCGACCGGGTCAAGGACTGCACCGCGGAGTGGGCGTCCGCCATCTGCGACGTCCCCGCCCGGCAGATCGTCGAGGCGGCGGAGGTCGTCGGCACCGCCGACCGGCTGCTCTCCACGGTGCTCCAGGGCATCTACCAGTCCCACCAGGCCACCGCCGCCGCCGTCCAGATCAACAACCTGCATCTCATCCGCGGCATGCTCGGACGGCCGGGCGCCGGCCTGCTCCAGATGAACGGTCAGCCCACCGCCCAGAACACCCGCGAATGCGGCGCCAACGGCGACCTGCCGGGCTTCCGCAACTGGGAGAACGACCGGCACGTGGCCGACCTCGCGAAGGTGTGGAACGTCGAACCCACCACGATCCCGCACTACGCGCCGCCCACCCACGCCATGCAGATGTTCCGCTACGCGGAACAGGGCTCGATCCGCATGCTGTGGATCAGCGGCACCAACCCGGCCGTCTCCCTCCCCGAACTGTCCCGCATCCGCTCGATCCTGTCCCAGCAGCGGCTGTTCACCGTGGTGCAGGACCTGTTCCTCACCGAGACGGCGCAGCTCGCGGACGTCGTGCTGCCCGCGGCGACCTGGGGCGAGAAGACCGGTACGTTCACCAACGCGGACCGTACGGTCCACCTGTCCGACAAGGCCGTGGAGCCGCCGGGCGAGGCACGGCCGGACCTGGACATCTTCCTGGACTACGCCACCCGCATGGACTTCCGCGACAAGGACGGGGGACCGCTGGTCCACTGGACCGACCCCGAGTCGGCGTTCGAGGCGTGGAAGCGCTGCAGCGCCGGCCGGCCGTGCGACTACACGGGCCTCACCTACGGCCGGCTGCGCGGAGCGAGCGGCATCCAGTGGCCCTGCAACGACGAAGCCCCGGACGGCACACCGCGCCTCTACACCGACGGCATCAGCTGGGCCCACCCCGACACGTGCGAGAACTACGGCAAGGACCTGGTGACCGGCGCGTCCAGCAGCGTCGTCGAGTACCGCTCCCTCAATCCGGACGGCAAGGCGATGCTCAAGGCGGCCGGATTCATGCCGCTGCACGAGGCTCCGAGCACGGACCACCCCTTCCAGCTGACGACCGGGCGCACCGTCTACCACTTCCACACCCGCACCAAGACCGGCCGTGTACCACAGCTGAACGCGGCGGCGCCCGACGTGTGGGTGGAGATCTCCGAGGCCGACGCCGCCGCGCGGGACCTCGCGGAGGGCGACCTCGTCGAGGTCTCCTCGCCGCGCGGCTCCCTGCGGGGCCGGCTGCGCGTCACCGGTCTGCGGAAGGGCACGCTGTTCGTGCCCTTCCACTACGGCTACTGGGACACGCCCGGCGGCTCCGGGCCCGGCCCCGGGACACCCGGGCGTGCCGCCAACGAGACGACCGTCACCGACTGGGACCCGGCCTCCAAGCAGCCGCTGTTCAAGACCTCCGCCGTCGCGCTCACCCTCGTCGAGAAGGCCGACGGAAAGGCCTCCCCGGCCCCCACCACCACCGCCTCCGAGCCCGGACCCGGCTCCGGCGTACCGGCGACGGAAGGCGGGCCGGACGCCCGCGTACACCAGACGACGGACGAGGACCCGGCCTCGCGGGAAGGCGGCTCACGATGAACGGCATCACCCTCGCCCTGCGGGTCCTCCACCACGGTGAACGGCACCTCGCCGGAGAACTCCTCGCGGTCGCCGACCGCCACCGCACCGAGCACGAGGTCCACCACGTCGCCAAGGACATCGCCGGCTGGTCACGGGACCACGTCGAGCGGCTGGCCGACACCGGCCGCGCATACGGTCTCGAACTCGACGAGCCCCGGGCGAAGCCGCCGCAGGCGCTGCTGACGATGGTGCGGCAGAAGGCGGCGCAGGCCGTCGGGCACCGCCCCGAGCCCGGCCTGCTGCTCCTGCGCGACCTGCGCGACCTGCATCTGGACGCGTCCGAGAACTCCCTCTACTGGGAGATGCTCGCCCAGGCCGCACAGGCATCCAAGGACACCCGGCTGCTGGAGCTCGCCTCCGCGTGCCATCCGCAGACGCTCCGGCAGATGCGGTGGACCAACACCATGATCAAGAACATTTCGCCGCAGCTTCTGACCAGCCTGTGATCCGAGGGGCCCGCGATGCCTGTGACGCCCGGGGTGCTCGCCCCACCCGCCACGCCCGAGGAACCGACGAGAAGACCGGAAGCCCCGGTGGTGCTGATCACCGGCGCCTCCTCAGGGATCGGCGCGGCCGTCGCCGACCGTTTCGCCGCCGCGCCGGGCTGGCGTCTGCTGCTCCACGGACGCGACAAGGCGCGCCTCGACGAAGTGGCGAGCCGTACCGGCGGCGCCGCGCTCCCGGCAGACCTCGCCGACCCCGGCGGGGGCGCGCACCTCGCCCGTACGGCCCTCGACTCCGCCGGACAGGTGGACGTCCTGGTCGCGGCGGCGGGCGTCGGCTGGGCCGGGCCCTTCACCGCCATACCGCCCGCGGCGATCGACGAGGTGCTCGCCGTCGACCTGGCGTCCGTGGTGCACCTGGTGCGCGGGCTGCTGCCGCGGATGATCGCCCGGGGGAGAGGGCGGATCGTGCTGATGGGCTCCCTCGCCGGAGCCGTGGGCGTCGCGGACGAAGCGGTGTACTCGGCGGCCAAGGCGGCGCTGGGCGTCTTCGCCGAGAGCCTGCGCTACGAGCTGCGGGGCACCGGCGTGGGGATCTGCCTGGTGCTGCCGGGCGTCGTCGACACGCCCTTCTTCGAGCGCCGCGGCGCTCCTTGTCGCCGGACCCGCCCGAAGCCGGTCCCGGCCGGGCGGGTGGCGGACGCGGTCTGGCGGGCGGTGGTGCGGAGTCGCGCGGAGGAGATCTTCATCCCGCGGTGGCTGTGGCTGCCGGCGCGGATCCACGGGGCGGTGCCGGTGGTGTTCCGGCGCCTCGCCGAACGCTTCGGCTGAGCGGGGGGCGCGGCCCGGCACCGCGCCCCCGCGGTGTCCCGGGGCTCCGCCCCCGGACCCCCGCGCCCTATCGCCGGCGGGGCTGGGTGTGGCCGGTCCTGTCGGGGCGCTGCCCCGAGCCCCGCGCCTCAATCGCCGGCGGGGCCGAAGTTGCCCGAGCCGGCCGCGTCGCAGCCGGCGCTCACCCTGGGCGACGCGCCGCTGAGCGTGGTGCTGGGGGTGGTGCTCTTCGACGAGCGGGTGCAGCTGGGCCGACGGACACCGTTCGAGGTGGTGGCGCTCGGCCTGCTGGTCGCCGGCTGCGTCGTGCTGTCGCGGTCGCCGCTGCTGGCGAAGGACCCGGGCGGCGAGGAGAAGTGGTGACGCGGGTGCCGAAGCGGGCCGGTTTGTTTCTGCCCGTTTGCCTGCCCGGATCTGTTTACTTCTCGATGAAGCGGGCGTAGCATTCGTGAAAACCACAGACTCGGTCATGGAAACGGATGTAAAACCACATGTTCGCAGCGGAGCGTCAGCAGGAGATCATGCGCCTGGCCCGCGACAGCGGTCGGGTGGATGTGCTGTCCCTCGCCGAGGAGTTCCAGGTCACCGCGGAAACCGTGCGGCGCGACCTCAAGGCCCTCGACCGCGCGGGGCTGGTGCGGCGGGTGCACGGCGGCGCCATTCCGGTCGGACACCTGGACTTCGAGCCCGACCTCGCCGAGCGCGACGCCGTCGCGGCCGACGAGAAGGAGCGCATCGCGCGCGCCGCACTCGCCGAGCTCCCCGGCGACGGCAGCGTCATCCTGGACGCCGGCACGACGGCCGCCCGGCTGGCCGCGGGCCTCCCGGTGGACTCGGCGCTGACCGTCGTCACCCATGCGCTGCCCGTCGCCGCCCGGCTCGCCGACCACCCGGGCATCGCCCTCCACCTCGTCGGAGGGCGGGTGCGGCACCGCACCCGTGCCGCCGTCGACGCGTGGGCGCTGCGCGCGTACGCGGAGATCAAGGCCGACGTCGTCTTCCTCGCCACCAACGGGTTCTCCCTCGACGGCGGCCTGACCACGCCCGACCTGGCGGAGGCCGCGGTCAAGCGGGCCGTCGTCGGCGCCGCCCGCAGGGTCGTGCTGCTGGCCGACTCCGCCAAGTTCGGGCAGCAGCACTTCGCCCGCTTCGGCGACCTCGCGGACGTGGACCTGCTGATCACCGACACGGGCCTCGCGCCCGACGACGCCCGCGCCATCGAGGCGCAGGGCACGGAGGTCGTCCGCGCATGATCCTCACCATCACCCCGAACCCGAGTCTGGACCGCACCTACGAGCTGCCGTCACTGGACCGCGGAGCCGTGCTGCGCGCCGCCCGGGACCGCGTCGACCCCGGCGGCAAGGGCGTCAACGTCTCCCGCGCGGTCGCCGCCGCCGGCCACCGCACCGTGGCCGTGGTGCCGCTCGGCGGCCCCGAGGGCGCGCTTCTCGACCGCCTGCTCGGTGAGCACGGCATCGAGGCCGCCGGCGTCCCCGTGGCCGGCTCCACCCGCGTCAACATCACACTCGTCGAACCCGACGGCACCCTCACGAAGGTCAACGCGGCCGGCCCCGACCTCGCCGCCGCGGAGGCCGAGGCGCTGCTGGAGGCCGTACGGACCCGCTCCGCCGACGCGGACTGGATCGCCTGCTGCGGCAGCCTGCCGCGCGGGCTGCGCCCCGAGTGGTACGCCGAGCTGGTGGCGCGCCTGCACCGGGCCGGCGCCCGGGTCGCCCTCGACACCTCGGGCGCCGCCCTGACCGCCGCGCTGCGGGAGCGGCCCGACGTGGTCAAGCCCAACGCGGAGGAGCTCGCCGAAGCCGTCGGCCGTCCCCTCGCCACCGTCGGCGACGCCGTCAAGGCGGCGGAGGAGCTGCGCGAGCGGGGAGCCCGGGCGGTCCTGGCCAGTCTGGGAGCCGACGGCCAGCTGCTCGTCGACGACACCGGCACCTGGTTCGGACACGCGCCCGCCGCGGCGGTCCGCAGCAACGTCGGCGCCGGAGACGCCTCCCTCGCCGGCTTCCTCACCGCCGGCGGCAGCGGCCCCGCCGCCCTCGCCGCCGCCGTCGCCCACGGCACCGCCGCCGTCCAGCTGCCGGGCAGCGTCATGCCGTCACCGGCCGACCTGGACCCGGCGGCGGTGACGGTCACCGAGTCCGTCCCCCTCGACCACGTCCTCGGGGGGCCGGCGTGATGACCGCCCTCCCCGGGCCCGGCCCGGCCCGGACCGACCAGGGCCCGACGGGTGCCGCACCACCACGTCCCACCACCGCCCCCGCGGCGGTTCGCGAGCAAGGAGCCGCGTGATGAGTGAGTTGATCACCGCAGGACTGGTCGACGTCGACCTGTCCGCCGAGACCAAGCAAGCCGCCGCGCGGTCCCTCGCCGAACGGATGGTCGCCGCCGGACGTGTCACCGACATCGACGGCTTCCTCGCCGACGTGGCGGCACGCGAGGCGCAGATGCCCACCGGGCTCGACGGCGGCATCGGCATTCCGCACTGCCGCAGCGAGCACGTCACCGCCCCGACGCTCGCCTTCGGCCGCAGCGCCCCGGGCATCGACTTCGGCGCCCCCGACGGACCGGCCGACCTGATCTTCCTGATAGCCGCGCCGGCCGGCGCCGACGACGACCATCTGACGATCCTGTCGTCGCTGGCCCGGCGGCTCATGGACCCGGAGTTCACCGCCGCGCTCCGCGCCGAGCGCGACCCGGCGGCCGTCGCGGCCCTCGTCCGCGGGGACGAGGCTCCCGCCGAGGCCGCGGGCGGCCCCGAGGCCGCCGAGGCCCCGGGGGCCACTCCTGCGGCCCCCGCCGCGCCCCTCCGGATCGTGGCCGTCACCTCCTGCCCCACCGGGATCGCGCACACCTACATGGCCGCCGAGTCCCTGCAGAAGGCCGGCGAGGCGGCGGGCGTCGAACTCGTCGTCGAGACACAGGGCTCCGCCGGATTCACCCGCCTCGACCCCGCTGTCATCGCCGCCGCCGACGGTGTGATCCTCGCCCACGACGTCGAGGTCAGGGAGAAGGACCGGTTCGCCGGCAAGCCCACCGTCGACGTCGGGGTCAAGGCCGCGATCAGCCGGTCCGCCGAACTCATCGCCGACGTACGCGGCAAGGCAGAACGCGGCGAGACCACCGTCGCGGCGGCCGGCCCGGCGCCCATGGACACCGGCGCCCCGGGCGACCACTTCGGCACGCGGCTGCGCAAGTGGCTGATGACCGGCGTCAGTTACATGGTGCCGTTCGTCGCCGCGGGCGGGCTGCTCATCGCCCTCGCCTTCGCCATCGGCGGCTACGAGATCAACAGCGCCCCGTCGGTCGCCGAACACTTCGTGTGGGGGGAGGCCACGAGCTGGGCCGCGCTGATGTTCCAGATCGGCGGCGCCGCGTTCGGCTTCCTGGTCCCCGTACTCGCCGGATACATCGCCTACGGCATGGCCGACCGGCCGGGCCTCGTACCGGGGTTCGTCGGCGGCGCGCTCGCGGTCACCATCGAGGCGGGCTTCCTCGGCGGACTTGCGGCCGGCCTCATCGCGGGCGCCGTGGTGAAGGCCATCCAGCGCGTACGCGTCCCCGCCGCGCTGCGCGGTGTCATGCCGGTGGTGGTGATCCCGCTGATCTCCTCCGCCGTCGTCGGATTCCTGATGTTCGTCGTCGTCGGCAAGCCCATCGCCTCCCTCCAGAAGGCCATGACCGACTGGCTGAGCGGCCTGTCCGGCGGCAATGCCGTCCTGCTGGGCGTCCTGCTCGGTCTCATGATGTGCTTCGACCTCGGCGGCCCGGTCAACAAGGTGGCCTACGCCTTCGCCATCGGCGGCCTCGCGGCCCCCACCGAAGGCAGCCTCAAGGTCATGGCCGCCGTCATGGCGGCGGGCATGGTCCCGCCGCTGGGCATGGCCCTGGCGACGACCGTCCGCGGGAAGCTGTTCACCAAGACGGAGCGGGACAACGGAAAGGCCGCCTGGGTCCTCGGCGCCTCCTTCATCAGCGAGGGCGCCATCCCCTTCGCCGCGGCGGACCCGCTGCGGGTGATCCCGTCCGCGATGGCCGGCGGAGCCGTCACCGGCGGCCTGTCCATGGCGTTCGGCGCCACGCTGCGCGCTCCGCACGGCGGCGTCTTCGTCGTCCCCCTCATCGGGCAGCCGCTGCTCTACCTGCTCGCCGTCGCGGCCGGCACGGCGGTCACCGCCGCCCTCGTGGTCCTGCTCAAGAGCCACCGCAAGCGCGAGACCGCGGCCGCGACCACCCCCGCCCCCACCGACGCGGCCGCGGACGTCAAGGTCCCCGCCGCCGCATGACCGGCCGGTCCGGCCCGGGGCGCGTCCCCGGGCCGGACCCCGGTCACGTACCGCCCACCGGCCCGGCGCCGTGCCGGCCACGGCGGACATCCACCCCACCGGCAGCCTCGTCCCCCTCCCCGTAGGAGTGTCATCCCCATGCCACAGCGCACTGTCGTCATCGGCTCCCGTTCCGGACTGCACGCCCGGCCCGCCGCCGTCTTCGTCCAGGCCGCCGCCCGCCAGCCGGTCCGGGTGACCGTCGCCCGCGACGGAGGAACCCCGGTCGACGCCCGCAGCCTGCTGTCCGTGCTCGCGCTCGGCGCCAAGCACGGCGACCCGCTGGTGCTGTCCGCCGAGGGCGACGGCGCCGAGGCCGCCCTCGAGGAACTGGCCACGCTGGCCGCGGCCGACCTCGACGCACAGGAGCAGCGGTGACGACCGGCACCACCACCATCGGCACCCCCGTGCTGCACGGCATCGGCACCGGGGGCGGCAGCGCCGCCGGGCCCGTCGCCCGCATGGCGCCCCCGTCCGCCATGCCGCCGGCGCACACGGTGGCGCCGGCCGACGCCCCCGCGGAGGCCGCGGCGGCGCGCGGCGCGCTGTCCTGGGTCGCCGCCGATCTGGAGGAGCGGGCGGCCGCCGCCGGCGGCGACGCGGGCGCAGTCCTGTCCGCGCAGGCCATGATGGCCGCCGACCCGACCCTCGCGGACCAGGTCGCGGACCTCGTCCTCGGCGGGGTCGACGCGGCCCACGCGCTGGACGGGGCATTCCGCACCTTCCGCTCGTCCCTCGAGGCGGCGGGCGGCTACTTCGCCGAACGCGTCGCCGACCTCGACGACCTGCGCGACCGCGCCGTGGCCCGTGTCCTCGGACTCCCGATGCCCGGCCTGCCCGACCCCGGCGGGCCGTACGTCCTCGTCGCCGACGACCTCGCGCCCGCCGACACCGCCCTCCTCGACCCGGCCAAGGTGCTCGCCCTGGTCACCGAGCGCGGCGGACCCACCAGCCACACCGCGATTCTGGCGAAGATCCTCGGCCTGCCCGCGGTCGTCGGCTGCGCCGACGCCGCCGCGCTCACGGACGGCACACCGGTCCTCGTCGACGGCACCACCGGTACGGTCGTCCCCGACCCGGACCCGGACACCGTCGCGGCGGCCGCCGCACGCGACGAGCACCGGCGCCGCCTCTCGGCCCGGGCCGCCGGCCCCGGGCGCACGGCCGACGGCCATCCGGTCAAGCTGCTCGTCAACCTGGGCGCGCCGCAGGAACTGCCCGCCGCCGCGGCGGCCGACAGCGAGGGCGTCGGACTGTTCCGTACGGAGTTCCTCTACCTCGACCGCGAGCAGGCCCCCACCGGCGAGGAGCAGACGGCCGCCTACCGCGAGGTGTTCGCCGCCTTCGCCGGCCGCCGGGTCGTCGTGAGGACCCTGGACGCCGGGGCCGACAAGCCGCTGCCGTTCGCCACCGCGGCCGACGAGCAGAACCCCGCGCTCGGTGTCCGCGGCCTGCGGACGGCGCGCCGGGACCCGCAGCTCCTCGAGACGCAGCTGGCCGCGATCGCCACGGCGGCGCGGGGCGCCGACACCGACGTATGGGTGATGGCGCCCATGGTCTCGGTGCCCGCAGAGGCCGCCGACTTCGCCGAACGGGCGAAGGCCCACGGGCTGCGGACCGCCGGCGCCATGGTCGAGGTGCCCGCCGCGGCACTGCGCGCCGGGGACCTCGCGCGGCAGTGCGACTTCCTCAGCATCGGGACCAACGACCTGGCCCAGTACGCGTTCGCCGCCGACCGCACCCTGGGCGCTCTGGCCGGACTCCTCGACCCCTGGCAGCCGGCGCTGCTCGAACTCGTGCGGACGGCCGCGGAGGCGGGAGCCGACCAGGGCAGGCCCGTCGGGGTGTGCGGCGAGGCCGCCGCGGACCCGCTGCTCGCCCTGGTCCTCGTCGGCCTGGGCGTCACCAGCCTGTCGGCCGCGCCGGGCCGCCTCGCCGACGTCCGGGCGTCGCTGGCGTCGCACACCCTGGACGACTGCCGCCGGCTCGCCGGGCTCGCGCTCGCCGCCGCCGACGCGGCGACGGCCCACGAGGCCGTGCAGGAGGCCGTACGGGAGACGGCGACGGCCTGACCTGGTGACCCAGGCCGCCGGCGGCGCGGCCCGTCCGGGCACGGGCCGCGCCCACCGCTGTGTCCGGGGCAGCACTCCACGGCCAACGGTGCGAGCATGACGAGAGGGCCGTGGAGCACGGGCCGTCGCCGTCGCGGACCGGGACCAGAGGGCGGCCACAGGGATGGTGGAGCCGTTGAACGCCGCTGACCGGCAGCGGGAGCCGGACCTCCTGTGCGCTGTGTTCGAAAGCATGGGCGCCGGACTCTTCGTCACCGACATCACCGGACGGGTGACGGCCTCCAACCCGTGGGCCCGGCGACTCGTCGGACGGACCGAGGAACAGATCCTCGGCCAGGACGCGCACGACCTGCTGCACCGCCAGGCCGACGGCAGACGGATCCCCCGGGAGGAGTGCCGCGTCCTCGCGGTGATCACCACCGGGCGCCCGGCCGAGGGCAGCGACGAGTTCTACCTCCGGGCCGACGGCACCACCGTCCCGATCATCTGGGCCGCGACCCCCTTGACGCGGCACGGGCGGGTGGACGGCGCGGTGATCGTCTTCCACGACTTCAGCCTGCACCGGGAGGCCGCCGAGCAGCGGGCGACGCACCTCGCGGCACTGGAGGAGCTCACCGAGCGGCTGACCATGGTCGCCGAGATCTCCGCGGTGCTCAGCTCCACCATGGACGTCCCCAAGATGCTGCACCGGATGGTCCGCCTGCTGGTGCCGGACCTGGCCGACTGGGCGGCCGTCGACCTGTGCCACCAGGACCAGGCGCAGGACATGGAGCGGATCGCCGTACGGACCAGAGGTGAGGCGGGCGCGGCGGACGAGCTGCTCGGCCCGCTGCCGCCGCTGACCCGGACCCCGTCGTCGTCGGCACTGGTGCGGGTGATGCGGGGGAGCCGGCCGCTGCGGCTCGACGCCGGTGACCCGCCCCGTGCCGGGGAGCCGCCGCTCGCGCCCGCGCACCGGGAGCTCTTCGACCGGCTCGGCGGGCACTCGGCCGTCGTCGTGCCGCTGAGCACCCGCCGCCAGGTCTTCGGCGCGCTCACCGTCGGCCGCACCGGGGAACGCCGGCCGTGGACGGAGGCCGAGATCCTCGTGCTGGCCGACATCGGCCGCCGCGCCGGGCTGGTGCTGGACAACGCCCGGCTGTTCGACCGGCAACGGCATGTGGCGGAGACCATGCAGCGTCAGCTGCTCACCCCGCTGCCCCAGGTCGACCATCTGCAGATGGCCGCCCGCTACCAGCCCGCCCAGAGCGCCGCGGAGGTCGGCGGCGACTGGTACGACTCGTTCCTCCTGGCCGACGGCGTCACCACGATGGTCATCGGCGACGTCGTGGGCCACGACCTGCAGGCCGCGGCCCACATGGCCGAGGTGCGCAACATGCTCCGCGCCCTGGCCTGGGACCGCCAGGAACCGCCGAGCCTCATCATGCGCCGCCTCGACGAGGCCATGACCAACACCAGTGACGCGCCCATGGCCACCGCCGTGTTCGCCCGGATCGAGGGGCCGAAGGGCGGCCCGTGGGAGCTGCACTGGGTCAACGCCGGCCACCCGCCGCCGCTGCTGGTGACGTCCGACGGGCACGCCCGCTTCCTCGAGCAGGGGCGCGGCCCCCTGCTCGGCATGGACTCGGTCCTGCATCTGGGCCTCGGCTGGCCGGACGCCCGTGAGCCGCTGCCCGCGTGTTCCACGCTGCTGCTCTACACCGACGGCCTCGTCGAGAGCCGGCACCGCTCGATCGATGTGGGCCTCGCCCAACTGCGGCGCCATGCGGCCGCCCTCGCCGGCCGTGGGGTGGAGGACTTCTGCGACGAACTGCTCGCCCGCATCAGCCCCAGCGGCGACGACGTCGCCATGCTCGCCCTGCGCATCCCGGCGTGGGGCGAGGGCAAGGACGGCGACCCGCCCCCGCCGCTGCGGGTGCACAACCCGGCCGCCGCCGACCGCGCCGCCCCTGGATCGCAGGTGGAGGACAGCCCGGTGCGGGACACGTCGGTCGACGGCGGGTCATCGGAAAGCGCCTGATACGCGGCAAAGCCCTCGCAGACGGGCGGATTATGTCCAACTCCGCTAAATTCATCCTTCCGGGTGAGTGATCGGATCGCAGACGCCGGGAGCGGCCGGCGCTGTGGGGGTGGGGCGCGCCATGGCACTGTCACAGCTGAGCGATCCGACGCCCCACTCACCCGTGTTCGTGGACGCGACCGGGCGCCGCGGCAGGACGTTCCGCCGCCTCGGCGGGCTGCTCGCCGTCGTGTGCTCGGGCTACGCGGTCGCGCTCGTCGCCCTCATGGCGGGAGGCGACGCCAGCGCGCCCTGGCTGCCGAACCTCGGCGGCGCGGACGTGGCCGAAGGCGTCGAGACACGTCCCTTCCTGAGCGCATCCGCGACTCCCGCGGCGAGGGTCCCGCCGGCCGCTCCCCGCCCGGCACCGGACCCCGCACGGACACGCCCGCCCGGCCCCGCGAGCCGGCCGGTCCAACTACCCGTGGCCGCTCCGTCGGCCGCGTCCCCGGCGCCTGCCCTGCACCCGGCGGAGCCCACCGCGCCGGGCGGCACGGCAGCCCCGCTCCCGGCCCCGTCCGCCACGGCCCCGCACTCGGAGCCGTCCGGCACCGGCGAGCCCACGGTTGCCAACACCCCCGGCCCCACCACCACCGAGCCGGCGCCCTCCCGTTCCGCGGCACCCACCACCCCGGGAACACCCAGCGGCTCCGCAACGCCCGACGCTCCGCCGCCGACCGCCGACCGCCGACCGCCGACCGCCGCCCCGGCCCCCGCCGGCACCTGTCCGCCGGGGCCGCCGCCCGCGGACGTGGACGCGGAGTGCGGCCTGCCCTGACGCTCGCCCGCCGGCCGGCGTTCGAGGCGCGGGCCGGGGCGGACAGGCCGCGAGCCCGGTCCACCCGTCAGTCGTGCGGGACGACCGCGACCGGACACGGCGCGTGGTGGAGCGCCGCGTGCGCGACGGAGCCGATGCGCGTGCCGACGGGAGAGCGGCGCACCCGCCGCCCCACCACCAGCAGTTCGGCGGCGGGCGACGCCGACAGCAGCACCTGTCCGGCGCTGCCGATCTCCACGTGCTCGACCACCGGCACGTCGGGGAACCGCCGCCGCCACGGCTCCAGAGCCTCGGCCAGCACCTGCTTCTCGTACGGCTCCAGGCCGCCGGCCTCGTCGGCGAGCCGCAGCGCCCCCGAGCCGTAGGCGTACGCGGGCGGCAGGCTCCAGGCCCGTACGGCCCGGACGGTCGCGCCCCTGGCGGCCGCCGCCGTGAAGGCGAAGCCGAGGACCTCCCGGCTCTCGTCCGCGCTGCCCTGCTGGCCCACCACCACCTGCCCGGTGCCGTCGTCCGGCTCGTCCTGCGCGGGCGCGCGGACCGCGACCACCGGACGGGTCGCGGCGGCGATCACCTGCTGCCCGTAGGAGCCGAGCAGGAATCCGACGAGGGCGCCGTGGCCGCGTGAGCCGAGCACCAGCATCTCGGCCTCGGCAGCGGCGCGGAGGAGCGCGGGCACCGGAGTGTCCGCCACGATCTGCGGCGTCACGGACAGGTCCGGACGGCGCCCGCTCACCCTCGTCGCCGCGTCCCGCAGCACGGCCTCTGCCGTGCGCGCCTGCGTCTCCCGGTCCTGCACCAGGGGCACGTCGATCGGCTGCCAGAGCCAGGCGTGCACCAGGCACAGCGGCAGCCCGCGCCGCTCCGCCTCCGCGCCGGCCCAGTCCGCCGCGGCCAGGCTCTCCGCCGAACCGTCCACCCCTGCCACGATCGCGCGACCCATCGGAATGCCTCCCTGGTGCTGCGCCGTCTGATGCTGCCGGATGCCGCCGGGCCGGGTCTCGGACGAGCCGGTCACCGGCGCTGCCTTCTTCATGGTGCCGGACACACCGGGCAGGGCGGATCCTGGAATCAGCACCTCCGACAGGGCGGGAGAGCACGCCATGCAAAGAACGCAGGAGTGGAAGGTCGGACTGTTCCTCTCGGAGGAGGACGGTACGACGAAGGCCAGGGCGGTGCTGGACACCGGCACCACGACCCTCACCGGGCACGGGACCGCGCACTGCAGCCCCGCGGACGTGGACGTCCCCGAGATCGGTGACGACCTTGCCGCCGGGCGGGCGATGCGCAGTCTCGCCCAGAAGCTGATGCGGACCGCCGACCGCGACCGCGAACTCGAAGCGATGGGCGCGGGCCCCGCCGAGCCGCCCGCCCCCGGGTCGGTCATGCCGTACAGGACCCCCTGACTCCGGCCCGCGGGCCCTCCCGGCGCTTCGGCGGGCAGAGTGCGGGGTACGTGGCCATCCTGATCGCGTGTCCGGATCGCCCGGCGCCGACCGCCGGGCTTCACCGCCCGCGGCGCCGCGCCGGTCGCACGCCGCCGCCCCGGCCGGCGCGCACCTCCGGCCGGGGACGACCGCCGACGAGGGAGGACCGACATGACCGCGAGCGTTGGCCCCGCACCGCCGGACCACGGCGGCGACCCCGACCCGCACCGGTGAGCCCGGCCGGCTGGCGCGGTGTCGACGCCGTCGTCCTCGACACCGACGGCGTCATCACCGACTCCGCGCGGGTCCACGCCGCCGCGTGGAAAACGGCCTTCGACGCCTGTCTGCGCGCCCATCCGCCCGACGACCCGGCCGCCCGCCGCCCGTTCGACATCCAGGACGACTACCTCCGCCATGTCGACGGCCGGTCCCGCCAGGACGGCGCCGCCGCGTTCCTCGCCTCGCGCGGTCTGCGGCTGCCGCCGGGCAGCCCCGACGACGCGCCGGGCACGGACACCGTCGGGGCCGTCGCGGCGTACAAGGAGGAGCTGTTCACCGCGCGGCTGCGCGAGCGCGGGATCGAGCCGTATCCGGGGACCGTGCGGCTGCTGAAGCTGCTGCGGGAGCGTTCCGTCCCGCTGGCGGCCGTGTCCGCCTCCCGCCACGCGCGGGAGCTGCTCACCGTCGCCGGGGTACTGCCCTGGCTGGACGCGCTGGTCGACGGCACGGAGGCCGCCCGGCTGGGGCTCCCCGGCAAGCCGGAGCCCGCGCTGTTCCTGGAGGCCGCCCGCCGGCTCGGCGTCACCGCGGACCGCGCGGCGGTCGTCGAGGACGCCCTGGCCGGCGTCGAGGCGGGCAGACGCGGCGGCTTCGCCCTGGTGATCGGCGTCGACCGCACGGCGGGTCCCGGCACGGGCACCGCCCTGCTCGAGCACGGCGCCGACCTCGTCGTCCGGGACCTCGCCGAACTGCTGCCGGACGGCCCCGACTCCCCACCCGCCGCAAGCGACACCGAGGACTGAGGATGCACGAGTGGATCTGGACGTACGAGGGGTACGACCCCGCCCGTGAGCGGCTGCGCGAGGCGCTCTGCACGCTCGGCAACGGCTACTTCGCCACCCGCGGCGCCGCCCCCGAGTGCTCCGCCGACGCCACGCACTACCCCGGCACGTACGCCGCGGGCTGCTACAACCGCCTCACGTCGACCGTCTCGGGCCGCCAGGTCGAGAACGAGGACATGGTCAACCTCCCCAACTGGCTCCCGCTGCGCTTCCGGATGCACACCGGCGTCGGCGACGCGCCCTGGTTCACCCCGGACAGCACGGCCCTGGCCGAACACCGCCAGAGCCTCGACCTGCGCGCCGGCACCCTCGAGCGCACCCTGCGCTACGCCGCGGAGGACGGCCGCGTCCTCCACGTCCGGCAGGTCCGCCTGGTCCACATGGCGGACCCTCATCTCGCCGTGCTCCGCACCCAGTTCACGGCCGAGGGCTGGTCGGGGGACCTCGACGTGGAGGCCGCGCTCGACGGCTCCGTCACCAACAGCGGCGTGGCCCGCTACCGGGACCTCAACGGCAGCCATCTGATCCACGTCAACGCCGGAGACGGCGAGTCCGACACGATGTGGCTGCGCTGCCGCACCACGACCTCCGACATCCGGATCGGCATGGCCGCCCGGACGGCCGCCGACGACCCCGCGGAGGAGGAACGCGCCCACACCGCCCACGAGCCCCTGCGCGCCGTGCAGGTCATGCGGCTCGCGCTGACCGCCGGCACCACCCGTACCGTCGACAAGACGGTGGCCCTGCACACCTCGCGGGACCCCGCCATCAGCGACCCCCTGCACGCGGCCCTCGACCGGGTCGGCCGGGCTCCCGGCTTCGAGGCCCTGCTGGAGAGCCACCGGACGGCATGGCGCCAACTGTGGCGCAGGGGCGAGCTGGACGTGCCGGGGGAGGCGGGGAGCATCCTGCGGCTGCACCTGTTCCACGTCCTGCAGACGCTCTCGCCGCACACCGCCGACCTCGACGTGGGCGTCCCGGCCAGGGGGCTGCACGGGGAGGCGTACCGGGGCCACATCTTCTGGGACGAGCTCTTCGTCCTGCCGTACCTCAACCTGCACTTCCCCGAGGTGTCCCGCGCGCTGCTGATGTACCGCTACCGCCGGCTGGAACAGGCGCGCGGCCTGGCCCGCGACGCCGGGCACAGCGGCGCCATGTATCCGTGGCAGAGCGGCAGCGACGGGCGCGAGGAGACACAGGTGCTGCACCTCAACCCGCGGTCAGGCCGCTGGCTGCCGGACCACTCGAGGCTCCAGCACCACGTCGGCTCCGCGATCGCCTACAACGTGTGGCAGTACTGCGAGGCGAGCGGCGACACGGAGTTCCTGCAGACCAAGGGCGCGGAGATGCTGACGCAGATCGCGCGCTTCTGGGCCGGCTTCGCCTCGTTCGACGAGGAGTTCGGGCGCTACCGCATCCGGGGCGTGGTCGGCCCCGACGAGTACCACGAGGCGTATCCGGACTCCGGGGCGCCCGGCCTCGACGACAACGCGTACACCAACGTGACCGCGGCCTGGGTGCTGGCCCGCGCCCTGGAGGTGGTGCGCGAACTGCCGGAACCGCGCCGCCGCGAGCTCGCCGAGCGCACCGGCCTGGACCGCGGCGAACTCGCCCGCTGGGAGGACGTGTCACGCCGGCTGTACGTGCCCTTCCACGCCGGGGTCATCAGCCAGTTCCACGGCTACGAGGACCTGGAGGAGCTCGACTGGGACGGCCTGAGCGCCCGGCACGGGGACATCCGCCGCCTCGACCGCGTACTGGAGGCGGAGGACGACACCGTCAACCGCTACCAGGCCTCGAAACAGGCCGATGTGCTGATGCTCGGCTACCTCTTCTCGCCGGCCGAACTGGGCGGCCTCTTCCGGCGGCTGGGCTACGCGTTCGACGACGAGATGTGGCACCGGACCGTGGACTACTACCTCAAGCGCACCAGCCACGGCTCGACGCTGAGCGGCCTGGTCCACGGCTGGGTGCTGGCGCGGGTACGGCGTGAGGACGCGTGGACGTACGTCCGCGAAGCCCTGGAGGGCGACATCGCCGACCTCCAGGGCGGCACCACGGCGGAGGGCGTGCACCTCGGCGCGATGGCGGGCACCCTCGACCTGATCCAGCGGGGCCTGACCGGGATGGAGACCCGGGGCGGGGCGCTCTGGTTCGACCCGGTGCACTCCCCGCAGCTGGCCGAGTACGGCTTCTCGATCCGCTACCACGGCCACTGGGGCGTACGGGTGCGGATGCGGCCGGGGGAGCTGCACATCGGCGTGCCCGCGTCCGACGAGGCGCCCATCGAGGTGCGCCTCGGGGACCGGACGGTGTCGGTGGAGCCCGGCGGTTCACGGCTGCTGATGCTGCCCGACCACGGGCATCAGCCGCCGCCCTGACGGGACGCCGGACTCCCCGGACGCCTCAGGTGTCGTCGTGCTCGAAGGACAGCCGGTCCACCACCGTCACCGTGCCGTCCACGCTCTCGCAGAGCCGCACGACGACCGGCACCAGGCTGCGCCGGGGCAGCATCCCGCTGAGCGTCACCCTGCCGTCCGTCACCTCGACCGTGACCGCGGCGGGGGAGACGCCGAGCGTGCCGGCGAGCACGTCCTCCACGATCTCCTCCTGGATGGACCGGTCCCGCCGCAGGAACAGCTGCAGCAGATCGCTGCGGCTGACCACGCCGATGAGGACCCCGCCGCCGTCGACCACGGGCAGCCGCTTGACACGCCGCTCCTCCATCACCCTGGCCGCCCGGACGGCGCTCCACTCGGGCCTTGCCACCACGGCGGGGCTCGTCATCAGCTCACCGGCCGTCTCGCCCTCGTCACCGGAGGTGTGCCTGCGCAGCAGGTCGGCCTCGGACACGACGCCGATCGGGCGCTGGGCGTCGTCGACGACGGGTACGGCCGTGATGCCGTACTCGTCCAGCAGCCGGGCGATCTCCTTGAAGGTGGTGCCGGGCTGGACGGCGACGGCCTGCGGGGTCATGAGGTCGGCCACGCTGCGGTGTCTCATCGCGCATCGGGTCCCTTCACGGCGGGGCGCCGCCGGTGGTCTGCTGCTGCGACAAGTCTGGCGCGCCCCGGCACGGGATGCCGCACCGCGGCCGGCCGCGGCCCGAGGACGCCGGGTCCGCGGGTCATCCGGACAGTGCGGCGAGGGTGGCGTCGAGGTCCGCGGGCCGGGGCCGGTTGTGCGGAAGCTTCGCGAGGACGTTGGCCATGCCGCAGGTGTCCGTGAGCGCGGAGAACACCAGACCGCCGGCGACGCCGGCGGAGAGCAGGCGGGCCGCGGACCGGCGCCGTCCGAGGGCGAGCCCGGCCAGGACCAGCGACCCGGCCGCGAAGCGGACCTGCCGCTCCATCGCCCACGGCGCGGCCGCCGGCCGGGCGGTGCACGTCGTGGCCCAGCCGGGCCCAGGCGGACGTGCCGCCGGTCAGCGTGGCGGCGGTGATGCCGTGCGCGGCGAGCGTGGCGCAGGCCGTGGCCGAGCGGGCCCCGGACGCGCAGACCACGAGCAGGCCGCCCCTGCCGGCCGCGGCCCTCAGCGCGGGCAGCGCCGCGGCGAGGTGGTCCAGCGGGACGTTGTGCGCGCCGGGCAGATGACCGGAGGCGTACTCACCCGGGGTGCGCACGTCGACGACGGTCAGCTCGTGCAGCCGGGCGTGTGCCTGGGCGGGGGCGAGGGCGGTGGGAGTGCTCACGCGGGGACGCTCCAATTCCTGTCGGGGTCTGGCGGGGCTGTTTCCGGCCGTAGTACGCCGGTCTCGGTGCTGGGCGACACCCGTTCCGTAGGATACCCGGCGGGGTATGACGGCATAAGGAGTGGTCCCGTGGAACTGTCGATGGCGGCGGAGGAACTGACGACCGTGGTCAACCGGCTGCGCAGGGCGCAGGGGCAGATCGCGGGAGTCGTCAGGATGATCGAGGAGGGGCGGGACTGCGAGGACGTGGTGACCCAGTTGGCGGCGGCGTCGCGCGCCCTGGACCGGGCCGGTTTCGCCATCATCGCCACGGGCCTGCAGCACTGCCTCACCGACCCGGACACGGTCGCGAGCGGCGACCGTGAGGAGATGCGGGCCCGGCTCGAGAAGCTCTTCCTCTCCCTGGCGTAGCAACCGGCGGGAGCGTCGCCCGCGGGACCGTGGTCCGGTCGGCCGCCGTGCGGTCCCGGACCCCGCTGGCTACCGTGAACGTGCGCGGCGAGACCGCGCCTCGCCGCAGCCGGCGGACCGACACGGGAAAGGTGCCCGCCATGCCCGAAGAACCGCAGACCGGACACGGCTCCCTCGGTCCCGGGCACCCCAAGGGGGACATCGGCCGGCGGGTGGCCACCCGCCGGCAGCAGCTCGGGCTCTCCCGGGAGGACGTCGCCCTGCGCGCCGGTTCCGCACCCGGATACATCGAGTACCTCGAGGAGAAGACCGCCACGCCCGGCATGGGCTTCCTGCTGAGGCTGGCGGACGCCCTGGAGACGACCGTCACCGCCCTGACCGGCGGCGGCGCGGAGCTGGCCCCCGGCATCGGCATGGCCGGCGAGCGCCCGGAACTCGCGGAGCTCGGCCAGGACCAGTGCTGGGCCCTGCTCGGTACGCACGGCGTGGGCCGGGTCGCCGTCGTCACCGGGGAGGGCCCCGCCATCCTCCCGGTCAACTACCTGGTCTCCGAGGGACGGATCGCCTTCCGTACCTCACCGGCCGCCGTCCCTGCCAAGGCGGCGGGCACCGAGACCGCCTTCGAGGTGGACCACATCGACGACGCGTTCAGTCAGGGCTGGAGCGTGCTGGCGGTCGGCGCCGCCCGCGCGGTCACCGACGACGAAGGCGTCTCGAAGCTGGAGAGCCAGGCGTACAGCGCGCCGTGGGCGGGCGGTGAGCGCGATCTGTGGATCGTGCTGACTCCCGAGCGGCTGACCGGGCGCCGCATTCTCGTGCGCGGAGCACCGGGGCAGGGCCTGCGGCACTGAGTTCACTCGCCGGTTCGAGGTCCCTCCGAGTGCCGGCGGCACCCGCTCACGCACGCACCGGGTGTGCGCCGAACTCCCTTGCCCGTGACGCACCTTGAGGGGGTACCGCGCGCACCCCGATGGCGCAACGGGAACGCGCGTGGCGGGCGGAGGTTTCACGCCAGATCGGCGCGGCCGCCCCGCCCCGGGTGCCCGGCGTCGGTGTTTGAGCAGGCCGGCAGGTGCGTCGTCACTGGTCATGTCCCCCTGCGGCCGGTGCGGTTCGACAGCGGAGCCAGGGCGAGTATTGTCGAGCCCGACCGATGATGCAATTGCAGCTGGGATTACAGTGGCGGAATCCCGGTGAACAAGTCTGCGGACAAAGAGGAGTTGGGCGGAGTGGAGTTCGTCAACGGAATGCAGGCCGACGCCCTGGAGTCGGTGACCTGGATCAAGAGCAGCCACAGCAACGCCACCGGCAACTGCGTGGAGATGGCGGAGCTTCCGGACGGCCGGATCGCGATCCGTGACTCCCGCGGTCCGCAGGGCCCGGCGCTCGTCTGCACCCGCGACGAGTTCGCGGGGCTCGTGGCCGGAGTCCGCACAGGGGGATTCGACTCGGTAATCGGCTGAAAACAGCCGTTGGGCCGGCAGCTCGCCCATGGCTTCGACGGGGGAGTCCTGGATACTGTCGTCGTCCCTATTCCTCCGCAGGAGCGCCCGATGGCTGCAGCCGAACCGAGTCCGTCGTTGTTCGTCCGGCCGCTCGGAGCGGTCGAGAACAACCCGACCGCCCTGAAGCTCATCCTCGGCGGCAAACTGCGCGAACTGCGGGTGAGGGCCGGGCTCGACCCGGCGGACGTCGACTCCCGGCTGGGCTTCTCCCGTTCCAAGACCAGCCGGATCGAGCTGGGCCGCCACGGCTGCAAGCCGGCCGACGCCATGGTGCTGCTGGACCTCTACGGCGTCCAGGCGCCGGAACAGATCGCCGAGTTCATGCGGCTGGTCTCCCAGTCCCGCCAGTCGGACTGGTGGCGCTCCTTCAGCGACGTCCTCTCCGACTTCTTCGAGCCGCTGGTCGCCCTCGAGGGCGCGGCGGCGACCGTCCGTACCTACGAGCCGTTCTACGTACCGGGGCTGCTCCAGACCCCCGCGTACACCGACGCGGTCGTCCGGTCGGGCCCCGGACACCTCCTCATGCACGAGGTGGAGCGCCGTGTCGAACTCCGCCAGCAGCGCCAGCGGCAGCTCGACCAACCGGACGCCCCACGGCTGTGGGCCGTCATCGACGAGTCCGTGCTGATGCGCTCCGTCGGCGGGACCGAGGTGATGCGTGAGCAACTGCTGCATCTCGTCTCGATGATGGAGCGGCCCCGGGTGACACTGCAGGTCGCACCGCTGGAGGTGACGGCCGCCGTGGGAGTGGGCACGAGCGTCACCTATCTGCGCTTCGCCCTGAGCGACCTGAAGGACGCGGTCTACATCGAGCATCTGACGGACAGCACCTTCAGCCAGAAGCCCCAGGCCGTCGAGCAGTACCGCGACATGCTGGACCGGCTCGGCGCCTGCGCCCTCACGCCCAAGCAGTCGCTGGAACTGATCAAGGAACGCCTCAAGAACCTCTGACCCACCCCGGCCGACCCGGACGCCGGCCGGACGCGCACTGCGACGGCTGCGGCCCGGTGCGGCGCCCCTCGGGGCGTCCCACCGGGCCGCCGGCACCCGCCCCGCCCTCTACGGCAGGCGCGCGACGCCACCCCACTCGATCCACTCGTCGGTCTGCTGCACCGGCGCCAGCTCGCTGTCGGGACGCCAGGTGGAGACCTCCACGAGCCCGGGCTCCAGGATCTCCAGGCCGTCCAGGAACGCGGCGACCTCGTGCTCCTCACGCACCCGGCCCCAGTGGTTGCCGGTGGCCTCCGCCATGAAGTCGGTGACGAACTTGCGGATCTCCGGCCGGTCGCTCACCAGCTGGCAGACGACCAGGAAGCTTCCCGGCGCCAGCCGGGCGGCGACCCGCCGCACCAGCGCGGCCGGGTCGTCCTCGTCCGGAATGCAGTGCATGACCGACACGAACAGGGCCGCGACCGGCTTGCTGAAGTCGATCAGCCGGCGGGTCTCCTCGTGGTCGAAGATGACGTCGGTGTCCCGCATGTCGGCCTGGATGACGGTGGTGCGCTCGTTCTCGTCGAGGAGGGCCCGCCCGTGCGCGAGGACGATCGGGTCGTTGTCGACGTAGACGACCCTCGACTCGGGATCGACCGCCTGCGCGACCTGGTGCACGTTGTCCTGCGTCGGCAGACCGGATCCGTGGTCGATGAACTGGCGGATGCCGTACTCGCTCGCCAGCAGCCGTACGACACGCCGCAGGAACCTGCGGTTGTTGACGGCGAGCGTCTTGGTGCTGGGAACCTGCTTCAGCAGCTCCTCGCACGCGTCGCGGTCCGACTGGTAGTTGTCGTCGCCCCCCAGGAAGTAGTCGTACATGCGCGCCACGCTGGGCACTTTGGTGTCGATGGCGTCGGGGCGCCACGAGCTCTGCATCCAGTCCTCACCCGCGTCGATGGAGATCCGGTCGTGTGGGGTCCACATGCTAGGGAGCACCGGGACGGCGGTACAGGTGGATGTCCGGCGCGGGCGGCCCCGCACGTCGGCTTTCGGCCACGGCGCGGCCGTACCAACTGTCCCTTTTTCACCAGGCGTTACGGGTTCTCACAGCGCGCCCCAGGAGTGGGCGCGGCTGCGCAGGTGGTCGTGGACGAGGGCCAGCGGCGGATGGACGAGGGCGCCCGTCCGTGTCGCCAGGTAGAGCGTGTTGAGCGGTGGCGCGACGGGCTCGTGGAGCAGTTCCACGGAGCCCGCGGACAGGGCCGGCTCGGCGAGGTAGCGGGGGAGCGCGCTCACTCCCGCGCCCGCGACGACCGCGGCCAGAACGGCGCGCAGGTCCGGGACGATCACGGCGACGCGGTTCGGCGGCCGGCGGTTGAACTCGCTCAGCCAGTAGCGGCGCACGATCGGCAGGTCGTCCGCGTAACCGACCAGCGGGAGATGCGACAGGGCGTCCACCGGGTCGCCGGCCAGCCGCGCGCTGTCGACGGTGCGGGCCAGGGACGGCGGACCGACCAGGACGAACTCCTCGTCGACGAGCGGTGTGGCCGCGATGTCCTGCTGCGCCGGTCTGACGGAGGACACCACCAGATCCACCTCGCCGGCCGCGAGCGCGGCCAGCAGGTCCCTGGCGAGGCCCAGCGTGACATGGATGCGCATCCCCCGGGTGGTCAGCGGCGCGAGCGTGGGCAGCACGCGCAGGGCGATCAGCTCGGCCGGCCCCGCGATCCGTACGGTCCCGACGTGGGCCGCCCCCGCCGACGTCGGCTCCAGTGCCGCGCGCAGCTCGTCGAGGCGCGTGCCGATGCGGGCGGCGAGGTCGGCCGCGTGGGCGGTCGGGGTGACGCCCTTGCGGGAGCGGACGAACAACTGCTCGCCCAGCTGCTCCTCCAGCCTGGCCAGCTGGCCGGTGACCGCCGGCTGGGTGAGGCCGAGCCGTTCGGCGGCCGCGGACAGCGATCCGCAGCGGTAGATCTCCACGAAGGTCGACAGCAGATCCAGACCTGGCACGCGACACCCGTTCCATAAGAAAACTTATGAGGCTCATGATGCCCGCGGACGGAGCGGGGGCAAAGCTGGTGTTGTCCCCCTCGACGCTGCGATCAGCAGCGGTCGCAGTACAGCCCCGAGTGAAGGAAGCAAGGACTCTCCATGTCGAAGATCCTCATGGTCGTATCCGGCGCCGACAGCCTGAAGCTGTCCGACGGCACCAGCCACCCCACCGGCTACTGGGCGGAGGAACTGGCCGCGTCGCACGAGGTGCTCCGGGCCGCGGGCCACGCAGTGGACATCGCGACCCCCGGCGGCGTCCGGCCGACCGTGGACGCCATCAGCCTCGACGAGCGCGGCGGCGTCGAGGAGGCCGACGCCCGGCGTTTCCGCGCGTACCTGGAGTCGATCGACGCCGAGCTGGCCCGGCCCGCCGATCTCTCCGGCGTGTCGGTGGCCGACTACGACGCCGTGTACATCCCGGGCGGTCACGCGCCGATGGCGGATCTCGCCGTCAGCACGGACGTCGGCCGGCTGCTCAACGACGCCGACCGCAGCGGGAAGATCGTCGCGGCGCTCTGCCACGGCCCGGCGGCGCTGCTCAGCGCCGTGGGGGAGGACGGCTCCTTCACCTTCGCGGGCCGTGAGCTGACGGTCTTCAGCGACGAGGAGGAGCAGCAGGGCGGTCTCGGCGACAAGTCGCCCTACCTGGTCGAGTCGCGGCTGCGCGAGCTCGGCGCGGTGGTCCGGCCGGGTGACGCGTGGTCGAGCCGGGTCGTCGTCGACGGCAACCTGATCACCGGCCAGAACCCGCAGTCGAGCGCGGACACCGCGCAGCGGGTGGTGGAGGCGCTGGCGGGCCGCTGACCCGGAGGCGGCCCGACGGGCCGGGCCACCGGTCCGAACGCCGCTACCCGGCGGCGGCCGGGGACACCGCCAGGGAGAAGGAGTGGCCCGCCGGGTCCGAATAGATGCGTTCCTCGTGGGGCCCGCGCCGGTTGTTGGTGTCCATCGGCCGGGCCCCCAGGCCGACCGCCTCCCGCTCCGCCGCGTCCAGGTCGCCGCGGCGGACGAGGATGCGCAGATGGGACTGCTGGGAGTCCTCGGGTCGTGGCCAGCTGGGCGGCGCGTAGCCGTGGTCACGGCGCATCGCGAGATGCACGCCGCCGTGACCGACGATCTCGATGAAGTCGGGGTCGCTGCCGACGCGTATCTCCGCGCCGAACAGCCCCGCGTAGAACTCCGCCAGTTCCATCGGCTCCGCGGCGTCGAGGACAAGGACGCTGGTCTTCTCTACGGTCATGCACTGCGGCTACCCGCTGCCACGCCCGGCATACGGAGTGCTCTGCGCGGTCTCCCGGCCTGACGGCGTGCGGACGGGCCGGGCGTCCGGGCGTTACGGACGCCGCCGCGCGGGCACCCGCCGCGCAGGAAGGCAACCTCGGAGCGTACGCGATCGGCCCCACTCGAACACGGACAGTGACCGTCGCGTTCGCAGGTCGGCTCCCCGAGGAGCAACATGGAACCGGCCCCCGTACGAACCGCCCTCGACGGCCGGACATGGTGATGAACGAGAAATCGACCCCTACAGCGACCCGCACGACCGCGTCCGCCGCGGTGTTCGGCGCCCCTTGCTGGGTCAGCCTCATGGCCCGCGACCTGCAAGCGGCCCAGGACTTCTACGGAGCGGTGCTCGGCTGGAAGTTCCGCAGGGGGCGGCTGGGGGACCAGTTCAGGGTCGCCGTCGTCGACGGCATGCCGGTCGCCGGGATCGGCGCGCTGGCCCCGGCGCTGACGGTGGCGGTCGCCTGGACCCCGTACTTCGCCGTCGAGGACGCCGACCGGACCGCCTCCCGCATCCGGGAACGCAGCGGCACCGTGGCGGTCGGGCCGCTCGCGCTGTCGCTGGGCCGCGGTGTGCTCGCGGCCGACCGGGACGGCGCCGTCTTCGGGCTGTGGGAGGGCGAGCTGATGCGGGACTGGCCGGCCTGGCGCGACAAGGCGCCCGCCTGGATCCGGCTGCTGGCCAGGGACGCCTTCGAGTCGGCGATCTTCTACGGCGAGGTGTTCGACTGGGCCTCCGGCCGGGAGGGCTGCTGCGACGTCAGCTATCTGGAGGACGCGGTCGTACTGCACCGCGAAGGACGGGTGCTCGCCCGGCTGACCTCGGGCGCGGACGGCACCGCGACCAGCCCGCTGCTCCATCCGCGCTGGCACGTCCACTTCGCGGTGAAGGACCTCGAAGGGACGGTACGGGCCGCCGGCCGCCACGGCGGCAGCGTCCTCGGCGAGCGGGCCACCTCGCACGGCGCGGAGGCCACCCTGCGCGATCCGGACGGCGCCATCTTCACCGTGACCGCCACGGACAACGCCGTACCCGAGTAGACGCCGTACCCGCCCAGCCGTCGGAAGCGACCGGAAGGATCTGCAGACATGGCACGCGCCGCTGTGTTCGACGTCGACGGGACACTGGCCGACACCAACCACCTCCATGTCGTCGCCTGGTGGGAGGCCTTCCGCCAGGCGGGCCACGAGGTGCCCATGCACGACATCCACCGCTCCGTCGGGCTGCCCGGCCAGGACCTGGTCGAGCACCTGCTCGGCGACGACCGGGACACCGGCCAGGACAGCACCCTCAAGGCCGCCCACAAGGCTCTCTACGGGACGTACTTCGACCGGCTGCCGGCCTTCGACCAGGCCGGGGACCTGCTGCGCGCCCTCGCCGGCGACGGCTGGCAGGTCGTGCTGGTCACCTCGGCGGGCGGCTCCGAGCTGGCGGCACTCCGGCGGGCCATCGACGCGGACGACGCCATCACCGCGACCGCGAGCGCCGACGACGTGGAGGAGGGCAAGCCCGCGCCGGACCCGGTCGAGCAGGCGCTGGAGCTGGCCGGAGTCGCGGCGTCGGACGCCGTGTTCGTCGGCGACACCGTGTGGGACATGCAGGCCGCCTCCCGGGCCGGGGTGCCGGCCGTCGGGCTGCTCTGCGGCGGTATCCCGCGTACCGCCCTGGAGGCCGCGGGCGCGGCAGCGGTCTTCGACAACCCGGCGGCTCTGCTCGCCCAGATCGAGACCAGCCCCCTCGCCGCCGGATAGCCCGACAGACCGAAGCCACGGGGCCCGGTCACGGCAGCACGGCTCAGTGCGCGCGGTGGCCCGCCAGCGGGGCCGTCCGCTCGCCCGCGCCCTTGCGGACCCCGCGCAGGAACTCCTCGATCGCCTCCGTCGAGCTGTGCCGCGGCTGCCACTCCAGTTCCTCCCTGGCCCGGTCGGTGCTCATCACCGGCAACCGGAGCAGGGCGTCGAACAGGTGCGGCGACGCCGGGACGGCACGCAGGTTCCAGGCGGCCGACAGCGCGGCGTGCACCGCCCGCAGCGGCACCCGGATCACCTTCGCCCCCAGCAGCTCCCCGAGCGCCGACGCGTCGATCACCGGCTCGGCGGCCAGATTGAACGCCCCGCGCGCGTCGAGGAGGACCGCCATCAGATACGCCTGGGCGGTGTCGTCGGTGTGCAGCACCTGGAAGCGCAGCCCCTCCAGGTCGGGGACGAACGGGAGCAGTGCCGGGTTGAGCAGCGGGCCGGGCAGGAACCGGCCCGCGAAGATCCGGCGCTGTTCGCTCGCCGAGGTCTCCTTGAACATGAAGCCGGGACGGATCCGCGCCACCCGTATCTCGGGATGCCGCAGCTCATACGTGTCGAGCACCCGCTCCACGTACGCCTTCTCCCGGCAGTAGGCCGCGTCCGGCCAGCCGTTCGTCGGCCACGACTCGTCGACGCCCGGACCGGTCTTGGGGCCCGGCGAGTAGGCGCCGACCGACGAGGCGTGCACCAGCACGGGCACCCGCGCCGTCGCGACGGCCTCGAAGAGCCGCATCGAGCCCAGTACGTTCGTCTGCCAGGTGGTGACGGGGGAGTGCGTCGGCTGGAACTGCCAGGCGAGGTGGATCACGGCGTCCGCACCGTCCAGTTGCCGTACGAGCGTCTCGCGGGCGTCCTCGCGCGACAGGTCCACGGACGCCCACTCCGTGCGCGAGATGTTCAGATCGGGGACCCGGCGCGCCAGACCGAGGACCGACGCGATCCGCGAGTCCGCGGCGAGCGCCCCGACCACGCTGGTGCCGACGTTTCCGGTGGCTCCCGTGACCACCACTCGCAGTCCTGTGTTCGCGCTCATCTGCGGCTCCGTGGGTTCCTGGGAAGCGGGCCGGCCGTCTTCCGGGTCCCCGGGCCGGCCGGACCGAAACGGATGAAATCGGCGGCAGTGGGCACCCGGGGGATCAAGAACCCGCCGGGCGGCGTCACAGGCCGCCCGCACGTCGGCGAGGGAGCCGCGAATGACCAGTGTGCCGGGAGTCGACCGGAGCGCGGACGCGCTCGTGCTCGCGCCGGGGGTCTACGCCCCGCAGAGCGACACGTTTCTCCTGGCGGACGCGCTCGGACGCGAACCGCTGAAGCCCGGCGCCGAGGTGCTCGACGTCGGAACCGGCACCGGAGCCCTGGCGCTGGCGGCCGCCCGCCGCGGCGCCCGGGTCACCGCCGTCGACAGGTCCTGGCGCGCTGTCGCGGCCACCAGGCTCAACGCGGCGCTGGCCCGCCGGCAGGTGCGGGTACTGCGCGGCGATCTGCTGGACCCGGCGGCGGACCGGCGCTTCGACCTGATCGTGTGCAATCCGCCGTACGTGCCCGCGCCGCGCCCCGGGGTGCCGCGTCGCGGTGCGGCGGTCGCCTGGGACGCGGGGCACGACGGCAGGGCGGTGCTGGACCGGGTCTGCGACGGCGCGGCCGGCCTGCTGCATCCGTCGGGCGCCCTGCTGATGGTCCACTCGGCGCTCAGCGGGGTGGGGGCCACCCTGGACCGGCTGCACGACGCCGGACTCGACGCCGCCGTAGTGGAGCGCCACGTCGTCCCCTTCGGACCCGTACTGCGTTCCCGTGCCGGCTGGCTGGAGCGCCAGGGGCTGGTCGCTCCCGGCGAGGACAAGGAAGAACTGGTGATCATCCGTGCCGAGCGACCCTGAGGAAGAAACCGTCCCCGCGCCCTGCCGGGTGACCGTGACCCGGGAGGGACCGATGCTCGTGGAGGGCCCCGTGGAGGTCGTGCTCGAGGACGGGAGCACCGTACGGTCCGACCGGTTCACGGTGGCGCTGTGCACCTGCCGGCGGAGCCGGACGTACCCCTGGTGCGACACCAGCCACCGCCGGCGCGGCAGGAGGTGACCGATGGCGGACCGTACCCCCGAACCGGGGACCGGCCCGGAGGGCGAACTGCCCGGCGCACGGGGCGAGCTGTCGCAAGGAGTGCTCACCGCCCTGCGCGGCCCCGCCGGCGGCCCAGTGCCGCCCCTTCGCGTCGCCCGGGCCGCCGATCCCTTCGGGGACGACCTGCAGCTGGCTCTCTACCTCTGCTACGAGCTCCACTACCGGGGCTTTCGCGGGGTCGACACGGCCTGGGAGTGGGAGCCCGGACTGCTCGGCCTCCGCGCGGCGATGGAGGGCCGCTTCCTCGCGGCGCTCCGCGAACGGACCGCCGGCCACCCCGACCTCGACGAGGCCCTGGACGAACTGCTCGTGGAACCCGTCGACGGCGCCGGGGTGTCGCACTTCCTGATGGAGGAGGGACAGCTGTGGCAGCTGCGCGAGTACGCGGCCCAGCGCTCGCTGTACCACCTCAAGGAGGCCGATCCGCACGCCTGGGTGATCCCGCGGCTGCGCGGGCGGGCCAAGGCGGCCTTCGTGGCGGTGGAGTTCGACGAGTTCGGCGGCGGCCGCGCGGAGCGGGTGCACGCCCGGCTGTTCGCGGACCTGATGGCGGACCTCGGGCTCGACACCGCCTACGGCCGGTACCTCGGCGCCGCCCCGGCCGAGATGCTCGCGACCGTCAACCTGATGTCGCTCCTCGGACTGCACCGGGCCCACCGCGGCGCCCTGGTGGGGCACTTCGCCACCGTGGAGGTGACGTCGTCGCCGGGTTCGCGGCGGCTCGCGGAGGCGATGCGCCGCACCGGGGCCGGTCCGGCCGCCGAGCACTTCTACGCGGAACACGTGACGGCGGACGCCGTGCACGAGCAGATCGTGCGCCGGGACGTCATCGGCGGGCTGCTGGCCGACGAGCCGTCGCTCGCCCCCGACATGGCCTTCGGGATCGCGGCCACGGCCTTGCTGGAGGACCGGCTCGCCGAGCGGCTCCTGACCGCCTGGCGCAGCGGTTCCACCAGCCTGCGGGCCCCGCTGTGAACCCTGCGACACGCCCCGAGAACGGGGATTGCGGCGCGCCGTGATGCGTCCCCGTACCGACGACTACCTACAGTAGCCAGCTGTGTGGCGGACTGGACCGCACCGGTTCACAATGAGGCACCGGACGGACCTCGCTCCGCCGTGTCAGGGGGCCGCATAAACCGGGAGACCACGATGCTGATGCCCGACACGAGTGTGATCACCAGGCTGATTGCCCGCTACCGGGCGCAGGAACATTACGTCCTCGCCGCTCCCCACGACGACTCCGCCCGGAGACGGTTCGAGGACACGGCCTACACCCTGTGCGTGCTCATGTGCGAGCGCACGGCCCGCGAGGCGCTGCTCGCGGCGGAGACGTATGTGGGCCGCATCCGGCAGGGCGCCCAGACCGTGGGTGAGGGCGCGGCATCCGGCGGGCGCTGAGGGGGGCCGTACACGACGGCGCACGGCGTCCGGGCGAGGGAGCGGGGAAGGACCGAGGTGTCTGAGGTTGGCTCGAGGCTACGCACACCGGTGGCCGGCATCGTCAGCCGGCGCAAGGAGCCGGCCGTCGTGCAGACGCTGCGGTCGGCCGCGGCGGCGACCATCTCCTATGTGGTCGCCCTGCAGGTGGTGGACAGTCAGGTCCCCCCGCTCACCGCGCCGCTGACCGCGCTCCTCGTCGTCCAGGTCACCCTCTACGCCACGCTCACCACCGGCGTGCGACGGGTGAACTCCGTCGTCGTCGGCGTGCTCATCGCCATCGGCTTCAGCGCACTGGTCGGACTGTCGTGGTGGAGCCTCGGGCTGATCATCCTGGCCTCCCTGATCGTCGGCAGATTCGTGCGCGTCGACGAGTTCGTCCCCGAGGTCGCGATCAGCGCCATGCTCGTCCTCGGCGTGACACAGGTGGGCGACGCCGCCTGGGACCGGGTGCTGGAGACCCTCGTCGGCGCCGTCGTGGGGCTCCTGTTCAACATCCTGCTGGTGCCCCCGGTCTGGGTCGAGGCCGCCGGGGACTCGATCGAGGATCTCGGGCGGCGCATGCGCCGGCTGCTGCTGCACATCGGCGAGGAGCTGACGACCCACACCCCCGTAGAGCGGGCGGCCGCCCGGCTCCACGAGGCGCGCAGGCTCGACAACGACATCGCCGGGGTCGACGCCGCCCTGCGGCAGGCCGAGGACAGCCTCCGCTTCAACCCGCGCGTCAAAGAGGGCCTGTTGCACCGCATCGTGCTGCGCACCGGCCTCGACACGCTGGAGATCTGCGCCGTCGTGCTGCGGGTGCTCGCCCGCACCATCACCGACCTGGCCAAGGAACGCCGCGACGAGGACCTGTTCGGCCACGAGATCGGCGTCGCCCTCGAGGAACTCCTCTCCCATGTCGCCGACACGCTGGTGAGCTTCGCCGTCCTGGTCACCACCCAGACCAGCGAGAGCGCCGACGCCGCGGAGGAACGGCTCACCGGCGAGCTCGCCGCCGCCCGCAGCAGCCGCGACAACGCCGCGGAGCTGCTGCTCCAGGGGATCCAGCAGCAGCCGCGCCAATGGCAGCTGCACGGGGCGCTGCTCACGGAGATCGACCGCATCCTCGACGAGCTCGACATGGACCACCGCTCCCGGCGCCTCATGGAGGAACTCGACCGCCACACCCGGGAACGCCGGGAGAAACGCCCCCGGTTGTCGGCGCTCCGCGACTGGCTGTGGGGCCGCACGACGCTGGCGCCGCGCCCCTGACGGGGGCTTACCGGGGTCGCTGCCCCCGGGGCGCTGCGCCTCGATCTCCCCCTACGGCCTGGCGGCCGTGGGCGGTGCCCCCAGCGGGGCTGGAGCTTGCCGGTCGAGTCGGGGCGCTGCCCCGAGCCCCGCGCCTCAATCGCCGGCGGGGCTCGAGTTGCCTTCGTGGGCGCCCTTGTTTCGCACAGGGAGACACCAGGCATGCCCGCCGGGCTGGGTTGCCGCCGAGCGGCATTTCCAGCCCGGCCCGGGGGTGCTCCCCCTACGCCTGGCGGCGCAGGAGGTGCCCCCACCCACGGCCGCCAGGCCGTAGGGGGAGTTTGAGGCCACCGCGCGGAGCACGCGGTACCGGGCCCGGCGAAGCCCGGCCCGAGCCGCCCACCGGCACGGGCCCTCGGCGGAGGCCCCACGCGGGGGAGGCGCGCATACGGACCCGCCGCGTCAGCCGGCGCCCGGCGGTTGCGGGGCGAGCAGGAAGCCGTCCGCCGGGCGGGTCGGGATACGGCTCAGCGGGATCGACAGGTCCTGCGGCGGCACCCCGTAGTCCAGCCGGGCCAGCCGCAGCGAGAGGACCTTCAGCAGGGCGACGGTGATGTCCTCCCCGGGACAGCGGTGCCCCGTCGCCGCGTCCCCGCCGCCCTGCGGGATCAGCAGCTCGCTCCCCACCGGCCCGCCGCCCTCGAAGCGCGCGGGATCGAAGACGTACGGGTCGGGCCACAGATCCGGATCGTGATGGTGGCCGTACACGTCCAGCAGGACGAGCGTGCCCTCGTCGATCCGCTCGTCCCGCCACCAAAGATCCTTCGCGGCGACCCCGCCGAGGAACGGCACGAACGGATAGAAGCGGCGCACCTCGTGGGCGAACGCCTCCGCGTACGGCGGGCCGGAGGTGCGCAGCGGTTCCCGGTGGTGCGGCCACCGGTGCAGCGCGTGGGCGGCGAACGTCACGTACCAGGCCACGGCCGCGGTCGGCCGGATGACGTTGAGCACCTCGACCGCCGCGGTGTGCGGGTCGAGGAGGCTGCCGTCCGCGTCGCGGTGCACCGCCACCGCGTGCAGCGCCGAGTCCGCCGGCACCGGCCCGTCCGAGCGGATGTGCTCGATCAGCGAGCCCAGCCGTTCCTCCTGGCGGGCGCGGGCCCTGCGGGCGCGCAGATGCCGTGGGCCCGCCGTGGCGAACCCGTCGACCATCGCCACCAGATCGCGGGCCGTCGCCCGGCCGCCGTCCTCGTACGGCACGCCCGCCCAGTCGCAGACCGCGCGGGTGATCACCACGCTCGCCTCCGTGAACAGCTCGATCCGCGGCTCGTGCGCCCACTGCGCGGCGGCCTCGTCCCATCGGGCGCCGGCGCGTTCGGCGAGGTCGTCCACCGACGCCGGGTCCTTCAGGAGCGAGACGAAGAGCGCCTTGCGCGCCCGGTGCCGCTGCTCGTCGAGCGTGTGGACCGCACCACGGCCGAAGAGGGTGTCCAGGACGGGCCCGGGCAGCGCGGAGCGGCGTCGGATGTGCTCCTCGTCGTAGAAGAAGCGCACCGCCTCCGGGCCGTGCAGGGCGACGGCCGGACGCCCCATCAGACGGGTGCGGACGACCGGACCCTCGCCGCTGCGCCGCCGCAGGTCGGGCAGCCAGGCGTATCCCTGGGCGAGAGCGGGGAGGGTGGCGTCCGGGCGCAGGATCTCGCGTAGTTCCATGCCGGACAGCTTCCCCGTCGCGGCTACGGAATGCACCGATTTACGCCGGTACGGTCACTCTCTGCGCCGGTGCTCCCGCAGACTGCGGCCTCTGCTGCGGACGACCTCCTCGGCCACGACGCTCAGCTTGCGGTTGCTCCGCTGCGAGAACCGGCGCAGGACGTCGAACGCGTCCGCGGGTCCGCAGCCGAGGGCGTGCATCAGGATGCCGCTGGCCTGGTCGATCACGGCACGCGAGTCGAGTGCCGTCTCGAGCTGGTTCACCTGGGCGAGCGCCGCCCGGTAGTGGTGGTCGCGCACCAGTTGCTGGGCGAACTGCTCGCCCAGCACGACGACCGGATGGAGCGCCAGGTGTTCGAACGCTCCCGGCCGGAAGCTGTAGAGACTCAGCGTCAGCTCCACCTCGCTGCGGCGGAACGGCATCGTGACACTGGACCGGATGCCCGAGTCCAGGGCCGCGGCGCGGTAGACGGGCCAGCGCTCCTCGTCGAGCAGGTCGGCGGCGGCGACGGGCTCGCCGGCGTCCAGGGCGCTCGACGTGGGCCCCTGGCCCGAGTCGAACTCGACCGAGAGCAGACTGGTCAGATCGGGGTGCGTGGCCGCGGCACGGCGTTCGGACGCACCGTCGGCGACCGTGGTGGCGGCGCCGCAGCAGGTGTCCACGCAGCGCATCGCCGCTTCACTGAAGTCCGAGAGGTCGCGTGCGGTGGCCGCGGGATCCACGACAGGGTCCGGCGGGGTCAGCATGTGCATTCTCCTTCCCGCCGGTGCGGCTGCCCGTCTCGGTCCCGGACAAACCCCTGGCCGGGGCCGTGCGGACGCTCCGCGTCGGATAACTTGCTCCCATGGCGGAGATCGATGAGTTCGGTGACGGCCTTGAGGACTTCATCCGCCGGGTGGGTGAGCTCCGGGCCGCGCGCGGACTCCCCCCGGAGGAACAGCAGACGCTGCTGGACGCCACCCTCTTCGAGCTTCAGCATGTCGCCGAGACCCTGTGGCCCAAGTACGAGCAGCTCGCCGGCCAGGGGCCGGCGCGGGCTGCGGCGGACCGTACCGAGCTCCAGCTGCTGCGGGCGCTCTTCCAGCGGCTTCCGCTGCCCGTGGCCCTCATGGGCGGTGACACGGTCGTCAGGCGGATGAACCTCGCCGCCACGGACCTCACCGGAGTACGCGCAGGCTTCGCCGCCGGCCGGCCGCTCTCCGGCCTGCTCAGACCCGGCGACCGGGGCGCGCTGCGGTCGCAGGCGGCGGCCGTCGCCCGGGGCGAGGGCCCGCGCAGCCTGCGGCTGCACCTGCAGCACCGGCCCGACGAGACGCTGCGCGCCACGCTCACCGCCCTGCGCCCGCCGAACGAGCCGCAGCCGGCCGTGCTGATGGTCCTTCAATCGGTCCTTCGGTCCGACACGGCGGCCGCCGCCCCGGCCGGCACCGGAGGGGCGGGCGACCCGAATCCCGGGCCGCAGGCCCCCGGCACCCGGCTGCGCCGCGCCACCGCCCCCGACCTCGCGGAGGCGGCGGGCCACGCCGCCCAGATGGACCTGCTCGACGCGATGACCACCGCCCTGCTGCGGGCGCCGGCCGGTGACCCGGAGGCCGCCCTCGCCGCGGCGGCGGCCGTCCTCGCCGCCCATGGCGCCGACTGGGTCGTCGCCGATCTCGCGACCGGCGGCGCCCTGCGCCGGACGGCCGTGCTGGGGCCGGCCGGCGACGAGGCGGCCGGCGTCGCGGCGCGGATCTCCGACCAGGACCCGGCCGGCTGCCCGATCGTCGTCGAGTGCGCCGCCGAGGGTTCGCCCGTACTCCAGGTCAGGCCGGACGACCTCGACTCGTTCGGACGGGACCGGGGCGGCGACTCGGTGCTCGTCCAGGCCGACGTCACCTCGCTGATGTGCGTGCCCCTCAGGGAGCCCGGTGGCGACGCGGGCGGCGGGGTGGGGCCCGTGCTCGGCGTGCTGTCGCTGTTCCGCAGCGGCGGCACGCCGGCCTTCTCGATGGCGCAGGCACGGGCGTTCGACGTCGTCTCGCGGCATGTGGCGCTCGCTATGCGGCGTTCCGCATGACCTGCTCGGACGGCGCGGTTCCGTCGCGCATGACCTCGTTCCGCAGCTGATCGCAGCTCCGGCTGATCAGCCGGGAGACGTGCATCTGGGAGATCCCCAGCGTGTGGGCGATGCTGCTCTGGGTCATGTCGCGGAAGAAGCGCATGTAGAGGATGTTCTGTTCCCGCTCCGGCAGCTTGCGCAGACCGGGCTTGACCGCCTCCCGGTCGACGAGCACGTCGAGGGCGGGGTCGGCGGAGCCGAGGGTGTCGCTCAGCGAGTAGCCGTCGTCGGCGCCCGGCAGCTCCGCGTCGAGGGAGAGCGCGGTGAAGCTCTCCAGCGCCTCCAGGCCGACCAGTGCGTCCTCCTCGGAGACTCCGGCACGCTCGGCGATCTCCGCCACCGTCGGGGCGCGGCCCGAGATGGTCTGGACGAGGTCCTGACGGGCGAACCGGACGCGGTTGCGCAGGTCCTGCACGCGTCGGGGCACATGCAGGGCCCACATGTGGTCGCGGAAGTGCCGCTTGACCTCGCCGACGACGGTGGGCACCGCGAAACTCTCGAAGGCGCCGCGGGAGGGGTCGTACCGGTCGACGGCCTTCACGAGGCCCAGCGCGGCGACCTGCTGGAGGTCCTCGAGCGACTCGCCCCGGTTGCGGAACCGGCCGGCGATCCGCTGGGCCATCGGCAGCCAGGCCGACACGATCTCCTGGCGCAGTTCCTGCCGCTCCGGTCCGTCGTCGAGTTCGGCCAGCCTGCGGAAGGCCTCGGCGGTGTCGGGAGCGTCGGAATGAGAGTGCTTGGTGTGTGCGAACGTGGGCATGATGTCGCGACTCCCTGGGATCTGGGGGTTGCTGTGCCGGAATCACTCACCCGGGGGAGACGGACAGGGGCCTGACGCGCCCGGAGCAATCCGCTCCCACGGGGCGTGCCTCCTGTCCGAAGCACAATCCGCACCTGCCCGGGCGGGTGGGGGCGAAACCTCTCACCCCACGGCAGGGACGTCGATCCGGGCCTCCACCGGCAGGTGGTAGACCGCGAACGCGTGCCCGATGACCGGCTGCGCGACATTGCGCACCTTCACACCCCCGGCGGTCATCCCGTGCTCGGTCCCCAGATGGGCGTGGCCGTGCACGGCGAGGTGCGCCTCCGCCTCGTCGACCGCCTCCGCGAGCAGATAGCTTCCCAGGAACGGGTAGATCTCGGGCGGTTCCCCGGCGAGGGTGTCGGGCACCGGCGAGAAGTGCGTGAGAGCGATCCGCACGTCGCACCTCTGCTCCTGGAGTTCCAGCAGGGAACGGGCCAGATCGGCCGCGCAGCGGCGGCTGTAGCGGACGAACGCCTTCATCTCCGGCTCGCCGAACTCCCCGGCGCTGCGGCCCGCGAAGCCGCCTCCGAACCCCTTCGTACCGGCGATGCCGACCTTGGCGCCGTCGACGTCCAGCACCGTGCTCCCGCCTTCGAGGACCGTGACGCCGGCCCGCTCCAGCACGCCCGCCACCTCGTCCTGGAGGTCGCTCTGGTAGTCGTGGTTGCCCAGCACCGCGACGACCGGCACGGGCAGGTCCGCGACCTCGGCGGCCACCACCTCCGCCTCCTCGAGGGTGCCGTGCCGGGTCAGGTCCCCGGCCAGCAGCAGCATGTCGGCGCGGTCGCCGAGCGTCTCCCACGCGGGGCGCAGCAGGCCCCGGCTCTCGGGTCCCAGATGGATGTCTCCCACGGCGGCAACACGGATCACTCGAACTCCTCGGGCCGTTCGGGGGCCGTCGCGCAGGCGACCGTGAGGTCGGCCCGCACCGGCAGCCCGCCGAGTTCGGTCTCTGCGATGCGCAGGATCTCGGTCCTGCACGCGGCGGTGGAGACGGTGCCCCAGAGGTGCACGTAGCCACCGCGCATGTCGATCTGGACCCCCAGTTCGGAGATCTCGTCGCCGGCGAGACGGTCGCGCAGCCGCTCGATCCGGTACTCGGATGCCTCAGGGTGCTTCATCGGGCGCCTCCTCGGACGTCCTGTGCTGCCGCGGTCCGCGCGCCGGCCCCGCCTCCCGCGTCGGGATGACGTCCAGCCGCTCCAGCAGATAGAGGAACGCGTCCGGCATCGGCGAGGCCGAGTGGTCGCGGCGCAGCCGGTCCCAGTCGACGCGTTCGCGCAGCGCTCTGGCGACCGGGAGCAGCGCGCCGAAGTCGCAGTGGTGCTCGGACAGTGCGGTCAGCCGGCTCTCCAGCAGGTCGGACGGGGCGAGCACCGGCATGTGCACGGAGTCGACGGGGAGGATCTCGGCCCGGTCGAGCATCTCCTTGGTGACCGGGCGGTGGGCCAGTTCGAAGATCAGGTCGATCTCCTCGCCGCCGGCCCTCGCCTTCACCAGCCAGTCCTCCGGCGGGGAGACGACCTGGATGCCCCCCTCGATGAGGGTCTGCACCACGCCTTCCGCGTCCTGCCTGCGCAGACAGAAGTCGGAGTCGTGCTGCAGCCGGGTCGGGACACCGTGTGCGTAGGCGGCCACGCTGCCGACCAGAGCGAACGGGTAGCCCGACGCCTTGAGCAGTGCGCCCACCTGTTTCGTCGCCTGCAGGATGGCCTGGGTGTGGTCCTGCGGCAGCTCTTCGGGGGCGCTCGCGGCCACCGGTTCGGTCACCGCCGCACCGAGGCCTTCGTACGACCCGGTAGCCGGGGGCAGAGTTTCCGGCCGGGCCGCGTCCTGGGTGTGGTTCATCGCCGGTGCTCCGTCCTCGTTCCGTCGGAGATTCTCGTGAAGTCGCTGTCCCACGTATGTCGCTGCCCTTCACATGTGCCGTGGGGGATGTCGTGAGGACACGACACGTACCCCGTTGACGGCGATCGATCCGTGTTCGGGGGTTCGCGCTCTGCCGGGTGGGACTCGCGGCGGGCCGTACGGTGCGGGGCGGTGTGGAGCCGTGTGTGGCGGGTACCCGCAGGCCCCGGGCTGTCACGGTCGCCGCCGTGCGGCAGTCGGGCAGTCGTCATTGCGTCAGTCGTCATGCGTCGTCATGCGTCGGGTCAGCAGTCGTCCTGCCGGTGGTCGTGGACGCCGGCAACGAGCGTCGAGGAGGCGGAGGCCCATGGTCTCGGGAGCGACCAGGCAGTCGGGGGAGGAATCGGCCTCCGGCGGTGAGCGGTTCGGCGTCGTCACCAGGCAGCGGGGCGGCACGGCCGTCCTCTCCCTCAGCGGGGAGCTGGACCACGACACCGCGGAACCGCTGCGCAGAGCCCTCGCGCAGCAGGTGCGGCTGGGCGCCAGGCGGATTCTCGTCGACTGCGGCGGGCTGGAGTTCTGTGACTCCACGGGGCTGAACGTCCTGCTGCACGGGCGGCTGGACGCCCGCGAGGCGGACGGGCGCGTCGACTTGGCCGCGCTGAGACCACCCGTCGCCCGCATGTTCGAAATCACTGGGGCGCACGCGGTGTTCCAGGTGTACGCCGGCGTGGAGGAAGCGCTGGCCGACGAGCGGTCCCTCTGAGCCGGGGAGGCCTGATGAGCACGGGCCATGCCCAGACCCGCCGTCTCGCGCTGTTCGGCACGCGGGGCGTGGTGAGCCGGTGCCGTGACTTCACCGAGCAGGCGCTGGCCGACTGGGGGTGGCGTGCGACCGGCCCGGAGGAGCAGTACGACGTCGTCGAGGACGTCCTGCTGCTCGTCTCCGAGCTGGTCACCAACGCGTGCCTGCACGCGGGAGGGCCCGAGGAACTGACGCTCAGCCACGTCGGGGACCGGCTGCGCATCGAGGTGGCCGACGCCGATCCCCGCCCGCCCGCGCCCAGGCCGCAGAGCGACCTCGCGCAGCCGGGCGGCCACGGCCTGATCATCCTGGAGCGGCTCGCTCAGCGCTGGGGTTCCCAGGCCCGTGGCACCGGCAAGGTGGTCTGGCTCGAGGTATGGCTCAGTCCTGGGCCGGGAGGACCGGGGCGTCGTCCATGATTCCGGCGCGCAGCCTCTGGAGGATGCGCGCGAGCAGGCGCGACACATGCATCTGCGAGATGCCCAGCCGCTCGCCGATCTCGGACTGCGTCAGCTCTTCGCGGAAGCGCAGCGACAGGATCAGCCGGTCACGCTCGTCCAGGCCCGCGATCAGCGGCTTGAGCGCCTCCAGGGAGTCGACGATGTCGAAGGCCGGGTCCTCCCTGCCGAGGCGGCGGGTGACGGAGTTCGTCGCGTCCTCGTCGTTCACCGTGGCGTCCAGGGACTGGGCCGTGTAGCCGTTGGCCGCGCACTCGCCCTCGAGCACCTCCTCCTCGCTGACGTGCAGGTACTCGGACAGCTCCGCGGTCGTCGGCCTGCGTCCCAGCTGCTGTTCCAGCAGGTCGAGCGCCTTGGCGAGGTCGATCCGCAGTTCCTGGAGCCGGCGCGGCACCCGGACGGACCAGCTCGAGTCCCGGAAGAAGCGCTTGATCTCGCCGACCACGGTCGGCAGCGCGAACGAGGCGAACTCCACCTCGCGGTCGATCTCGAACCGGTTGATCGCCTTGATCAGCCCGATCGTGCCGACCTGGATGATGTCCTCCATCGGCTCCGCGCGGCCCGCGAACCGGAGCGCCGCGAACTTCACGAGGCTCAGATTCAGCTCGACCAGTGTGTTGCGAACGTAGGAGTACTCCGGTGTGCCCTCCTCGAGGACCGCCAGCCGTTCGAACAGCGCCGTCGACAGTGCGCGGGCGTCCATCGGACTGACGGAGCGCGGGTCGGGGATCTCCGGGAGGCCGGCCGGCACGGCGTGCCCCGGCGTGCCGGGGCGGGGAGGACCGGTGGAGGCGGCCGCCGGGACCGCGGTGGGGTCCGGGACGTCTGTGCGGCGCGGCGTCTCTGCCGTACCCGGGGCCGCCGCACGGACGGATGGCTGGGTGTGCGTCGAGCTGGACATCATCGAGGCTCCTTCGACGGGGGCGGAGGCCGGCGCTGTCGGCTGCAGCGGGACCGTCGGTCGAGCTCCTTTACGTACCGATGATTCCCCTTTGTAGTGGTTTGAAGCAATCGGGCCGCTTTGAAGCGGTTCATCGGGGCACCGGTTCGGTATGGGGCAGGCACCGGAGCAGTCGCGGCTCTCCCGCACCCGCCGCTTCGCGCTGGACGGCGGACGGGGCGTGGTGGGCCGGTGCCGTGACCTGACCCGGCAGGTGCTGGACGAGTGGTTCGTCCCCGCCGGGCCCGAGGGGCGCGTCATGGTCGACGACGTGCTGCTGCTCGTCTCCGAAGTGGTCACCAATTCGTGTACGCACGGTGGCGTCCCGTCCGAGCTGAGGATCGACCGGGGCCCCGGCCGGATCTGGGTCCAGGTCAGCGACACCAGCACCGCCCGCCCCCGCCCGCACGGCCCGCACCGGCCGGCCCGCGCCTCTGGGCACGGCCTCTACCTGCTGGAACGTCTCTCCGACGAGTGGGGCTGGGCACGGCACGGGGACGGGAAGGCCGTCTGGTTCGCCGTCTCGGTCCCGCGTGACGTGGTCCCGCGCCGGGCGGGCCACCGCAGCCGCCGGACGGACGGGGCCGCCGGGGTGTCGTGACGGAGCCCGCGTGCCACAGTGGAGAAGGCCGCGGGCGACACCGCTTCGGCGGCGGGCCGCGGCGCCGTACGTCACGACAGCGCGAGGTCTGCGATGGACGCGTCCAGCAGTGCCCCCGAGCCCGCACGGGCCCGCCCTCCCGCTGGGCTGAGCGAGGAGGGGCTCAGGAAACTGCTGGCCGGGCTGACGGCCGTGCGCGACGGGGATCTCTCGGTCCGGCTGTCCTACGAATCCGGGCTGCTCGGCGAGATCGCCGCGATCTACAACGGCATGGTCGACGAACTCTCCCTCGTCACGTCCGAGGTCACCCGGGTGGCCGGGGAGGTCGGCGGGCAGGGCCTGCTCGGCGGCAAGGCCCGGGATCCGCGGGCCGGCGGGGTGTGGCGGGAGCTCACCTCCGGCGTCAACACCATGGCGGACAACCTCACCTCCCAGGTCCGCTCCATCGCCCAGGTCGCGACCGCCGTGGCCCGCGGCGACCTCACCCAGAAGATCCGGGTCGACGCACGGGGCGAGATCCTGGAGCTGAAGGAGACCATCAACACGATGGTGGACCAGCTCTCGTCGTTCGCGGAGGAGGTCTCCCGCGTCGCCCGCGAGGTCGGCACCGACGGCAACCTCGGTGGCCAGGCCAACGTCCGCGGGGTGTCCGGGACCTGGAAGGACCTCACCGACAACGTCAACGGCATGGCGAACAACCTCACCAACCAGGTCCGCAACATCGCCCAGGTCACCACGGCGGTCGCCCGCGGCGACCTCACCCGCAGGATCGACGTCGACGCCCGCGGCGAGATCCTGGAGCTGAAGACCACCATCAACACCATGGTCGACCAGCTCTCCTCCTTCGCCGCCGAGGTCACCAGAGTGGCCCGGGAGGTCGGCAGCGAAGGGCGGCTCGGCGGCCAGGCCGAGGTGGAGGGCGTCTCCGGCACCTGGAAGCGACTCACCGAGAACGTGAACGAACTCGCCGGCAACCTCACCCGACAGGTGCGCGCCATCGCCGAGGTGACCAGCGCAGTGGCGGAGGGCGACCTCACCCGCTCCATCACCGTCGAGGCCCCCGGCGAGGTCGGCGACCTCAAGGACAACATCAACGCCATGGTCGAGTCCCTGCGGGCCACCATCCGAGCCAACGAGGAGCAGGACTGGCTCAAGACCAATCTGGCCCGGGTCTCCGGCCTCATGCAGGGCACCAGGAACCTCACCACGGTCGCCGAGCTGATCATGGACGAGGTGCCGCCCCTGGTCCGCGCGCAGTACGGCGGCTTCTTCCTCGCCGAGGAGAGCGAACAGGGCACCCAACTCGTCATGATCGCCTCGTACGGCGCGCAGGACGAACGGAGCGGACAGGGCCGCCGGATCCGGCTCGGACAGTCCCTGGTGGGCCAGGCCGCCCGCAGCCGGCGCACCGTCGAGGTCCACGACCTGCCGCCCGGATACGCGACGGTCTTCTCCGGCACCGGCCGGACGGACCCCGGCCATCTGATCGTGCTGCCCGTCGTGGTCGAGGACCAGCTCCTCGGCGTCGTCGAACTCGCCGCCGTACAGCCCCTCACCGTCCTCCACCGCGACTTCCTCGACCAGCTCATCGAGTCGGTCGGCGTGAACGTCAGCTCGCTGATCGCCAACACCCGCACCGACGAACTGCTCGACCGGTCCCAGCGGCTGACCGCTGAACTCAGCGCCCGCTCCCGCGAACTCCAGGCCCGTCAGGAGGAGTTGCAGCGCTCGAACGCCGAACTGAAGGAGAAGGCGGCGCTGCTCGCCGACCGCAACCGCGACATCGAGCGCAAGAACCTCGAGATCGAACAGGCCCGGCAGGAGCTGGAGGCCCGCGCCCAGCAGCTCTCCCGCACCTCGATGTACAAGTCCGAGTTCCTGGCCAACATGAGCCACGAGCTGCGCACCCCGCTCAACAGCCTGCTCATCCTGGCGCAGCTGCTCGCCCAGAACCTCGAGGGAAACCTCACCGAGAAGCAGGTCGACTACGCCGAGGTCATCCACTCCGCCGGGTCCGACCTGCTGCAACTCATCAACGACATCCTGGACCTGTCCAAGGTCGAGGCCGGCAAGATGCCCATCCACCCGGCGGCCTTCCCGCTCAGCGGGCTCATGGAGCACGTCGAGTCCACCTTCCGGCCCGTGGCGACCGAGCGCGAGCTCACCTTCGAGGTCGTCGCCGAACCGGACGCGCCGCAGTGGCTGACCACCGACGAGGCCCGGCTCCGGCAGGTGCTGCGCAATTTGCTCTCCAACGCGCTCAAGTTCACCGACCAGGGCCGGGTCGAGCTGCGGGTCGCCGTCGCGAGCGAGGAGGAACTGCCCGCGGCCGTACGGGACTCGGGGCCCGTCGTCGCCTTCCGCGTCGCCGACACCGGCATCGGCATCCCCGCGGACCGGCTGGAGAGCATGTTCGGCGCCTTCCAGCAGGGCGACGGGACGCCGTCCCGCCATTACGGCGGCACCGGCCTCGGCCTGTCCATCAGCCGGGAGGTCGCCCTGCTGCTCGGCGGAGCGCTGGAGGCGCAGAGCACCCCCGGCCGCGGCAGCTGCTTCACCCTGTACCTGCCGGTCCACCGGCGCGGCTCCACCGAGGCGGAGCCCGATGCCATCGCCCACGGCAGGGACGACGCCGGCCGGGCGACCGGAGCGCCGGTGAAGGGCCGTACGGTCCTGGTGGTCGACGACGACACCCGGAACGTCTTCGCGCTCACCGAACTGCTGGAGAACGAGGGCGTGCGCGTCCTCCAGGCGGACAACGGCCGGACCGGGATCGACCTGGTGCGCTCCCACCACGAGATCGGTCTCGTCGTGATGGACGTGATGATGGCCGGCATGGACGGCTACGCCGCCATGGAGGCGATCAGGAAGGTGCCGCACGCCGCCGACGTGCCGATCATCGTGGTCACCGCGAAGGCGATGCCCGGGGACCGCGCCGAGGCCCTGGCCGCCGGAGCCGACGACTACGTGTCCAAGCCGGTGGACGCGGACCAGCTCGTCGCCAAGATCCGGCAGCGGCTCGACCAGGACGGCTGACCACCGCCTCTGGAGCGCGGCGTCAGTCGATACGGACCGCGATGAGACTCGTGTCGTCGTCCGTGTCCCCGGTGGCCGTGCTCAGCAGCCGGTCCACCTGCGCCTCCACCTCGCAGTCCGGGAGCCGCTCCGCCATCTGCCGCAGCGCCGCCAGCCCCTCGTCCAGGCCGTCGTGTCGCCGCTCGATCAGACCGTCCGTGTAGAGCAGGAGCGTGTCACCGGGGGCCAGCTGCGTCGTCGCCTCACCGTAGACCGGCGCGTGCACGGCGCCGAGCAGAATGTCCTGCGGCGGCTCCAGGAGCGTCGCCTTGCCGCCGCGCAGCAGCAGGATCGGCAGATGGCCCGCGCTCGCCCAGCGCAGGAGGCGTTCCCTTGGGTCGTACATCGCGCACAGCGCCGTGGCGGTGGGATGACCCGCCGTGTGCAGCGTCACCTCGTTCAGCAGTCCCATCAGACGCCCGGGGGACTGGCCGGTGAAGGCCAGGCCGCGCAGGGCGTTGCGCAGGGCGATCATGCCGGTGGCCGAGTCGATGCCGTGGCCGGCGATGTCGCCGACCGCCATCAGCACCCTCCCGTCGGGCAGCGGCAGGATGTCGTACCAGTCGCCGCCCACCCGGTACTCCTGGGCCGCCGGGCGGTAGCGGGCCGCAGCGCTCAGACCGGGCAGCCGGGCGGGCGACGGCATCTCCGGCACGATCGCCCGCTGGAGCTGGAGCACCAGCCGGTGCCGCAGCGTCGCCTGCGCCCGGACGGCCGTGAGCTGGTCGAACGTCGCCGTGAGCGCCACCTCGGTGTGGTACTCGGCCGAGATGTCCTGGTAGACACCGGTGATCCCGGACAGGGCCTCCCCGTGCAGCAGCGGCTCCGCGGCGATCCGCACATGACGCAGACCGCCGTCCTCGCGGAGCACCCGTACGACGGCGGCGGCGCCCTTGCGCCGCTCCAGCAGGTCGGTGAGGAGCTCGGCCAGGTCGCCCGAGTCGTCGGGATGCACCCGCGGCCCCAGCTCGGTGAGCGGGAACGGCGCCGCACCGCTGCCCATCCCGAAGATCGCGTACGTCTGCTCCGTCCACGTCGAGCGTCCGGTGCCCAGGTCGTCCTCGAACAGCGCCAGGCCCTGCAGCCGCCCGACGGCGCGCCCCACCGCCGTGCGGCGGTCGCTGTGCGTGTGCCACAGCACGACGGTGCGGTCAGCGCCCGCCGGCAGCACCCGCAGATCCAGCAGCGGCCCGCCGGAGCCGGCTCCGTGCTCGGAGGGCAGCCGTGCCGCCCGCTGCGGGGAGGAGGCGTAGTGCGCCCGCCGGGCCATGGCGTCGAGATCGGCGTGGATCAGCGGGAACGCGGCCTCGACCGGCCGCCCCACGGCCCGCCGGGAGCCGCCGAGCGCCTCGCCCGCCGACGCGTTGACATGCTCGACCAGCAGGGCCGAGGTGTGCGGGTCGCGCCTCAGGGTCATCGCGGGGTGGACCAGGGAGTCGAGCAGGTCGTCCAGCGCGGGCTCCTCCGAGAGCGGCGACGCCTCGGCGCCGAGCACCCGCGCCGCGACCTCGACCAGGCCCGTGAGCGCGGCTCTGAGCCGTTCGTCCAGGTCGGCGCTGTCCGGCCAGACGGTCAGCGCGAGCCCCATCGTCCGGCCCCGCAGCCGCAGCGGGAACAGTGCGCGGGCCGCGCGGTCGGACGGGCCGGGCAGCAGCTCCCCGGCCGGCGGGCCCGTCGGCAGCCACACCGGCGCGCCGTCCGCGAAGGCCGCGCGGACCGGTGCGGGAGCCGCCGGGGGGATCCAGCGCCACTGCGACGCCTCCAGGGCGCTCACCCCGGCGTGCCCGGCGAGCCGCAGACAGCCGGACCCCGTCAGCCGCCACAGCCACAGGGACTCCACGCCCAGCGGCTCCAGCCCGCCCTCGAGCAGCGTGGCCGCACCCGTGGACACGGAGTCGGCCGCCTCGGCGGCGGTGACCACCTGGCGCAGCCGGCGCTCCTCGGCATACGGCGGAAGCCCGTCACCGTGCGCCTCCTCCGCCGAGCCCGGCGGGGCGGCGGGCGCGGTGACGGTGACGGCCCCTGCGACACCGTTCACGAGGTCGGCGGCGATGTCCTCGAGACTCACGGCGCCCGACTCGGCGAGCCGGGCGAGATGCTCGCCGGCCTCCGACGGAGAGGTGCGCAGCTGCGCCGCGAGGATCCCGGTGGCCAGATCGGTCAGATGGCGGCGGGTGAGCTCCTCGCGCAGTGCGGTGTTCTCCTCGCTGAGGCGGACGATGAGCGCTCTGGGCTCGCGCTGTCCGCCGTTCGCCGGGGCGGGGCCCTGGGAAGGCATGATCAGGACCACCCCCATCTCGAGCAGTCGGGCGAACGGACCGGTGGGTGATCGCGCCCGTCAGATTTTACGCGCGCGGCCGCCGCCCGGCAGAAGCACGGAGCGGCCGGGCGCATCCGGAACACGGGCCGGCCGCGCGGAATCAGGCCGCCGCGTGCTGTTTCGCCGACTCCACCACGTTCTTGTCGAGCGCCGCGCGGACGAGACCGGCCGCCAGATGCGCCGCGTCGGAGTCGTCCGCGAGCTTCAGCAGCGTGCCGGGATCATCGCCGACCCCCAGCCGGCGGGCGCCCTGCAGAGCCTTCTCGTCCAGCAGCGGCCCGGCCTCCGGCCACACCGACTGGACCTCCCGCAGAAAAATGTCCGCCCCGGCGGGCCCGATGCCCGGGACCTCCCGCAGCAGACCGCGCAGTTCGTCCACGTCGCCGCCGGCCCGCTCCCGCATCCGGCGCAGATCGCCGCCGTACCGTTCGATCAGCAGCTCCGCCCCGTCGCCCAGCTGGGTGGCCGTGCGCTCGTCGTAACGGCGGTAGCCGCCGCGGCCGAGGGCGTCGACACGGTCCTGCCACGAGGCGTCCCGCATCGCCTGCGGGCTGCGCATCCCGGCGTCGCTCAGCTCGCGGGCGGCGGCGACCGCCACGGACGCGCGGATACGGGCGCTCAGCAGGTGGGCGAGCACCAGCAGCCGGTACAGCGGCTGCGGCGTGTCGCGGAGCTTGATCCCGGCCTCTTCCGCGTACGTGCGGCCGTGGTCGTCGAGGAGCGCGTGGAGCACCGCCCGCTGCTGCTCGTCCCCGGTCCTGCGGGGGCTCATGGCCGTTCCATCTCCCCGTACGGCCAGCGCAGCAGCGCGCCCAGACCGCCTGCCGGGGTGTCGTCGCCGGCCGGCGGCAGGCTCTGCGCCTCCGCGCCGGTCACCACGGCGGACCGAAGCAGCGCGTCGTCCGCGCGGGCCGCCGCCGGCTGCGTGTCGCCCAGGTACTGCGTCTCGGAACGGCGTACGGCCAGCTGGTCGGGCTCGGCGCCGACCCAGACCTCGCGGTGCGTGTCCGGCCCGTCGGGCCGTACGAGCAGCTCGGCGATCCGGTGCTCGCGCGCCGCCTCCACCAGGGCGGGCACGCCCTCGGCCTTCGCGTCGTGGGCGGAGCGGAACCGGTCCAGCTCCTCCTCGGCCCTGCGGAGCATGTGCTCGTGCCGGACGTTCTCCAGTTCCTCGTCGAGCAGCCGGGTCGTGGAGCCCTCGGCCCGGCCGCCGTGCTCGGACTCCACCGCGCGGCCGTGCAGGGGCTGGGGCAGCTTGTCGTGCACGGCCCGGCGCATCCGCGGATCGCCGACCAGCACGATCAGATCGGCGCGCACGTCCTTGTCACAGGCGGCGATCGCGGCCGCGACCTCACCGGCGTTCTCCTCCCAGGTGTTCTCGACGCTCTGCTGGAAGTGCCGCTCCGACCAGTCGTCCCGACCGGTCCGGTGCATCGGCCAGTCCTTGCCGTGGGCCTCGCCGGCGTCCCTGCTGCCGAGCGGCGTGCGGACCTCCAGATCGGCGCCCGTCCGGTCGATGTAGGCGACGAGACACACCGGTTCCTGGGCCGCGAGGTCGAGCAGGGGCGACACATGCGGCAGCGCGGACCACTGCGCGTCGACCGGGGTCGGCGGGCGGGTCGCCAGGGGCGGATCGAGGACCACCCGGCCGGCGGTGGCGAACACGGCCCGCCCCGCCCCGTGGGTGGGACCGGGACGTGACATCAGCGCCTCGTACACGGCGCGCCCGGTCGCGTCGTCGGCTCCCTGGCGGGCGAGGGAATCGCACACGTCACGGGCCTGGAGCTCGCGCCGTGCGGTCGTGGACTCGTTCTCCCAGCCGGTGTCGAGATGAACACTGGCCCATGGGCCGGGACGCTCATAGAGAGGGGTGAGAAACGAGAGCTGCATGACTTCCTCCCTCGGAGGCCGGGTATCGCGTCACGAGCGGGTACCCGTAAGGCCGACCACCACACGCCATGACCAGCACGACTCGGAAGGGGACGGTCGCCGTGAACGAGAACGCGAACGAGAGCGGGAGCGAGCACCGGCACAAGGGCGTCGACCCGGCGGAACTCGGCGACCAGGACCTGCTGCGGGAACTGGAGACCATCCACCGCAGCCGGCACGACACGCTGCTCTACGGTTCGGCCGCCGCCCTGCAGGCGCACAACGTGCGGATGGCGGAGCTGGAGGGCGAGTACCTGCGGCGCCATCCGGAGAGGCCCGTCGCACCGGGCCGTACCCGGGCCGGTGCGCGGTCGCGGCAGCCGTGAGCATGAGACGGGGCGAGGTCGCGGCCGTGCGCGTGAGCCGGTGCGAGGTCGCGGCCGTGCGCGTGGGAACGCGGGCCGGGGCGGGCGCGCGCCGCGCCCGCCCCGGCGACCCGCCGTGACGTCGTCGCCGTGACGTCGTCGTCGAGGACCGCTCAAAGGACCGCTCAGCGGCTCGCGCCCGCGCCGGCTCCCGCGCCGGCGAACTTGGCGAACTCCGCCGTGAACGTCTCGCAGAACGCCTCGAGATCGCCCGGCTTGCGGCTCGTGATCAGCGTGCTGCGCGCGCCGTCGTCGACCTGGACCTTCTCGTCCACCCAGTCGGCGCCCGCGTTGCGCAGATCCGTGCGCAGACTCGGCCAGGACGTCATGGTGCGGCCGCGGACCACGTCCGCCTCGATCAGCGTCCACGGCGCGTGGCAGATCGCCGCGACCGGCTTGCCCGCGTCGAAGAACGCCTTCACGAACGCGACGGCGTCCTTGTCCATCCGCAGCGCGTCGGGGTTGGCGACGCCGCCGGGCAGCACCAGGGCGCCGAACTCGTCCACCGAGGCGTCGGCGGCCACCTGGTCGACGGGGAAGGTGTCCGCCTTGTCGAGGTGGTTGAACGCCTGGACCCGGCCGGAACTCGTCGACACCAACTGCGGCTCGTCGCCGGCGTCGGTCACCGCCTGCCACGGCTCGGTGAGTTCGACCTGCTCGACCCCTTCCGGGGCCGTCAGAAACGCGACCTTCATCATCAGCTCCTTTCGTTGTTGCTCTCGGCCAGGCTGATCTCCGCCAGCGCCGAGCCGGGATCCTGGGCGGCGGCCAGATCACCGATGCTCACCACCCCGAGCGGGCGGCCGTCCTCCACCACCGGCAGCCGGCGCACCGCATGGGCGCGCATCAGCCGCACGGCCGACGCCACCGAGTCCTCAGGGGTCACGCACACGGGATCGGGGGTGCACGCCGAGGCGGCGCTGACACCGACGGGATCCGCTCCCTCGGCCACCGAGCGGAGGGTGATGTCCCGGTCCGTGAGCACGCCGACCACACGGTCGCCGTCGGCGACCAGGACGTCTCCGATGTCCAGGTCCCGCATCAGCCGGGCCGCCTCGACCAGTGAGGCGTCCGGCCGGACCGCCGCCACACCGGCCGTCATGACTTCTCTCACGATCTCTGCCATCGCTGCTCGCCTTCCAGTGGTGGTGCCTGCCGGCCCGTTCCGGGCGGCTGCCGCGCCCCGGGTACCCGGTCGACCGGCCGTGACACGGGAGAACGGCCTCTTCGGACGGCGATTTCGCGAGGCGATGTTTGGGGCGGCGGGAGGCGGGGACCCGGAGTTCGGCCGAGCGGCCATGGGATGGGAGAACGGGCCGGGCACAGAGGATCGGCGGACCTCCGTGCCCGGCCCGCCCCACGCCCCTCAGCTCATGCCGAAAGCGTCCAGGATGCGTTCGGCCGCGAGCGAGGCGGTCAACTCGCCGTCCCGCACCCGTTGTTCGAGACCGGGCGCCAGTTCCCGTACGCCGGGATGCGCGCGCAGCCGGTCCCGCAGGGTGTCGTGGACCATCGCCCACGTCCACTCGATCTGCTGCTCGCGGCGCTTGGCGTCGAGCGCGCCCGTCGCCGACAGCACCGCGCGGTGCTGCTCCAGCCGCTCCCACACCGTGTCGAGTCCGGTGCCCTCGCGGGCGCTGCACGACAGCACCGGCGGAGTCCACGCGGCGTCCGGCGGGTTCATCAGCCGCAGCGCACCGGCCAGTTCACGGGCGGCCGAGCGGGCGTCCCGCTCGTGCGGGCCGTCGGCCTTGTTGACCGCGACGACGTCGGCCAGCTCCAGCACGCCCTTCTTGATGCCCTGCAACTGGTCGCCGGTGCGGGCGAGGCTGAGCAGCAGGAACGAGTCGACCATGCCCGCCACGGCGGTCTCTGACTGGCCGACGCCGACCGTCTCGACGAGCACCACGTCGTAGCCCGCGGCCTCCATCACGACCATGGTCTCCCGCGTGGCCCTGGCGACGCCGCCCAGCGTTCCCGAGCTGGGGGAGGGGCGTACGAACGCCGCCGGGTCCACCGCCAGGCGCTCCATACGCGTCTTGTCGCCCAGGATCGAGCCGCCGGTGCGGCTGGACGACGGGTCGACGGCGAGGACCGCCACCCGGTGGCCGAGCACGGTGAGCATCGAGCCGAGCGCGTCGATGAACGTCGACTTGCCGACACCGGGCACCCCGCTGATGCCGACCCGTCGCGCGTTCCCCGCGAACGGCAGCAGCCCGGTGAGCAACCGCTGAGCGAGCACCCGGTGGTCGGGCCGGGCCGACTCCACCAGCGTGACGGCGCGGGCGATGTACGCCCGCGAACCGTCACGCACGCCCCGCACGTACGCGTCGATGTCGATCTTCGGCGGCATGGGCCTACGACTCGTGGCCGAGCGAGGCGGCCAGCGTCCGCACCAGCTCCCCGGCGGCGTCCGGGATGACCGTGCCCGGCGGGAAGACGGCCGCCGCACCGGCCGCCCGCAGCGCGGGGACGTCCTGCGGCGGGATCACACCGCCCACGACGATCATGATGTCGTCGCGTCCCTCCGCCGCCAGCTGCTCGCGCAGCGCGGGCACCAGCGTCAGATGTCCGGCGGCGAGCGACGAGACGCCGACGATGTGCACGTCCGCCTCGACGGCCTGCCGCGCCACCTCGGCCGGCGTCTGGAACAGCGGGCCGACGTCCACGTCGAAGCCGAGGTCGGCGAACGCGGTCGCGATCACCTTCTGGCCGCGGTCGTGCCCGTCCTGCCCCATCTTGGCGACCAGGATGCGCGGCCGGCGGCCCTCGTCCCGCTCGAACGCGTCGACCAGGGCACGGGTCTCGTCCACCGCCGGCGACATGCCTGCCTCGTTCCTGTACACGCCGGAGATCGTACGGATCTGGCCGGAGTGCCTGCCGTACACCTTCTCCAGGGCGTCGGAGATCTCACCGACGGTCGCCATGGCACGGGCCGCGTCCACGGCCAGCGCCAGCAGATTGCCCTCCAGACCGCCACCCCCCGCCGGCCCGGCCTCGGCCGCCGCCGTCAGGGCGCGCAGCGCGTCCTGGCAGGCGGCCTCGTCGCGCTCCGCGCGCAGCCGCCGCAGCTTCTCGATCTGCTGGGCGCGCACCTGGGAGTTGTCGACGCCGCGCACCTCGATCTGCTCGTCGGTCTCCACCCGGTACTTGTTCACCCCGATCACCGGCTGCCGGCCGGAGTCGATACGGGCCTGGGTGCGGGCCGCGGCCTCCTCCACCCGCAGCTTGGGGATGCCGGCGTCGATGGCCTTCGCCATGCCGCCCGCGGCCTCGATCTCCTCGATGTGCTGCCAGGCCCGCCGGGCGAGGTCGTACGTCAGCTTCTCCACGTACGCGCTGCCGCCCCACGGGTCGATGACCCGGCAGGTGCCCGACTCCTGCTGGAGCAGCAGCTGGGTGTTGCGGGCGATCCGGGCGGAGAAGTCGGTCGGCAGCGCCAGGGCCTCGTCGAGCGCGTTGGTGTGCAGCGACTGGGTGTGGCCCTGCGTCGCGGCCATCGCCTCTACACAGGTGCGGGTGACGTTGTTGAAGACGTCCTGCGCGGTGAGCGACCACCCGGAGGTCTGCGAATGGGTGCGCAGCGACAGGGACTTGGGGTTCTTCGGGTCGAAGCCCTTCACCAGCTTCGCCCACAGCAGCCGCGCCGCCCGCAGCTTGGCGATCTCCATGAAGAAGTTCATGCCGATCGCCCAGAAGAACGACAGCCGGGGCGCGAACGAGTCCACGTCCATCCCGGCCGCGACGCCCGCCCGCAGATACTCCATGCCGTCGGCCAGCGTGTACGCCAGCTCCAGGTCGGCCGTGGCCCCGGCCTCCTGGATGTGGTAGCCGGAGATGGAGATCGAGTTGTAGCGCGGCATCTTCCGCGAGGTGTACGCGAAGATGTCGGAGATGATCCGCATCGAGGGGCCGGGCGGATAGATGTAGGTGTTGCGGACCATGAACTCCTTGAGGATGTCGTTCTGGATGGTCCCCGCCAGCTTTTCCGGCGGTACGCCCTGCTCCTCCGCGGCCACGATGTACAGCGCGAGCACCGGAAGCACCGCGCCGTTCATCGTCATCGACACGCTCATGCGGTCCAGCGGGATGCCGTCGAACAGCTGCCGCATGTCGTAGATCGAGTCGATGGCCACACCGGCCATGCCGACGTCGCCGGTCACCCGCGGGTGGTCGCTGTCGTACCCGCGGTGCGTCGGCAGGTCGAAGGCGACCGACAGGCCCTTCTGGCCGGCCGCGAGATTGCGCCGGTAGAAGGCGTTCGACTCCTCTGCCGTGGAGAACCCGGCGTACTGGCGGATCGTCCAGGGCTGGTTGACGTACATCGTCGGGTACGGGCCGCGCAGATACGGGGCCACGCCCGGATACGTCCCGAGGAAGTCGACGTCCGTCAGATCCCCGTCCGTGTACAGGGGTTTGACCGCGATGCCCTCCGGCGTCTCCCACACCAGCTCACCGGGGTCCTTGCCGGTGGCCGCACCGACTGCCGCCTGCCACTGCCGCTGGTCGGCGGTCCCCGCGGCGGCGGGCCCCAGCTCGATCCCCGTGAAGTCCGGGACGCCCATCACACCACTCCGATCCGGTCGAGGGCCCCGGCGAGCACGGCGACCGCGTCGCCGCCCGCGACGACGAACTCGTCGACACCGGCCCTCTCGTACGTCTCACGCTGTTCGCCGGGCCGCCCGGCGAGATACACCCGCCGCGCGCCGGCCGCCTTCAGGGCCGCGGCCACCCCGGCGGCCTGCTCCGCGTAGAGCGCGTCGCTGGAGCAGAGGCATGCCACGGCGGCGCCGCTCGCCGTGAACGCCGCGGCGGCCGATGCCGCGTCGACGCTCACCGGGTCCTGCACCGGCTCGATGCCGCCCGCCTGGAACAGGTTGGCCGCGAAACCCGCCCGCGCGGTGTGCGCGGCGGCCGGGCCGAGCGCCGCGAGGAACACCCTGGGCCGGGCCCCCGTCGCCGCCAGATGCGCGTCGGAGCGGGCCCGCAGCGCCTCGAACGCCTCGTCGCGACGCACCACGGGAAGGCCGCCGGCGGGCCGCCCGGGAGCCGGGTCGCGCTCCACCGCCGCCTGCTCCAGCAGCGGGAACTCGCTGACGCCGGTGACCGGTTCACGGCGGGTGGCCAGCCTGCCGCGGCGAACCTCCCACGCGGCGCCGATCCGCTCCCCGACCAGGCCGTCGCGCAGGGCGGCGGCCTGGCCGCCGGCCCGCTCGATCTCCTGGAACCAGGCCCAGGCCGCCTGCGCGAGCTCCTCGGTGAGCTGTTCCACGTACCAGGAGCCGCCCGCCGGGTCCACGACCCGGCCCAGATGCGACTCCTCGACCAGGATCGTCGACGTGTTGCGGGCGATGCGGCGCGCGAACGCGTCCGGCAGGCCCAGCGCGTGGTCGAACGGCAGCACGGTCACCGCGTCGGCTCCGCCGACGCCCGCGGCCAGCGAGGCGACCGTCGTGCGCAGCATGTTCACCCACGGATCGCGCCGCGCCATCATCACCGTCGACGTCACCGCGTGCTGGCGCTGCGCCCCGGCCGGGCCGGCCGCACCGCACACCTCGGCCACCCGCGACCACAGCCGCCGTGCCGCCCGTAGCTTGGCGATCGTCAGGAACTGGTCGGCGGTGGCCGCGTACCGGAACTCCAGCTGCCCGCAGGCCGCCTCAGCGTCCAGTCCCGCGCCGGTCAGCTCACGCAGCCACAGGACGCCGGTCGCCAGCGAGCAGCCCAGCTCCTGGGCGGCGCTCGCCCCGGCCTCGTGGTACGGGAGCGCGTCGACGCTGATGGCCCGCAGATTCGGGTACGACCGGTGGCACAGGGCGGCGAGTTCGGCCGCCGTGGCGGTACCGTCCTCGATGTCCGCATGGCGGCCGGTGCGCGCGGCATGGCCGAGCGGGTCCGCGCCGAGACGGCCGAGCGCCGCCTCGGGGGCCACGCCCCGCTTCTCGTACAGGCCGAGCAGTTCGCGCGCCGCCGCGTCGAAGGCGCCGCCCGCGTCGAGCACCACGGGAGCCAGGTCCAGATGGACGCCGTCCAGCGCCGTTCCCAGGTCCGCCACGGGTACGCCGGCCTCGCCGACGGCCAGCCACACCGAGGCGGCGCCGTTCTCCAGGTCGGCGAGCACCGCCTCGTTCGTACGGGCCGCGTCCGGCTGCTCGTGGCGCTGGCGCACGTCCCAGCCCGCCACGCCGCCGCCGTGCGGGGTGCCGCCGCGGGTGAAGGGCGCGAAACCCGGGAAACCGGCAGGGTGCGCGCCGTCGCCGGCCGTGTAGAGCGGACGGGTGGTGATCCCGTCCTCCAGGGCCGTGGACAGCGCGTCCTCGGCCGCCGGCCCCGCCGCGTCCCTGCCTGCCTTGCGCAGCACGCCTTCGACCAGGCGCCGCCACTGCTCGTGGTCGGCATCCGGGAATTCGGCGGCCAGTGAGAACCCGTCATCGGGAAGGACCGTCATGCCACGGATCGTAGTCAGCCACCGAGAGTCACAGCAGCGCGGAGAGCTGTGACTTTGCCCTCCCCGGCTGCTCTTGATCGACTGGCCGCCGTGCCCTATCCGGAACCCGTCTCCGAGGGCCGTGCCCCGGTCCCGCCATGCATGTCCCTACCTCGGGCGGGTACCCGGAATCGGACCATCCGACCTACAGAGACAGGTGAGACACATGGGTCTTGGCGGATGCATCATCCTGATCGCCGCCGGAGCGATCCTCACGTTCGCGACCGACTGGGAGGTGCAGGGCGCCAACCTCGACGTCATCGGGCTGATCCTGATGGCCGTCGGCATCATCGGCGTCGCGACCTTCACCAGCATCGCCCGGCGCAGGCGCGTGGTCGTGCCGCCCTCCACGCCGGTCGTCGAGGACCCCCACCGCCGCACCTACGAGTGACGCGGCCGGGCCCTTGGCCGCTGGTTTGGGCGACCGGGGCCACGGGCACCCGGGACCCGCGCTCGACGTGCACATTCCGTATCCATCCCCGAGTTCGCGGACGGAGCCGATCGTGAGCCGTTCCCGAGTCGTGGTCGTCGGAGCCGGGTTCGCCGGCTTCCAGGCGGCGCGCACGCTCAGCCGGACCCTGCGGGACAAGGCAGAGGTGGTCCTGCTCAACCCGACCGACTACTTCCTCTACCTCCCGCTGCTTCCGCAGGTGGCGGCCGGAATCCTCGAACCGCGCCGGGTCACGGTGTCCCTGCCCGGCGCACTGCCCCGGGTCCGCCTGGTGCTCGGCCAGGCCACCGGGATCGACCTGGCCGGCCGGCAGGTCCACTACGAAGGACCCGAGGGCGGCACGGGCCGGCTCCCGTACGACCGGCTCGTCCTGGCGGTCGGCAGCGTGAACAAACTGCTGCCCGTGCCCGGCATCACCGAACACGCCCACGGCTTCCGCGGCCTGCCGGAAGCGCTCTACCTGAGGGACCACCTCACCCGCCAGATGGAACTCTCCGCCTCGGCGGACAGCGCCGCGGAACGCACCGCCCGGCGGACCTTCGTCGTCGTCGGAGCGGGCTACACCGGAACCGAAGTCGCCGCCCAGGGCGCGCTGTTCACCCGGGCACTGGCCGACCGGCAGCGCGCCGGGCACATCGGCGTCCGGCCGCGCTGGATCCTGGTCGACATCGCGGACCGGGTGCTGCCCGAACTGGACAGCAGGCTCTCCGACACCGCGGACCGGGTGCTGCGCGAACGGGGCGTCGAGATCCGCACCAACACCTCCGTCAAGGAGGCCACGGCCACTGGGGCCCTGCTCGACGACGGCGACGACATCGCCACCCACACCCTGGTCTGGTGCGTGGGCGTGCGCCCCGACCCCCTCGTCTCCGACATGGGGCTGCCGGTCGAGCGCGGCCGGCTGGTCGTCGACTCCCGGCTCACCGTCCCCGGCCACCCCGAAGTCTTCGCGTGCGGTGACGCCGCCGCGGTCCCCGACGTCACCCGGCCCGGCGAGTACACGCCGATGACCGCGCAGCACGCCTCGCGGCAGGGCAGGACGGCCGGCCACAACGTCGCCGCGTCGCTCGGCCGCGGCACCCCCCGCGCCTACTCGCACCACGACCGCGGCTTCGCCGTCGACCTCGGCGGCGTCAAGGCCGCCGCGAACCCCTTCGGCGTGGCGCTGTCCGGACCTCTCGCGGGTGCCGTCACCCGCGGCTACCACCTCGCGGCGATGCCCGGGAACCGGGTGCGCGTCGCCGCCGACTGGGTGCTGGACGCCGTACTGCCGCGGCAGGCGGTCCAACTGGGACTCGTGCGTTCGGGCTCGGTCCCGCTGGACACCGCCTCGCCCGAGCTGGCCCGGGTCCCGAGCACCCCCTCCAAGGAGAGTTGAGATGCACGACGAACAACTCGCCGAGCTGGCACAGCAGTTGCGCGTCGACGCGGTACGCGCCGCCGACGCGGCGGGCTCCGGCCACCCCACCTCTTCCATGTCCGCGGCCGAACTCGGCGCCGTACTGCTGGCCCGCCATCTGCGCTACGACTTCGACCGGCCGGAGCAGGCCGGCAACGACCGCCTCGTGTTCTCCAAGGGCCACGCCTCACCGCTGCTGTACGCGATGTACCTCGCGGCGGGAGCCATCGACGACGAGGAGCTGCTCACCTTCCGCAAGAAGGGCAGCCGCCTCGAAGGCCACCCCACGCCGCGGCTGCCCTGGGTCGACGTCGCCACCGGATCGCTGGGGCAGGGACTGCCCGTCGGCGTCGGCATGGCGCTCGCCGGCAAGCGGCTGGACGACATCCCCTACCGCGTGTGGGTGCTCTCCGGTGACAGCGAGATGGCGGAGGGCTCCGTCTGGGAGGCCGTCGAGCACGCCTCGTACGAAGGGCTGGACAATCTGACCCTGCTCCTCGACGTGAACCGGCTCGGCCAGCGCGGCCCCACCCGCTTCGGCTGGGACCTCGACGCCTACGCCCGCCGGCTGCGGGCCCACGGCTGGCACACCGTGGAGACCGACGGACACGACGTCAGGGCCGTCGACGACGCACTCGCCGAGGCCGCGGCCACCGTGGGCCTCCCCACCGCCGTGATCGCCCGCACGGAGAAGGGCCGCGGGGTGGGCGCCGTGCAGGACCAGGAGGGCAAGCACGGCAAGCCGCTGCCCGACGCCGAGGAGGCGATCGCCGAACTCGGCGGGCGCCGCACCGCCCGTATCGAGGTCCGGACGCCGCCCGCCGCCCGTGTGCAGCACGCCCGCCGCAGCGGCGGACTGACCCTGCCCACGTACGACAAGGGCGACGAGGTCGCCACTCGCACCGCGTACGGCGAGGCGCTGACCGCCCTCGGCGCGGCGCGCACGGACGTCGTGGCGCTCGACGCGGAGGTCGGCGACTCGACCCGCGCGGAGTTCTTCGCCAAGGAGTACCCCGACCGGTACTTCCAGTGCTACATCGCCGAACAGCAGCTGGTCGCCGCGGCGGTGGGCATGCACGTCCGGGGCTACGTCCCCTTCGCGTCCACCTTCGCCGCGTTCCTGACCCGGGCCCACGACTTCGTACGGATGGCGGCCGTCAGCCGCGCCTCCATCAACCTCGTCGGCTCCCACGCGGGCGTCGCCATCGGCCAGGACGGACCGTCCCAGATGGGCCTCGAGGACCTGGCGATGTTCCGGTCCGTGCCCGGCAGCACCGTCCTCTACCCGTGCGACGGCAACCAGACCGCCCGGCTCGTGGCCGCCATGTGCGACCTGCCGAACATCAGCTATCTGCGCACCAGCCGCTCCGACATGCCGGTCCTCTACGGCCCCGACGAGGACTTCCCCGTCGGCGGCTCCAAGGTCCTGCGCTCCTCCCACCGCGACCGGGTCTGCGTCGTCGCCGCGGGCGTCACCGTCCACGAGGCGCTGGCCGCCGCCACCCTGCTGGAACGCGAAGGCATCCCGGTGCGGGTCCTCGACCTGTACTCGGTCAAGCCGGTCGACGGCGGCACCCTGCAACAGGCGGCCGACGACACCGGCTGCCTGCTGACCGTGGAGGACCACCGGACCGAGGGCGGCATCGGCGACGCGGTGGCCGAGGCGTTCTCCGACGGGCGGCCCATGCCACGGCTGGTACGACTGGGGGTCAGCAACGTCCCCGCCTCCGCCGCCCCCGAGGAGCAGCTGCACGCCTCCGGCATCGACGCCGAGTCGATCGCGGCGGCCGTACGCCTGCTCGTCGCGGAAGCCATGGTGCGCCCGTGACGGACCGCGGAAGCCGTGGCGGTGCGCCCGGGAAGGAGGAGCGGACGCACCCGGTCCGCGCGGGCGGACGCACCGTCCGCATCCAGCGGCCCGACAAACTGCTCTTCCCGGACGACGGCATCACCAAGGCCGGCCTCGCCGACTACTACCGGGCGGTCGCATCCCACATGCTGCCCCATCTGCGCGACCGGCCGCTGATGCTCGAACGGCATCCCGACGGCATCGACAGGCCCCGCTTCATGCAGAAGAACACGCCGGACAGCTACCCCGACTGGGTGCGCAGGGTGGAGGTCCGGAAGGCGGACGGCACCGTCTGCCACACCGTGTGCGACAACACGGCCACCCTGATGCACCTCGTCGACCAGGCGTGCATCACCTTCCACCGCTGGCAGTCACGCGTGCGCAGCCTGGAGAAGCCCGACCGGCTGGTGTTCGACCTGGACCCCTCGGGCGGCTCGGCGGAGGACTTCGGGAACGTACGCCGGGCCGCACGGCAGCTCGGGGAGCTCCTCGACGACCTGCGCCTCACGTCCGTGCTGATGACCACCGGCTCGCGGGGACTCCATGTGATCGTCCCGCTCGCCGGGGACACGGACTTCGACGCGACCCGTTCCTTCGCCCAGGAGGTCGCGGACACCCTCGCCGAGCGCGACCCCGACCGGCTGACCACCGCGGCGCGCAAACAGGCCCGCGGCGACCGCCTCTATCTCGACGTGCAGCGCAACGGGTACGCCCAGACGGCGGTGGTCCCCTACTCGGTGCGCGCCAGGCCCGGCGCACCGGTCGCCACGCCCATCAGCTCGGAACAGCTCGCGGACCCTGATCTCGGCCCGCGCCGCTGGACCGTCGCCGACGCGCTCGACCAGGCCCGTACCGCCCCGTGGGGCGACGCGCTCGGCGGCCGGCGGGCACTGGGCCCGGCCGGCCGCCGGCTGGCCGCCCTGCGTTAGGAGCGGCCTCTCGATCGCCGTCTACCACCTGTACCAGCGGGAACGCCCGCCACCTGCCGCCGTCCCGCGCAGGACGAATCCCAGCAGCCAGATCACCAGCACGGCCAGAGCGATCCACCAAAGGACCTTGACCGCGAATCCGGCACCGAAAAGAACGACGGCGAGAAGAAGAACGAGCAGGATAGGAACCATTGTCTGCACCTCCATTACGGCGGGTGCCCGCATTTTCCTGCCGCACACTGTCCGATGTGAATGGAGTCTCAGGGTGATGGACCGGATCAGGAGAAATGGTGACGGAAAGGGAAATGGCGGTCCCGGCCGCGACGAGACGGAGGAGGAAAGGGCCGACCGGAAGTGGGCCGACCTCATCCAGGAATTGAGGGTGGCGCAGACCGGTGTGCAGATCCTCTTCGGATTCCTCTTGACCGTCGCGTTTCAGCCACGCTTCGAGCAGTTGTCCCAGACGGACCAGACGATCTACTCCGTGACCGTGATTCTGGGCGCGGCGACCACCGGGGTGCTCGTCGGACCGGTCGCCTTCCACCGGATGCTCACCGGCCGGCGGCTCAAGGCGGAGACCGTGGCCTGGGCGTCCCGCCTCACCATGCTGGGGCTGGTGCTGCTGCTGTGCACCATGGCGTGCGCGCTGCTGCTGATCCTCCGCGTCGTCCTCGACGACACCATCGCGCTGTGGCTGGTCGCCGCCATGGTGGTGTGGTTCGTGGTGTGCTGGTTCGTTCTGCCCGCCTGGACCCGCGCCACCCGCCGTGGCCTGGACTGACGTTTTTTCAGCCCTCCAATCCGCGAAAGCCCCGGGCGGGTTGCGAAGCCGTGCCGCCCTGGCGGTACCGTGCGCGCACCGCCTGACCGAACGACGCGGTAATCGTGGAGGAATCAGTGACTGAGAACAGAAGAACGTGGCGGCGTGCCGGAGCGCTCATAGCCGTCGCGTCGGCCGGCGCACTCGGCGTCGGCCTTTCGGCCGCACCGGCATTCGCGCACACGCCGGTGTGGTCGGTGACCTGTGACCAGGTCAGCGTCGACCTCACGGCGTACAGTCCCACCGAGGACAACACCGTGACCATCACGGTGGACGGCAAGGACCTGCTGCCGGAGAAGACCTTCAAGAAGGAATTCCACGACGAACTGGAACTCCCGGCGCACGACAAGGAAGTCACCGTCCGCCTGATCGTCGAGGCCGGTGACGGGGACCAGTTCTCCCGCGACGAGACCAAGACCGCGCCGGTCTGCGAGGACGACACCCCGAGCCCGTCGCCGTCGACGACGCCCCCCTCGACGCCTCCCGCGCCGACCCCGAGCGTGTCCTCGCCCGCCCCCGGCGACACGCCGAGCACCACCGCGCCCGCGGCGCCGCCCGCCGCGCCGAGCACCACCGCACCCGGCGGCGGCCTGGCCGAGACCGGAGGCTCCGGCGCCACCCCGCTGATCGCCGGTGCGGCGGCCGCCGTGATCCTGGCCGGCGGCGGCATCATGTGGGCCGCGCGCAAGCGCCGTAGCCCCCAGCACTGACGCTCACGCCGATGTGACACGAGGAGCGGGCGGGCCGTACGCGGCCCGCCCGCCCTTGCGCTGTCCCGTCCTTGCGCCGCCCTGGTGCCGTCACGGCCTTGCGCCTCCCGTCCTGCTGCCCCCTTGTGCCGCCCGCTCGACCCGTCGAGCGGGCGGCTTCGCGTGTGCGCCACGCGGCCTTGGGCCGAACGGCGAGGCGCGCCGCCGATGTCGGCGTGGTGACGCCGCGTCAGCGGGCCCCGTCACGCGAAGATGCCAGGCGCCACCTGTTCCCCGTCCTTCACCCCGACCCTCTGGCGCGATCCTCCCGGCCCGGCGATGCTGTCCGCCGACAGCGCTTACCACGTGCTCAACCAGCCAACCTCCAGGAGTAGTTGTGGACCTTGGCAGAGCAAGACGCACCGTCGTGCTGGCCGCGACGCTGTCCGCACTCGTGGTGGGGGCCGTCGCTCCCGCCGTCGCCGATCCCGTACCACCGCCGCCACGGGAATCGGCCGAGATACTGCGGCCCGTCGCGCCGCCTCCCGCGAGCGCCCCGGGCGGCAGCCAGGCCGCCGTCACCGACCCCGACGGCATCGAGACCGCCCGCTCCTCGCGGCCCGTCGCGCCCGGCGTCGAACTCACCTCGTACGACCGGCTCGAGGCCGACAAGTGGCTGCGCGTCGACACGCTCTCCGTCGACCTCACCGGCGGCATACAGGCCGACTACCTGTCGTCCGGCAAGGTCACCGACCGGCACAGCGTCTCCGAACTCGCCGCCCGGCACGACCCCGGCGAGGGCCGGCGCACCGTCGCCGCCGTCAACGCCGACTTCTTCGACATCAACCAGACCGGCGCACCGCAGGGCCCCGGCATCAAGGACGGCCGGTTCACCCACTCGCCCGCCCCCGGCGCCCACCGCGCCGTCGGCATCGGCCCGGAAGGCGCGGGACGGGTACTGGAGCTGTACTTCGAGGGCACGCTCACCGTGCCCGGCGGCGAGCACCGGCTCGGCGCGTACAACGCCGCCAACGTGCCCGCGGGCGGGATCGGCGCGTACACCCCGGCCTGGGGCGAGGCCGACCGGGCGCTCACCGTCGACGCCGCGACGCCCGTCGCCGAGGCGGTCGTCCGCGACGGCGAGGTCGTCACGGTCACCGACCGGCCGGGCACCGGGGGCGTCCCCGCCGGCGCCACCGTGCTCGTCGGGCGGGAGGCCGGGGCCGCCGTGCTCGCGGCGCTCAGGCCCGGCGACCCGGTGAGCATCGCGTACCGGCCGCGCACCGACAGCGGCCCCGTACCGCGCACCGCCGTCGGCGGCCGCGAACTCCTCGTCGTCGACGGCGTGCCGCAGAGCCACGACGGCGCCGGCAACAACACCGCCGCGCCGCGCACCGCCGTCGGATTCTCCGCGGACGGCCGCACCATGCACATCATCACCGTCGACGGCCGGCAGGCCGACAGCGGTGGCGTCACGCTCACCGAACTCGGCCGGATGATGCGGAAGGCCGGCGCGCACAACGCGCTCAACCTCGACGGCGGCGGCTCCTCCACCCTCGTCGCCCGCGACGTGGGCAGCGACACGTTCCGGGTGGAGAACAGCCCCTCCGACGGCAGCGAGCGCGAGGTCCCCAACGGCCTCGCCCTCACCGCCCCCGCCGGCAGCGGGCAGCTGCACGGCTACCGGGTCGAGACCGCCGTTCCCGCCCTGGCCGCGCCCACCGCCGACCCGGTCGTGGGCGGCCACCCGGAGCGGGTGTTCCCCGGACTCACCCGCAGGCTCACCGCCGCCGGCCACGACGAGACCTACGGCCCCGCCGCGGGCGACCCGCACTGGCGGTCCCTGCGGCCCTCGGTCGGCCGGGTCGACGGCGACGGCGTCTTCCGGGCCCGGCACAGCGGGGCCACCGAGGTCCGCGCCGAACGGGGCGCCGCCCACGGCAGCATCCGCCTCACCGTGCTCGACGACCTCGCGCGCATCGAGCCGACCGCCCGCCGTGTCTCCCTCGCGGACTCCGGCGCCACCGGCACTTTCGGCGTCCTGGGCCTGGACGCCCAGGGCAACAGCGCGCCCGTCGAACCCGGCGACGTACGGCTCGACTACGACCGCGGCCTGTTCGACGTCCGCGACGACGGCCGCGGCGCCTTCACCGTCGCCGCGCGCGGCGACGCCGGCACCGCCGGGCTGATCACCGCCACGGTCGGCGACGCACGCACCGTGCTCGCCGTCAGCGTCGGCCTCGCCCGACAGGACGTCACCGGCTTCGACGACGCCGGGTCCTGGACCTTCAGCCAGGCCCGGGCGAGCGGGTCCGTCGCGGCCGTGCCCGACGGACTGGACGGCACCGGCCTCGAACTCTCCTACGACTTCACGAAGTCGACCGCGACCAGGGCCGCCTACGCCAACCCGCCGCGGCGGATCACGGTCGCCGGCCAGCCGCAGTCCTTCACCCTCTGGATCAAGGGCGACGGCAACGGCGCCTGGCCCACCCTCCACCTCAAGGACGCCGCCGGTTCCGACCAGCTGCTGCGCGGGCCCTACATCACCTGGACCGGCTGGCAGCAGGTGCGGTTCGCCGTCCCGCAGGGCGCGGCGATGCCGCTGTCCGTCCACCGCTTCTACCTCGCGGAGACCGCCGCCGCCCGCCAGTACACCGGGCGGATCGTCATCGACCGGCTGGAGGCGCAGGTGCCGCCGCCGGTCGACCTGCCCGAACCTCCGACGGTCGTCGCCCCGCTCGTCGACCCGGCGGCCGTCACCGAGCGGCGCGACTGGCGGTTCGCCGTGATGTCCGACGCGCAGTTCGTCGCCCGCGACCCCGACAGCCCGATCGTCGCCCAGGCCCGCCGTACGCTCCGCGAGATCAAGGCGGCCCGCCCGGACTTCCTGGTCGTCAACGGCGACCTCGTGGACGAGGGCTCACCCGCCGACCTGGCGTTCGCCCGCCGGGTCCTCACGGAGGAACTGGGCGACGAGGTGCCCTGGTACTACGTGCCCGGCAACCACGAGGTGATGGGCGGACGGATCGACAACTTCACCGACGAGTTCGGCCCGGCGCAGCGCACCTTCGACCACCGGGGCACCCGGTTCATCACCCTCGACACGTCCAGCCTGACCCTGCGCGGCGGCGGCCTGGCCCAGATCAAGGAGCTCCGCGCGCAGCTCGACGCGGCCGCGGCCGACCGCGGCATCGGCTCCGTGATGGTCGTCGAGCACGTCCCGCCGCGCGACCCGACCGTCCAGCAGGCGAGCCGGCTCGGCGACCGCAAGGAAGCCGCGCTGATCGAGGACTGGCTGGCGGAGTTCCGCCGTACGACCGGCAAGGGCGCGGGCCTGATCGGCAGCCACGTCGGCGTCTTCCACGCCGCGCACGTCGACGGCGTGCCGTACCTCGTCAACGGCAACTCCGGCAAGGCCCCGGCCGGGCCCGCCGACGAGGGCGGCTTCACCGGCTGGTCGCTCGTCGGCGTCGACCACGTCTCGCCCGCCGAACAGGCTGCCGCGCGCCGGGCCCCGTGGAAGGCCCGGCCCGACTGGGTCTCCGTCCAGACCCGAGCCCACGTCGACGCGCTGGAACTGGAGGCGCCCGTCGTCCTGCGCCCCGGCGACACCGGCGACGCGAGGGCGACCGTCGTCCAGGGCGCACGCCGGGTCCCGGTGACGTTCCCCGTCAGCGCGGACTGGTCGGGCTCGCCGAACCTCCACATCGGCACCCCCGACGACGCCCGGGGCCATCACGTGGCGTCCTTCGACCCGGCCACGGGCCACCTCACGGCCCTCCGGCCGGGCACGTTCACGCTGTCGGTGACGGTCAACGGCACGACGAGGGAGGCGCACGCGAACGTGATGACGCCGGGGGAGGGGGCGGGGTGAGGCGGGGGCCGGGTCCGGCCTTTCCGGCCAGACCCCGGCCGGGCGCGTGGGCCCCGGCCAGGGGGCGTCGCGGACCCCGGCCGATCCGCCCCTTCCGGTCGGGCCCCCAGAGCGACGGACCGAGGTGTCGAGTGCGTGTGCGGCTCGGCCAGGCCGCGGCCCCCGCCCGGGCCGAGAGCGGTGCTGCGGGCCCGGTCCCGGGCGCGCAGAGGGACCGAGCGCGATGGAAATGAGCCCGGCCTGGGGTTCTTACCCACGGCCGGGCCGAAGGGGGCGTTTGAGGGCCCCCGCGCGAAGCGCGTTGCCCGCCCCGAGCCGGGCACACTGCCCCCGGCGCGCACCGCGAGCCGCGGGCTCCGCCCCCGCCCCCGCGGGCTCGGCCCCCCGCGCGGGTCCGGGGCGCAGCCCCGGTTCCGGGAAGGGGCGGGGTGGGGGACATCCCACGCCCCACCCCCCGTGCTCGCCGTGCGGGATACCGCCCCAGCGGGCAGCCTTGGTCAGGGGCTGTCCAACTGGGAGGTGGTCCCGTGTCCGACCGGCCCGCCCCCCGGCCCGCGCCCGCGCCGCCAACCGGCGGCACGGGCCCCAGCACCGGCCCCGGCTCCCACCCCCTCCTCTCCCTCGCTCTCGCCGGGATGATGGACGACGTCCAGGCCCACTCCGGCGCCGTCTATCTCCTCTCCGAGGCCGAGCCGATCCTCGAGATGGCCGTCATGGCCGGCCTGCCACGCGCCTTCGCCGCCCCCTGGGAGCGGGTCGCGCTCACCTCCCCGATCCCCGTCGCCGACGCCGTCCGCGGGCGGCGGCTCGTATGGGTGCCGGACGAGGAGGACATGGCCAGGCGGTATCCCCGCATCTCCGTCGTCCTGCCGTACCCGTTCGCGCTCGCCGCGCTGCCCGTCGCCACCGCGGACACGGTGTACGGGGCCGTCTTCGTCACCTGGCCGGGATCGCATCCGTCCGAGCTGTCGCCGTCCGAGCGCACCCTCCTCACCACCGCCTGCGACCGGCTCGCGCTGCGCCTGGAGCGCGCCGCGCAGAAGGGCCGCCGGGTCGTGCCGGAGGTCGACTTCCTCGGCACGGCGCCGATGGCGGGCACCAGCAGCGCCGTAGAGGCCGCGCAGATGGTGGCCCGGGTCCCGGACGGCATGTGCGCGCTCGACGTCAACGGCCGCGTCACGTTCGCCAACGCCGCCATGCTCGAACTCGTCGGCAGCACATCGGAGGAGCTGCTCGGCAGCCCGCTGTGGGCCACCCTGCCCTGGCTGAACGACCCGGTCTACGAGGATCACTACCGCGCGGCCCTGTTCAGCCAGCACAGCACGTCTTTCGTGGCGCTGCGCCCGCCGCAGGACTGGCTGATGTTCCGGTTCCATCCCAGCAGGAGCGGGATCAGCGTCCAGGTCACCCCGGCGGGGGCCACGGCCGGGCCGCATGCGGCCGGGAAGCGGACCGGGCACCGGCCGCCGCGTCTGGTGACCATCTCGCACCTGCTGAGTCTGGCGAGCGCCCTGACGGAGGCCGTCGGAGTCTTTGACGTGGTCGAACTCGTCGCCGACGAGATCATGCCGGCCGTCGGGAGCTGCGCCCTGGTGATCCTGGCACCCGACGGGGGACGGCTGCGGGTGCTGGGACACCGCGGATTCGACGATCCGGGGGTCGTCGACCGCTTCGACGGCATGCTGCTGACCGCCGCCACACCGGGCGCGCACGCGCTGGCGACCGGGGTGCCGTCGTTCTTCGAGACGCGCGAGGAGCTCGAACACCTGTATCCGGACCGCGGCGCCATGCCGGACCCCATGGCCGCCTGGGCGTATCTGCCGCTGATCGCCTCCGGACGTCCGGTCGGGACGTGTGTCCTCGCGTACGCGCAGCCGCACCCGTTCCCGCCCGACGAGCGGGCCGTGCTCACCAGCCTCGGCGGTCTGATCGCGCAGGCCCTGGAGCGGGCCCGGCTGTACGACACCAAGCACCGCCTGGCGCACGGCCTGCAGTCCGCGCTGCTGCCGCACTCGCTGCCCGCGCTGCCCGGTCTGGAGGTGGCCGCCCGCTATGTGCCCGGCACCCAGGGCATGGACATCGGCGGCGACTTCTACGACCTGATGCGGCGGAGCGGGGAGGGCGAGCTCTTCCGCGGGTCGGCGCAGCCCGAGGCCGCCGCGGTCATCGGCGACGTACAGGGCCACAACGTCGCCGCCGCCGGCCTGATGGGGCAGGTGCGCACGGCGGTGCGGGCGTACACCGCGGTCGGGCAGCCGCCCGGCCGGGTCATGGCGAGCACGAACCGGCTGCTGATCGACCTGGACGCGGACCTGCTGGCGAGCTGTGTGTATCTGCATCTGGACCTGGAGCACCACCGGGTGATGCTGGCCCGCGCGGGCCATCCGCAGCCGCTGCTGCGGGACCCGGACGGCCGGGTCCACGTGCTCGACCTCGCCGGCGGCCCGCTGCTGGGCATCGACTCCTCGGCGGCGTATCCCACGACCGCGGTGCCGCTGCCGCCCGGGTCCGTGCTGGTGCTCTACACGGACGGGCTGATCGAGACGCCGGGCGTCGACCTCGACGACGCCCTCGCCGAGGTGGCGGGGCGGCTCGGACGGGGAGCCGGGCAGCCGCTGGAGACGCTGGTGGACACGCTGATCGGCGACCGGACGACGGTACCGAGCCGCGGCGACGACATGGCCGTGCTGCTGCTGCGTCCACGGCGTTGACCTGTCCGGGGGCCGGTCACCCGGTGAGCCCGAGCCCCGGTTCCCCCGCCGGCAGCGGGGCGAAGTGCGCCGCGACGGCCGTGTCGGTGACCGCGTCCAGCCGCGCCGGTGACCACCGCGGGCTGCGGTCCTTGTCGACGACCTGCGCCCGGATGCCCTCGACCAGGTCCGGCGAGCCCAGCGCGGCGCACGAGACCCGGAACTCCTGTTCGAGGACCGGCTCCAGGGCGCCGAGCGCCCGTGCCCGGCGGATCGCGGCGAGCGTCACCTTCACGGACGTGGGGGACCTGGTCAGGATGGTCTCCGCCGCGTCCTTGGCCGCGGGCTCGCCGCACGACGACAGACGTTCGACGATCTCCTCCGCGGAGTCCGAGGCGTAGCAGTGGTCGATCCAGTCGCGGTGGGCGGCCAGCGCGGCGCCGGGCGCGGGGTCCTCGTGCCGCCGTACGGCTTCCGCCGGGGGCACACAGGCGAGTGACGCCGAGACGCCGGCGAGCCGTTCCGAGGGCACGAAGTGGTCGGCGAGGCCGAGGAGCAGCGCGTCGCCCGCGCCGACCGCCTCGCCGGTGAGCGCGAGGTGGGTACCCAGTTCGCCGGGCGCCCGCGCCAGCAGATGGGTGCCGCCGACGTCCGGCACGAAGCCGATCCCGGTCTCGGGCATGGCGATCCGGGAGCGTTCGGTGACGATGCGGACGCTGCCGTGGGCGGACACGCCGACGCCGCCGCCCATCACGATGCCGTCCATGAGGGCGACGTACGGCTTCGGGTAGCGGGCGACGCGGGCGTTGAGCCGGTACTCGTCGCGCCAGAAGTCCACCGACGCCCGTCCGCCGGCGCGCGCGTCGTCGTGGATGGCCCGGATGTCGCCGCCGGCGCACAGCCCGCGCTCGCCGGCCCCGGTGATCACCACGGCGTGGACGGCGTCGTCGTGCTCCCAGGCGTCGAGCGCCGCGTGGACGGCGCGCACCATCGGGTGGGTGAGCGCGTTGATGGCGCGGGGGCGGTTGAGCGTGAGGTACCCGGCGCGGCCTTCGGTGCGCAGCAGTACGGCGTCGTCGTTCGGCGGTACGGAGCCGTCGGGGGCCATCGCTTCGTCCTTCCGGATGCGGATCTTGCGGTTCCATCCTCGCGCACGGGTGGCCGGTCGCCGTACGCCCCCTTCCCCATCGGTCCGACCAGTCGGTATGTTCCGCGCAGGACGAGGCGATGGAGGCCGGTATGACGGAACGACCCGTGGACATCGAAGGTCATTGCGACGAGCGCTTCTCGGCGGTGCGTGCCGCCTTCGAGGCGAACTTCCGGGAGCGGGGCGAGCTCGGCGCCGCCGTGACCGTGCTCGCCGGCGGCGAGAAGGTCGTGGACCTGTGGGGCGGCTGGGCGGACGCGGCCCGCACCCGGCCGTGGCAGCGCGACACGACGGTGAACGTATGGTCCACGACGAAGGGCCCGACCGCGCTCTGCGCCCATGTGCTCGCCGACCGCGGGTTGCTCGACCTGGACGCGCCGGTCGCCGACTACTGGCCCGAGTTCGCCGCGGAGGGCAAGAAGGCCGTCCTGGTGCGCCATCTGCTCTCCCACCGGGCCGGGCTCGCGGGACTGCGCGAGCCCCACTCGCTGGACGAGCTCTACGACTGGGAGCTGACCTGCGCGCGGCTCGCGGCCACCGAGCCGTGGTGGGAGCCCGGCACCCGCTCCGGATACCACGCGATCACCTACGGCCACCTCGTCGGCGAGGTCGTGCGCCGGGTGAGCGGGCTGCTGCCCGGCGAGTTCCTGCGGCAGGAGATCACCGGACCGCTCGGGATCGACTTCACGATCGGCCTGCCCGAGGCCGAGGCCGGGCGGGTCGCCGAGCTGGTGCATCCGGCGCCCGCGCAGAGCAGCGAACAGGCCGCGGCGTTCGCCCAGTTGGCGCCCGTCGCGCTCGCCGCACTGGTCAACCCGGTCACCGGCGCGGACGCCGCCAACTCGGCCGGGTGGCGCGCCGCCGAGATTCCCGCCGCGAACGGCCACGGCACCGCCCGCGCGGTCGCCTCGCTGTACGGCGTCCTCGCCGGCCGGGGGCGGCTCGACGGACACCGGGTGCTGAGCGAGCGGGCGGCGGAGCGCGTGCGCGAAGGGCAGGGCGCCTGCCGCGACCTGATCCTCGGAGCCGGCTTCGCGCACGACACGGAGGTCGGTCTCGGTCTCTGGCTCAGCGGCGCCAACGGCTCGTACGGGCCCAACCCGAGGGCGGTCGGCCACGACGGCTTCGGCGGCTCCTGCGGGCTCGCCGACCCCGAGGGCGGCATCGCCCTCGGATACGTGATGAACCGCATGGGCCCCCACATCGCCGACGACCCGCGCAAGATGGCCCTCGTCGAGGCGGTGTACGCCTCGCGGTAGCGAACCCGCACGGCCCTTCCGGATTACTGCAACACGTTCTACTGTGTGCGCCGCCGCGCAAGGGAACGGACCGCGAGAGCCCGGAACGGACCGCGAGAGCCTGGAGGGGCCGTGCACCTTCGATACACGCCGCAGCAGGAGCAGTTGCGCACCGAACTGCGCACCTACTTCGCGAAGCTCGTCCCCGACAACGCCTACGCCCGGTTCGCGGAGCCGGCCGCCCGTAAACGCTTCTACCGCGAGACGATCCGCCGGCTCGGCTCCGACGGCTGGCTCGGGGTCGGCTGGCCCGAGCGGTACGGCGGCCGCGGACTCAGTCCGATGGAACAGTTCATCTTCTTCGACGAGGCCGCCCAGGCGGGCGTGCCCCTGCCGCTGATGGCGCTCAACACGGTCGGCCCGACGATCATGCAGTTCGGCACCGACGAACAGAAGGCGTACTTCCTGCCGAAGATCCTCTCCGGCGAGATCGACTTCGCCATCGGCTACAGCGAACCCGGCGCCGGCACCGACCTCGCCGCGCTGCGCACCCGGGCCGTGCGGGACGGGGACACGTACGTCGTCGACGGTCAGAAGATCTGGACCACCAACGGCGACACCGCCGACTGGGTCTGGCTCGCCGTCCGCACCGACCCCGAAGCGCCGCCCCACAAGGGCATCACCATGCTCCTCGTACCGACCTCCGACCCCGGCTACTCGTGCACCCTCATCAACACCCTCGCCTCGCACGACACCACCGCGAGCTACTACGAGAACGTCCGCGTCCCCGTCGCCCACCGGGTCGGGGAGGAGAACAAGGGCTGGCGGCTGATCACCAATCAGCTCAACCACGAGCGGGTCACCCTCGCCGCCCACGGCACCATGGCGATCCGCGCCCTGCGCGACGTCCAGCACTGGGCCGCACGGACCGGACTCCCCGACGGCCGCCGGGTGATCGACCTCGGCTGGGTCCGCGGCCGGCTCGCCCGCACCCACGCCCGGCTCGACGCCATGAAACTCCTCAACTGGCAGATGGTGAACGCCGTCCAGGACGGCACGCTCACCCCGCAGGACGCCTCCGCGGTCAAGGTCTACGGCTCCGAGGCGCGGCGCGACGCCTACGCCTGGCTGATGGAGATCGTCGGCGCGGCGGGCCCGCTGAAGGAGGGCTCCGCCGGGGCCGTCCTCGGCGGCGAACTGGAACGCGGCTACCGCACCGCCGTGATCTTCACCTTCGGCGGCGGCAACAACGAGATCCAGCGCGAGATCATCTCCTGGATCGGACTGGGGATGCCGCGGGTACGACGCTGACATGATGTGACGAGGCTCTTGGCCGAGATCTCTGGTCGGCGCCAAGATCACCGCCCGCAGAGGTGACGCCGCATCATATGGATGCAGACGGCCCGGGCCGGACTGGAGCGGTACGGGACCGCGGGCTTCCGCCCGCGGGGCGCCGCGCCGTGTGGCGGCAGCCTGGAGCGCAGTTCACGGACTTCTTCGCGCTGCTCCCCGGCTCGCCCAATTCCGTCTCCATGGCTCCCGCCACGGCCCGCAGGACGTCGAGGGCGTGCCCCACCTCGGTTTCGTCGACCTCGGTGATCACCTTCCGACCGGGTCCGGTGCGACACGGGACGGTGAGGACTGCGGCGGCCGCGGCCAGGCCGAGCAGCGGGTGCGGTCGGGGACCGCGCCCGCCCACCGGGACAGCCGTTCCGCTCAGGCGAGTTCCCCGTCCCTTCCCGTCAGGGACGGCAGGAAGGGGGCGCCGGCCAGGGAGGTGGTGAGCAGCGGCAGCACGGGGGAACCGGGCCGTGGGGAGCGGTGCAGTGAACCCGTCGCGTATTCGGTTCATGGCCGGGACGGGGATCTGGGTACGTGAGACGCATCACTCCTGCATACCCCCGGGGGCATAAGGCGGATCCTGTTACGGTTGAGTACATGCATACCCCCCCGGGTATTACTGGAAGGCAAGTGAGCAGGAGTTCCCGCATGGTTCCTGAGATCGACCAGCAGCGGTTCGCCGAGGCGCACGCGGCAGGTGCCCTCGTCGTCGATGTCCGCGATGGAGACGAGTACCGGGCCGGCCACGTCCCCGGCGCCCGGCCGGTACCACTCCCCAACCTCCCTCTTCGGCTCCCCGAGCTGCCCAAGGACCGCCCGGTCTACGTGATCTGCCGGAGCGGCGGCCGCAGCGCACAGGCGACCTCCCTGCTCCGCGACCTGGGTTACGACGCCCACAGCGTCAGCGGCGGCACCGCCGCCTGGGTCGACGCCGGCCGCCCCACGGTCACCGGCGACCAGCCTGGCACTGCAACCGCCTCCACCGCCCCCGCCACCCCCGAGGAGACGCGATGATCACCGTTCTGCCCGTCGAGACCCCCGGCCTGGGGGACCGCACCTACCTCGCCCACGACGGTTTCGTGGCCCTGGTGGTCGACCCCCAGCGCGACTACGACCGCGTCACAGCGCTGGCCGACGCCGCCGGAGTGCGGATCACCCACGTGTTCGAGACGCATATCCACAACGACTACGTCACGGGCGGCCTGGCCCTGGCCAGAGAGGTGGGCGCGCAGTACCTGGTGAACGCCGACGACGCGGTCTCCTACGAGCGGACCCCGGTGCGCGACGACCAGGTGATCGAGGTCGGCGACACCCTCCGGGTGCGGGCGATGCACACCCCGGGCCACACCCACACCCACCTGTCCTACGCCCTGGAGGCCGACGGACAGCAGGTCGCGGTGTTCACCGGCGGCTCCCTGCTGTACGGCACCACCGGGCGTCCCGACCTGCTGGGCCCGGACCACACCGACACCCTGGTGCGCGCCCAGTGGCGCTCGGCGCACCGGCTGGCCGAGGAACTGCCGGACGAGACCGCCGTCTACCCCACCCACGGGTTCGGCTCGTTCTGCTCCGCGACCCAGGCCACCGGCCTGTCCAGCACCATCGGCGAGGAGAAGCGGACCAACACCGCGCTGACCGCCGACGAAGAGGCATACGTCCAGCAGCTCCTGGCGGGCCTCGACGCCTACCCGGCCTACTACGCCCACATGGGTCCGGCCAACTCCGGCGGGCCCGGCAGCCCGGACCTGTCCCCGCCCTCCGTCGCGGACCCGGCCGAGCTGCGGCGCAGGATCGAGGCCGGCGAGTGGGTGGTGGACCTGCGCGACCGCACCGCCTTCGCCGCCGGGCACCTGGCGGGCAGCCTCAACTTCGGCCTGGACGGCCAGTTCGTCACCTATCTGGGCTGGCTGATTCCGTGGGGCACACCCGTCGCACTGCTCGGCGAGACGGCCGAGGACGTGACCGAGGCCCAGCGCGAGTTGGTCCGCATCGGCATCGACCGCCCGGCCGCCATGGCCACCGGCGGCCCCGAGGACTGGGCCGGCGGCGAGGCCCTGGCCGTCTACGAGCGCGCCACCTTCGGCGACCTCAAGGCCGCCCTCAGCGGCGACGACCTCGTCGTCCTGGACGTGCGCCGCAACCAGGAGCGCGACGAGGCGCACATCCCTGGCTCGCTGCACATTCCCATCCACGAGGTGCCGGTCCGCCTCGAGGAGATCCCCGCAGGTCGCGTCTGGGTGCACTGCGCCGGCGGCTACCGCGCCGGAGTCGTCGCCGCACTGCTCCATGCCCGCGGCCGCGACGTCGTCGCCGTCGACGACAGCTTCGACAACGCCCTGGACCTGGGGCTGTGCCCCGACGCCTCCGACATCCCCGGAACCCGCGACAACCGACAGGAGATCAACGCGTGACCACGCCCACCACCCCCAGCAGCCTGACCATCGACGAACTGCGCGCCAGGCTCGACGCGGGCACCCCGCCGCGATTGCTCGACGTCCGTTCCCCCGCCGAGTTCGAGGGCGCGCACATCCCAGGCTCCTACAACGTCCCGCTGGACACCCTGCGCGAGCACCGAGATGAGCTGACGAGGCACCTGGACACCGACGTGGTGCTGGTGTGCCGCTCCGGCCAGCGCGCCGGCCAGGCCGAACGCGCCCTCGCCGAGGCCGGGCTCCCCGGCCTGGCGGTCCTGTCGGGCGGCATGACCGCCTGGGAGAAGTCCGGTGCCCCGACCAACTACGGTCAGGAACGCTGGGACATGGAGCGCCAGGTCCGCCTGGTCGCCGGCTCGCTGGTCCTGGTCGGCGCCCTCGGCAGCTTCTTCCTCCCCGGGCTGCAGGCGCTGTCCGCGTTCGTCGGCGGCGGACTGGCCTTCGCCGCCATCAGCAACACCTGCGCCATGGGCGTGATGCTGTCGAAGATGCCGTGGAACCGCACCGCGTCCTTCGACCCGCGAAAGGCCGTCGCCCAGCTCGCCGACGGCAGGTGATCACCATGACGCTGGCGCTCGTCCTGGTCCTCGCGCTGCTGGTCGGCGTCTCCCTCGGCCTGCTCGGGGGAGGCGGGTCGATCCTGACCGTGCCGCTGCTGGTCTACGTCGCGGGCATGGACGCCAAGGAGGCCATCGCCACCTCCCTGTTCGTCGTCGGCGTCACCTCCGCCGTGGGCATGATCAGCCATGCCCGCGGCGGACGGGTCCGCTGGCGCACCGGCGTCCTGTTCGGAGCGGCCGGCATGGCCGGCGCCTACACCGGCGGTCTCGTCGGCGGCCGCATCCCCGACGCCGTCCTGCTGATCGCCTTCGCGGTCATGATGATCGTCACCGCTGCCGCCATGCTCCGCGGCCGCCGGGGCGTCGACCCCGACCGGGCCCACCAGCAGCTCCCGGTGGGAAGAGTCCTGGTGGACGGCGCGGCCGTCGGCCTGGCCACCGGCCTGGTCGGCGCGGGGGGCGGCTTCCTCGTCGTTCCCGCCCTGGCTCTGCTGGGCGGCCTGCCCATGCCGGTGGCTGTCGGCACCTCACTGCTGGTCATCGCGATGAAGTCCGCGGCCGGCTTCGCCGGTTACCTCTCGACCGTCCAGATCGACTGGACCCTGACCCTGGCCGTCACCGGGTTCGCGGTCGTCGGCAGCCTCGCCGGGGCCCGACTGGCCGGGCACGTCCCCGCACACGTCCTCTCCCGGCTCTTCGCCTGGTTCGTACTGGCCATGGGCGCCTTCGTCCTGATCCAGCAGGCGCCCGCCCACATAGCCGTCCCGGCTCTCGCCGCCATCGCCTCGCTGGGCGCCGGAGCGGGCGTCTGCTACGGCTTCGTCGCCCGCTGCCCGCTGCGACGCGCCGTCCACAGGGCCTAGCGTTCCCGCTCCGGCCCCCTGCTGCCCCGGCGCACCGTCCTCTCGGTGCGCCGGGGCGGCGGCGTGTCGGAAACCTGTACGGGGACCCCGCGTGGCGAGCGGCATCGACTCGAACGGCGGCGGAATGCCACATCCCATCCTGGCGTTGTGTACCCCAGGGGGTATCAAGCACCCGTACTTCGGTGAAACGAAAGGAACCGTCCCATGAGCACCGTCGCCCTCACCGCCGCCGACTTCGAGAAGACCGTCACCGGCCACGACATCGTCCTCGTCGACTTCTGGGCCTCATGGTGCGGACCCTGCCGGATGTTCGCCCCCGTCTACGAAAGGGCTTCCAAGACCCACTCCGACATCGTCTTCGGCAAGGTCGACACAGAGGCCGAGCAAGCCCTCGCCGCCGCGGCGGACATCACCTCGATCCCCACCCTGATGGCCTTCCGCGAAGGCATCCTGGTCTTCTCCCAGCCCGGTGCCCTGCCGCCCCGGGCCCTGGACCAGCTGATCACCGCCGTCCGCGAGCTTGACATGGACGAGGTGCGCGCCTCCCTCGCCACCCAATGAGCGCAGCCGTTTTCCGGCCGGCCCTCCGAGAGGAACATCCCATGGTCCAGCTCCCCGCCGACCAGGTGCGGTCGGCCGCCAACCGCCTCAAGCGTGCCCAGGGCCAGCTCGCCGGTGTCGTGCGCATGTTGGAAGAAGGACGTGACTGCGAGGACGTCGTCACTCAGCTGGCCGCGGTCAACCGTGCGCTGGACCGGGCCGGCTTCGCCATCGTCGCCAGCGGCCTCAAGCAATGCCTGATCGAGGAGGGCGGAGCCGACAGCCTGGACACCCAGAAGATGGAGAAGCTCTTCCTCTCCCTCTCCTGAGACGCTCCCGCCCTCACCGGAGGGGCCGCAATTGGGTGAGGGAACCGTGGAGCACCGCCTCTCCGACCCACCGTGCCCACACCATCCCCGCTTCGGCGGGCTACCGCTGTCCGCAGCCGTCCCATGGTGGCGGAGGCGCGCAGATCATGGCCCACTACTTCTCCGACGACCAGGGCGCCCCGTGCGCCCGACAGCGGGATCACACGAACCGGTCGCCTCCCGGACCGGCCCGAGAGCCTGCGCAGGCGTGCTGGGCGCGGGCCGGCCGCGGTTCGACGAGGCCCGGTCGCCCGACCCTGCCGATCAGCAGCGATCCGCCGGTGAACGCCGCCACCGCCGCCCGACCTCCCTCCACGACGCAACACGTGGTGCGGTGTCTCGCCGGGTGTGGCGATGGCGCGCAGCAGCACGCCCTCGTTCACCACGACGGCGTCGCCGTTGACGACGGGCGTCCGGACACAGGCCAGGGAGGCCCCGGCCGGAACCAGGTGGCGGGCGCCGGTCGTGTGGGGCCGGATCCACATGACCGGCACCGCTGAAGCGATCGCTGCAGGTGTGTCCCGGCCATGTACGCGATGCGCCCCCGCGACGGCCGTGCCTGCGTTCGCGGCTTGTGTTCACATCCGGACGGGAGGAGACACCGCACCGATCAGTGCCAGCCAGTCGGTCAGCCCGGCCGGGTCGGCTGCCCCGCACTGGAAGCCGACATGCCCGTCCGGACGCACCGCAACCAGACCGCGGCCCGGGCTGTTCGCCAATCGCAGGACGCTGACGTGGGAGCCGGTCACCGCCTGCGGCGGCGGGGGATCGGCGTCGCGCTGCAACAGCAGGTGCACACCCGGATCGGCCAGCAGTTCGTGGAGCCGCCGTGGAGCCCCTCCGAGGCTGATGGCCGCGTCCGGCAGGCGGTCTCCTGGGCGGGGAGCACCCCGCAGGGGAGGTGTTCCCCGCACCGACAACAGGCTGTGCCGGTAGTTCACACGCAACTGGGAGATGAGACGGACGGCCTCGGCGACCAGCCTGCGCCGGTCCAGCAGGGCGGGTACGATCCGGGCCGCACGCGGGGCGGCCACTCCGCGCAGCCAAGAGGGGATCCGCCCGGTCGACGCCTCTGCCCAGAACGCGGTGTGCGTGAGGATCAGCCGTCGGTATGCGGCCGGTCTGCGTTCCAGGTCGTAGGAGTCGAGCAGCACTTCTTCAGCGATCACGTCATCCGTGGGCCCGCCCCTGGTACGGCTCGCCGCGAACGCCAGTTTCCAGCCGAGGTTCACCGCGTCCTGGATGCCCGCGTTCATGCCCTGGCCGGTGGCCGGTGAGTAGTTGTGAGCCGCGTCGCCCGCGAGGAAGAGGCGCCCCCGGCGGAAACCCCGTGCCAGGCTGCACTGCAGCGGCACTCGCGCGGACCATGCGAGGCGCTCGATTCGTGTCTGAAGCCCCGCGTCGATCAGGAGGCGCTGCAGTTCGGCATGCGGGACGGTGGAGCCGGGCTGGCCGAAGCCCTGCTCGGCCCCGTCGGTGGAGACTCGTGTGGCCAGCAACCGCCAGTCGGCCTGCTCGCCGAGAGGGAAGAGGAACAACAGCCCTTGGCGGCCCGCGAACAGCTGAGCACCAGAGCGAGCGGAGATGTCGTCGAGGTCGAGGTCGAGGTCGGCGAGGACCACCTCTTCGCCGTAGGGCCTGCCGTGCCACCCGATACCGGCGCAGGCCCGGACTGTGCTGGCCGGGCCGTCGCAGCCGGCGACGAAGGAGCAGCGGATCTCCTCGATGCCGTGCGGGGACCTCAGCACGGCCCGCGCACTGTGTCCCTCGTCGCGGACGGCGACCAGTTCAGTCCCCCGTCCCACCGTCACCCCGCGGTCGGCGAGCGCCCGAGTCAGTACTCGCTCGACGTCCGTCTGCCGCACGAGAGACAGGTGCGGGAACGCCGTGTCGGCCAGTGCCAGGTCCCCGAGCCCGGCTTCGACGACGTGGGAGCCGAGATGCAGGTCTGCCGTCGGGGCGGTGTCCGCCATCGCCAGCACGGCGTTCGTGACACCAAGGGGGCGCAGGACCTCCAGGGTGCGTGGATGGAGGATGAGGGCACGCGAGGGCCGGAACGGCTCCGGACGCCGCTCGACGACCCGGACCCGCGCCCCGTGGTCATGGGCCTCCAGGGCCACGGTGAGACCGGTCGGACCGGCCCCTACGACCAGGACGTCCACCATCGTCGTCACTTCCCGCCTGTATGCGCCACCATGCTGCGGCCTCGACCGGGGTGAGGTCCTCAAGCAGCTCGGGGTCCGCGACGACGTCGTCGCGGCGCACTCCCGGCACGACGGCGTACCGGATCGAACCGGGCACGCTGACCAGCGCCAGGACCCGCCACAAGGAACGCGCGTAGTGCTCGGCGCGCTCCGCGCCGTCCCACTCGTACACACCGCGGTAGCGGCCGCACTCGTCGTGGGCCAGCCACAGCTTCGAGGTGAAGCCCGGAAAGCCGACGAACAGCGGAGTGTTCAGCAGGCTCTCCCAGCGGAACAGCGCGTGCGCGGGCCCCCGCACCAGCCGCAGCCGGAAGGCGACCACCAGCGTGCAAGGGTCCTTCGCCAAGCCGCTGCCGAGGCGGGTCTCCCGGTACACGCGGCCCGAGGTGCCGTCGGCGAAGCGGAGCCGTACCCCCAGCCGTTCTTCCGGCAGGTGGATCCGGTGCCGTGAGAACAGCGGGAAGGTGGCAAGGAAGCATGCGGCCACGGCGCGCCATGCCTCGCCCGGGGCGAGCGGCCTCTCTTCACCCATGGTGGCCTCCTCCCGCAGAACCGAAGACAACCCGCGATGCGGGCTCTGCCACGCCGCCCGCCGGTCGGGAGTTCCCCGTACAACCCACCATGGGGCACTGCGCCGCGTCCCGCGAAACCTGGGCGGGGCCCGGCGACGGGGATCGGCCCGAGGGCCCCGGCCGGGCAACCGCTCGTCTAGGCCGGCTCCGTGCGGGGGCGGCGGAAGACCGGTGCCTGGCCCGTGCCCCATGGGCGTACGGCTGCCAGGGCCTGGGCCACCGCGGACTCCAGAGAGCCACTGGTGTCGACCGTGACGGCCTCTGGCCACGACTGCTGCCGGGCCTCCATCGAGGCGGCGATGTCGGCGTCGGCGTCGGACGCTCCCTGGGCGCGCGTGCTCAGGCGGGCCGCCGACACGTCGCCCGGCACGTGGCAGTGCAGTGCCACCAGGTCGGCGCTGCTGCGTTCGGCCACAGTCAGGGCGGCCTCGCGCTGTGCCTCGTCCGACCAGGTTGCGTCCAGGACGACTGACTCGCCGGAGCACAGCAGGGCGGACGCGCGGTGGAGCAGTGCGGCGTAGGTCCGGGCTGTCCACTCCGGCGTGTACAGGCCCTCGCCGTAGCCGGCCGCCGCGGACTGCTCCGGCGGGATCCCTGCGAGCTCTTTGCGGAGACGGTCGCTGCTGAGCAGCGTGACCCCCAGCCGGTCGGCCAGCGCTCCGGAGAGAGTGGACTTCCCACTGCCCGGCAGCCCGCCGACGAGCGTCAGTCCGACGGCGGAAGTACGCAGGTGGCGCAGCGCCGCCGAGGCCAGCCGCCGTGACGCGGCCCCCGCGCCCGGCGCTCCTTGACCGACCTGGATCAGGGAGACCTTGGCGCGGACGAAGGCGCGGTAGGCGACGTAGTGGTGCCACAGGGACGGGGGCGCGGGATCCGCGGAGTACTCGCCGTACTGGGCGAGGAAGTACGCCGCGGCCTGAGGGGCGCCGAGCTGTTCCAGGTCCATGGCGAGGAATGCGGCGTCGTCGAGGCCGTCGACGTGGCGGAGGTGGTCGTCGAACTCCAGACAGTCCAGGACGCGGGGGCCGTCGTCGAGGCAGAAGACGTCCTCGGCGAGCAGATCGCCGTGGCCGTCGACCACCCGTCCCTGCTTGATGCGGGAGTCGAACAGAGGCTTGCGACCGGCGAGATAGCGGCGCACCAGCCGCTCCACCTCCCCCACCCCGTCCGGCACGACGCCGTCGTCGGCCAACGCACGGAACTGCTGGAAGCTGGTCTCCCAGCGGGAGGACAGAGCGTCCCGCGTGCCCTGCTCGTCCACCTCCCGGCTCCGAGGTGCCTTCGCGTGCCACGCCGCGAGTTGCCGGGCAACCGCCCGCAGAATGTCGTCGACGGAGGCCCCTTCCCGTACCAGCTGGGAAAGGCGGCGGTCCGCAGGCATACGGCGCATCACCACGAGTGGTTCGGGCGCCTGTGCCTCAGGACTGCGCATCTCACCCAGACCCAGATAGACGTCCGGGGCGAAGCGGCGGTTGAGAGCGACTTCGCGTTCGCACGCCGCCCGCCGGGCCGTCACTGTCGTGTAGTCCAGGAACCCAAGATCCACCGGCTTCTTCACCTTGTAGGCACGGTCGCCGGCGAAGAACACGATCGCGGTGTGGGTCTCGCACACCGCCGCCCGCGGCGCTGTCTCGCTGTCGTGCCGCTCACCGCTCTGTGGCCGCGACCACGCTGGGCTCCCGCGGAGGCCGGGCTCAGTCATGAGGAATGGCGACGGCCGGGCAGCGCCCGCCGGTCGGCTCCGGGGCCGGCAACGGCCACGCGTACAGCAGGCGCGCGCCGAGCTCGCGCTTCCTGGCGTCGCCGGCGGGCCGGCGGGCAGCGGCGAGGCCGGCGGGTGATCCGTCGAGGCCAACGATGACGGCTGGTTGCATGGCGGCGGCCTCCGTCCCGTACGAAGCTCGAAATGGCGGTGGTGCATGACGGTGCCAGTCCGCCGGTGTGGAGGTCCTCGAGTCGCCGACATGCCGAGCGCGGTGTGTTGTCATCCTTCGATGAGTACCCCATTCCCCTACGCGGCGCATGCGGCCCGCCAAGGGGATCGGGGCGTGGGAACCGGCGAGAAGGGGCAGGGCGGCTCGTCGTCACGGTCACGCGTGAAGCCTTGCGACGACGGCCCGTGCCCCGGCACCGATCGCGACATCCGTCTCACGAAGATCCCTGTCCCTGATGAGCGTGTCGATGCGTCCCGAGCCCGAGCCGGTAGTGCGGCCCATGCGCTCGTCGGCCGGGAGAGCGACCCTGGTTGCAGACCGTCGGTGCACACCCGTCGAGAGGAAGGGCGACGTTATGAAGGCGCTGGTGTTTCAAGGCCCTGGACAGACGTCCTGGCAGGACGTTCCCGACCCCGGGATCAAGGACGCCGGCGACGCGGTGATACGCGTCGACGCCGTCACGATCTGCGGGACGGATCTGCACATCATCAAAGGCGACGTTCCCGAGGTCGGCCCGGGCACAGTCCTTGGCCACGAGGCCGTGGGAGAGGTCGTCGAGGTGGGCAGCGACGTACGCACGGTACGCCCGGGCGACCGCGTGCTGGTCTCCTGCATCGCTTCCTGCGGCCGCTGCGGATTCTGCCGGGAGAACCGCTACGGCCAGTGCCGCGGCGGCGGGGGCTGGGTGCTCGGACATCTGATCGACGGCACTCAGGCCGAGTATGTCCGGGTGCCCTTCGCCGACCTCTCGGTCCATCCTCTTCCCAACACCGTGACCAGCGAGGACGCGGTTCTGCTGGCGGACATATTCCCCACCGGCTACGAGGTGGGCGTGCTCAACGGCCGTGTGCGGCCCGGTGACACCGTCGTCGTGATCGGCGCCGGTCCGATCGGCCTCGCAACCATCGCCACCGCACAGCTCTACACCCCGGGACGCATCATCGCCGTCGATCTGGCCGAAGCCCGGCTGGAGGCAGCACGTGCCATGGGTGCGGACGCCACTGTCAATGCGGCCGAAGAGCCGGAGCAACTGGTCGAGGATCTGACGGACGGCCTCGGCGCCGATGTCGTCGTCGAGGCGGTCGGCGTGCCGGAGGCGTTCGAACAGTGCACCCGGATGGTGCGGCCCGGAGGCCATGTCGCCAATGTCGGTGTACACGGCAAGCCCGCCGCGCTCCACCTCGAAGATCTGTGGATCAAGGACGTGACCATCACGACCGGACTCGTCGACACCCACTCCACACCGCTGCTCCTTCGGATGATGGCGGCTGGGAAGCTTCCGGCGGCCTCTGCGATGGTCACGCACCGTTTCCGGCTGGAGCAGATGGAAGAGGCGTACGACATCTTCGCCCGCGCAGCGCAGACCGGGGCGCTCAAGGTGGTGCTGGGCGGTCCCACGCACGATGAGGTCAGCGTGGCCGGCCGGCGGGACGGCGGGCCGGGGAGCGAGAGCTGAGGGCTGATCGGGGGCCGACAGGCCCTGGTGGCAGGCTGCGGGCGGTGGTTGTCTGAAGTTGACGGAAGGAGTCCTGGGCGAGGCGCGGAGAAGCGGTCGTGAACCGTGCACCGCGCAATCAGGATCCGCGAGAAGCGGGTGGGACTCCTTCCGCCACATGAGCCACGGCGGCTACCCGGGAGTCTGTGGACGACGTTTCGTAGACACCGAAGGGCGCGTCATGCGTAAGACGGTCACCGTAGGCATAGACGGGTCAGCCGAGAGCAACGCCGCTGCCCAGTGGGCGGCTCGTGAGGCGATGCTCCGAGGTGTGCCTCTGACCTTGCTGCAGGCCGGGTACGAACCGACTCCGCGCACGCACCTCCCCGAGATCGACGTACCGGCCGAGCGCGTGAACAGAGCTCTGGACCACACGGCCAGGAGGCTGCTGGCGGACCACCCCGGCCTGCACATCGTTCCCCACCGGACCGCGGACGCGCCGGTGACCGCCCTGCTGGCCGCGGCGGAGACCTCCGGTGTGCTCGCCCTGGGTTCCCGTGGATTCAGCAGCCTCGCGGGCTTCGTGATCGGTTCGGTGGCCCTTGACGTCACGGCCCAGGCACGAGGCCCGGTCGTTCTCGTCCGGGCCGGTGAACGCGCGGAGGAGGAACATGCTCACGCCTGGACGGCCCCGGCAGCAGAGCGGACGGCGTTCCGGCCGGTCGTCCTCGGCCTTGACCTGGAGCACCCGGACGAGTCGCTGTTGTCGTTCGCCTTCGAGGCAGCGAAGGCGCGGTCGACGTCACTGACCGCCGTCTACGCATGGAAGCTTCCCGCTTCGCACGCGTACGGCCTGACGCCGGCGGCCGAGGCCGACACCATGCGGAACGAGACGAGGCTGTCGCTCGCCGCGGTGCTGCACCCATGGCGCGAAAAGTATCCAGAGGTGGCTGTCGTCGAGCGGCTGGCCGAGGAGCGTGCTGCGCACTGCCTGCTCCTCGCCGCAGAGGATGCGAGCCTCGTCGTCGTCGGTCATCACGCCGGCGCCGGCACGCGCATCGGTCCGGTCACGCACGCGATGATCCATCATGTGGCCTGCCCCGTAGCGGTGGTGCCCCACCCGCTGTAGCGGGTGGGGCACGGGCTTCGGGCCGGCGGCATCCTCGTCGGTCAGCGAAGTCTGCGGAGAGAGGGGTCGACGGCGTGCGCCGGCTTCAGCAGGACACGTACATCGACCAGGCTGACGGATCCCGCGCGGGCCAGAACGGGGTTGAGGTCCACCTCGGACAGCTCAGGCACGTCGGACGCCATCCGGGAGAGGCGGAGCAGCACCTGCTCGACCCCCGCCACGTCGAGCGGGGCACTTCCGCGACGGCCGAACAGCAGAGGCGCACAGCGTGGTGACCGCATCAGCTCCTGCACGTCCACATCGGTCAGCGGCGCGAGCCGGGCCGCGTGGTCGGCGAGGACTTCCGTGGCTGTTCCGCCCAGCCCGAACAACACCAGGGGCCCGAACACCGGGTCCTGGACGACTCCGGCAAAGAATTCGGTACCGCGGCCGGCCAGCGGCTGGATGACGACCCCGGTCATCCGGTCGCCGAAGCGCCGGGCCATGTCCCGGTAGGCGGACCGCACCTGTCCGGGACCGCGCAGGTCGAGCACGACGGCTCCGAGGGCGCTCTTGTGCACGAGTCCTGGCCAGTACGCCTTCATCACCACGCCCCCGTCCGACCCGGCGAGCTGTTCGGCAGTCCGGACCGCCTCGGTCTCGTCGGCGGCCCAGCCCCAGGGGGACAGGGGGAGCGAGTAGCTGCCGAGAAGCTCTGCGGTCGTCATCGGGTCGAGCCAGCCGCCCTGCGGGTGCTCGTCGAGGAAGCGGACGGCCACCGCACGTGCCGCGGCGCTGTTGACGTCGGTCAGTTCGGGAACCGTACCGAAGGGCCTCGACAGCCACCGGGTGCGCGACACGGCTTGCGCCAGCGCGCGTGCGGCGTCCTGTGCGTCCCCGAAGGCAGGCACGCGACCGCCGTCGCGTGTCGGCAGCAGTTCGACGCGGGTGCTCTGCGAAGGCAGCACCGCGACAACCGGTCGTGGCGGGCGGGCCGATCGGTTGATCAGCGCGTTCACCAGATCGTCGCCGACGGCGGCAGCGACCGCGGTCGGAACGAGCACCACGAGCACGGCGTCGACTTCGGCGCACAGGCCGAGCCGGTCGATGCACCGTCGCAGCTCTTCCTCGCCGACGGCCGCCGTGGCGTCCACAGGGTTGGCGGCGCTTGCGCCCGGTGGCAGTCCGGCCAGCAGATCCTTGGTGGTCGCATCGCTCAGTACGGGCACGGTGAGCCCGGCCTCGTCGCATGCGTCGGCCGCGAGCACGCCGGCCCCGCCGGCGTTGGTCACCACGGCGACCCGGGCGCCGTCCGGCAGCGGCTGGGTCTTCAGAAGTGCCGCGGTGTCGAGGAGTTCACCGATGGTGCGGGTGGCGATGACGCCGGCCTGGGCGAACAGGGCGGCCCGGGTCATGGTGGGCGTCGCGGCGGCCGCAGTGTGGGAGGCGGCAGCCCTTCGTCCCGCATCGGACCGGCCCGCGTCGACGGTGAGGACGGGCATGGAGCGGGTGACCCGGCGGGCGGTGCGGGAGAACGCACGGGGGTTGCCGAAGGACTCCAGGTGCAGTACGGCGAGATCGGTGCGACCGTCGCTCTCCCACCACCGCAGGACGTCGTTTCCACTCACGTCGTACTTGTCGCCGAGTGAGACGAAGGTCGACACGCCGATGCCGAGCCGGGACAGGCCGTCCAGGAGTGCGATGCCCACACCGCCCGACTGGACAGCCACTCCGGCCGTACCCGGCACAGGCGGGTGGGCGGCGAAGGTGGCGTTCAGCCGGATGTCGGGCGCGGTGTTCAACAGGCCCAGGCAGTTCGGGCCGACCATGCGCATGCCGTAGCGCCGGCACTGGGCCAGCAACGCGGCGGCCTGCTCGTGCGTCAGGCCGGAGGAGAGCACCAGCAGCGCCCGGACGCCCGCCTCACCGCACTCCTCCGCCACCTCCGGCACAGCCGGCGCCGGAAGGGCGAGGACGGCCAGGTCCGGCACATACGGCAAGGACGCCACGGAGGGGTGGCTGGCCACCCATTCGATGATGTCGGCGTGCGGGTTCACAGCACGCAGCAGGCCGGTGAATCCGCCGGAGCGCGTATTGCGCAGAACGGCCCGCCCGACCGAGCCGGGCTTGCGGCCGGCGCCTACGACGACGACCGATCGTGGTTTCAGCAGGGGGCGCAGGCTGGCGACGTCGGCGATGCGCCCGCGCTCGTCGATGGCGGACGCATAGGCGTCGGTCTGCGCGAGGTCGATGGAGTATCGGACCTCCGGGCCGTCGAAGTGCTGCCGTGTGCGCAGTCCGAGGTCCGCGAACACCTTGAGCACCGCGTGATTCCCGGAGAGGGCGTCCGCGGTGAAGACGGTGATGCCGGCGTCGCCCGCCCTGGCGACGAGGTGCTCCAGCAGCAGCGTGCCCAGCCCTCGATGGTGCTGATCGTCCGCGACCGCGAGGGAGATGTCCGCCGACGTCGTTCCGGGCTCTCTCGAGTAGTCCGCGATCCCCAGGACTCTGTCTCCCGCCTCGGCCAGCAGCGCCTGGTAGCCGACTTCCGGCGCCGCTTCCACCCGGGCGGCGGCCAGCTCCGCCGAGCGACGTCCCGTCGCCAAGAAGCGCATCCGCAGGTTGTCGGGCGACATCGTGGAATAGAACTCCAATACGCGCTCGGCGTCTTCGGGAAGAGCGGGGCGAATGCGCACGGTGGTTCCGTCCGTCAGCAGCGCGTGCATGGAGACTTCGGTGCTCGTCATCGGCCGGCCCTCCTCGTGAGTCCTCGCCTCCAGCGTGCGCCCATGACGGGACGGGAGCTGGGGCCGTACGGGCATCAGCCGGGGCCCGACCGGCCCTGGAGACCGCATGCCTCCGGTGTGACGGTGAGAAGGAGAGCCGATGGCCCTTCGGAGAAAGGCGGTGGGGACGATGGAGTCGCCCCTGGTTGTGGGCGTGGACGGTTCGGAATCCAGCTTCCTGGCGACCGACTGGGCAGCGGACGAGGCCCTTCGCCGCGGTCTGCCGCTGCGCCTGGTGTACGCGTCCTTGTGGCAACGCTACGAGGGCGCCGCACTCGCGACCGGCCTCGACCGTCCCGACGAGCAGGTGCTTGCCGAGAACATCGTGGGTACCGCGGCAGAGCGCGTCCGTCGCCGTACGCCGGACGTCAAGGTCGCCACCGACGTCCTTCCGGACGACACGGTGAGCGCTCTCCTGAGAGAAGGGCGGCACGCCTTCGCGCTGGTCACCGGATCACGAGGCCGTGGTGACATCGCGGGCCTGCTGCTGGGCTCGGTCAGCCTCGCCGTGGCCGCCGGCGCCCAGTGCCCTGTCGTCGTGGTGCGTGGCGACAAGGCGGGACTGGCAGGTGCACACCACCGCATCACGCTCGGTGTCGGGGATGCCGACACCGACTCGGCAGCGGTCCGGTTCGCCTTTCGCGAAGCGGAGCTGAGGGGCTGCACCCTGGATGTGGTCCGGGCCTGGCGCTGCCCGGCCCATGAATCGACGGACCACCCGCTCCTCGCGGGAGATCCCGCCCGCTACCACGAGGAACGGGCGTCGAAGCTGCTCGACGAGGCGCTTGAGACGGCCGTGCGGGACCATCCGGACGTCCGGCTGAAGCGAGCCACAGTCGAAGGGCCGGCGCGTAAGGTCCTGCTCGCGCGGTCGGCGGCGGCCGACCTCCTGGTCGTCGGCGCCCGTCGTCGGCACACCCACTTCGGCATGCAACTCGGAAGGGTGGGCCACACCGTGCTGCACCACGCCTCCTGCCCCGTCGTGGTCGTGCCGAACCAGTGACATGCCGCCGCCGGCCGAGCCCGGAGAGTCGGGCTCGGCCGGGTCGTACGGCGGGCCGCTCGGCCCTGTTGCGCGACGTGCACGAAGCGCAGGCTGACATGGAAGGGATCCGCCCCTCGTGGGCGGAGCCGATGCACTCCCGGAGGGAGCGTGCCGTGAATCGCCGATCACCGCACATCGTGAGCGACGTGATGACTCCGACCGTCGTCGCCGTGGAGCTGGAGGCCCGGTTCAAAGAGATCGTGACCGCCATGAAGAAGTGGCGGGTCACCGCGCTGCCCGTGCTGGAAACGGGTGGGCGCGTCGTGGGAGTGGTCTCCGAGGCGGATCTTCTGGCCAAGGAGGAACTGCGAGACATGGAGCCCACGCTGATCGGCCAGCGGGAGCGCCTGGCGGACTATGCCAAGGCCGGGGCCGTCACCGCGCGGGATCTGATGTCGGCTCCCGCCGTCACCGTTCGCGCCGGCGCCACGCTGCCCCAGGCGGCCCGTCTGATGGCACGCCACCAGGTGAAGCGGCTACCGGTTGTCGACGAGCAGGGGCTCCTGAGAGGCATCGTGAGCCGGTCCGACCTGCTCAAGGTCTTTCTCCGGACGGACGAGGACATCGCCGACGAGGTGAGGCGCGAAGTGATCGACCGCTTCTTCCCCGTCTCCCGCGCGGGGATCCAGGCAACCGTGGACAAAGGGTGTGTGACGATCACAGGGACCGTGCGAGACGGCACACTGATCGCGCTTGCGGAGCGGCTGACGCGGGCAGTCGAAGGGGTCGTCGACGTGCGCTGCGACATGGTCGCGTCCACGGCGCTGGACAGCACCCGGCGCCGGTGAGACGTCGGGCGGTGCTCACTTCTTGCTGTCGGCCGGGCGCACCACGACCACCGGGCACGACGCGTGCTGGGCACAGCGCTGGCTGACGGAGCCCAGCATGGCCCGAGCGAAGCCGCCCCGGCCCCTGCTGCCCACAACCAGCAGCTCGGCTCCTTCGGAGGCGCGTACCAGCACCTCGGAGGGGTCGCCGCGGACCAGCCTCTCCCGTACCTCCACAGGCTTGCCGTCCCGGAAGACCGTCCCGATCTCCTCGGCGAAGCCGCGGCGGGCCTGCTCCAGATCGAATCGGGGTTCCGTGGCCGGTCCCGCCCACCCGGACTCCGACGGTGTGTCCCATGCGCAGACGGCCTCCACCACGCCACCGACGAGCTGGGCGTGCCCTGCCGCCCACCGCAGCGCCGCATGGGACGACACGGAACCGTCGACACCGACGACGATGCGGGGGGTCGATTCACTGCCGTCCATGGTCGTCTCACCTCTCACCGCGGCCGCCCCTGGTCCACGGTGCCCGCGCCGGATGCTCTACGCCACCCCGGGATGCTCCGTCCGGTCAGGCGGGGCATCCAGGGCCCGGCTGATGCCGGCCGCCCACGCGTCGATCTCCGACCAGTCCCGGTAGTCCCCGTAACGGCAGCCGAGCAGGCGAAAGGCCATGGCACCCTTCCGGCCGAGATGCCCGCGCCGGACCACGCCGGAGAAGCGGTGGTGCTCGCGGGGGCGGACGAGATCGACGAGCTGTACGACACGCGGCTGCTCGGCTCGTGCGGCAAGCAGGCGCAACGGCCGGGGCAGGGCGGCGGTCATGCCGACGCTGTACATCCACACGGGCCGACCGGACAGGAGCTCGGCATGCCTCCTGACGAACTCCTCGGCCGCAGGAAGCCAGGCACCGTCGTGTACGGCGCTGCCGATCACGAGTGAGCCGGCGCCCGGGGACCAGGTGTCGCCGGGACGCAGTCTGTGCACCTCGATGTCGTGGCCGCGCTCGCTCAGCCGGGCACCGACCCGTTCGGCGATCTCCTGTGTGGAGTGATGTTCCGACGCGAAGACGATCCGTACAGAAGCCATGGCGCCTCCTCCGTGACCTCCAGTCTGCACCGGTCGGACGACGGCAGCCCGCTCGTCATTCCGACACCGGGACAAAGGGGGCCTGCGTCCCGGTGCAGGGTCCGTTCGGCCCGTTCCCGAGGGACGTTCATCCCCTCGTGGTTGCGGCCGGCCGGTGTGAGGGTCGAAGTGAGAGCACACGGCCCTCACCGATGTGGAGGAGGCCATCATGAAGCGACTGAGCGGCAGGACGGCCCTGGTGACCGGCGGTGCGCGTGGCATCGGCGCAGCCGTCGTCCGCGCGTTCGTGGACGAGGGGGCGTTCGTCATGATCACTGATGTGCTGGAGGAAGAGGGTGAGGCTCTCGGCAAGGAAGGGGGAGAGGCAGCCCGGTTCCGCAGCCTCGACGTGACAAGCGCCGTCGACTGGTCGGCTGCGGTTGCGGAGACAGAGCGGGTATTCGGCCCGGTGTCGGTGCTCGTCAACAACGCGGGTGTGGTCGAGTTCGGCTCCATGGAGGCGACGGAACCGCAGGTGTTCCGGCGGGTGACGGACGTCAACCTCTACGGCCCCTGGCTCGGTATGCGCGCCACCACACCGTCGATGAGGCGGGCGGGGGGCGGTGTGGTTCTCAACGTGTCGTCCACGGCCGGACTCATGGGCTATGCCGATCTCGGCGCGTACGTGGCCAGTAAGTGGGGCCTGCGCGGTCTGACGAAGGCAGCCGCCCTGGAGCTGGCCGCATCAGGGATCCGTGTGTGCTCCATCCATCCGGGACCGATCGCCACCCCGATGACCGAGGGCATGGGCGACGCCATCGTGGCCGACCAGCCGATTCCGCGCTTCGGCACGCCCGAGGAAGTGGCGGCGATGGCGCTGTTCCTGGCGGCGGACGCCACGTACTCCACAGGATCGGAGTTCGTGATCGACGGGGGCGCGACGACCGGCAGCATGGTTCTGGCCGGTACCGGGGACTGATCCCGGGGAAGGCGGGGAACCGCCTCAGGCCAAGGACGCCAGCGCCGCGTCGAGTCGGGTCGTCGCCTCGGTGGCGACCGGTTCGAGGGCGGCCATGCCTGTCAGCGTGACCATCGTGTTCGGGTCGAGCGCCTGGACGACGGTGGTGTCGCCGTCGCGGCGTACGACGACGTTGCATGGCAGGAGCAGGCCGATGCTGCGGTCGGTCTGGAGCGCCTGATGGGCCAGGGCCGGATTGCAGGCGCCGAGGATCAGGTAGTCCTCCATGTCATGGTCGAGCTTGGCCTTGAGGGTGGCCTTGACGTCGATCTCGGTGAGGACGCCGAAGCCCTGATCACTCAGAGCCCGGCGGACCGCGGCCACGGCGGTCGGGAAATCGGTCGCCAGACGGACGGTGCGGTCGTAGCTCATGGGGGCCTCCGATGGTTGCGCGGACAGTTCCTGCATACCCGTACGGACCTCGACCCGCCTGCGGAGGCCGCGGGCTGCAGGCACGGCCGGTACCGCGGATTCCAGGCCGGCCGTCGTGGCGAGAATACCCCCTGGGGTACCTCTGTTAAGGTGGATACTGATACCCCGGGGGGTAAGTCGGAAGGAGCCTTGATCGTGTTCTTCGTCGAGAGCTTGGAGCTGGAGGGCCTGGGCAACCGCAGCTATCTGGTCGGGGGCCCCGGCTTCGCGGCAGTGGTGGATCCGCCCCGCGACATCGACCGGGTCGTCGCCGCGGCAGCCCGGCGAGGAGTGCGCATCGCGTACGTGCTCGAGACGCATCTGCACAACGACTACGTCAGCGGCGGTCTGGAACTGGCGCGCGTCACCGGCGCCCGGTATCTCGTGCCGGCGGACGCCGCGGTGGCGTTCGCCCGTACGCCTGTCGTCGACGGCGAGACCGTGACCGTGGACGAGGGTCTGGTGCTGCGCGCGCTGGCCACTCCGGGGCACACGCCGCACCACACCTCGTACGTCCTCGAGGAAGGCGGCCGGGGAGTGGCCGCCTTCACCGGTGGGTCGCTGCTCATCGGCAGCGTGGGGCGACCGGATCTGGTCGAGCCCCGGCTGACCGCGCAGCTGGCGCGCGCTCAGCACGCCTCCGCGCATCGCCTGGCCGACGAGCTCGACGACGACGTCCGGGTGCTTCCCACGCACGGGTTCGGCAGTTTCTGCTCGTCCTCCCAGTCCGAAGGGGAGGCGACCACGATCGGCGCGGAACGCAAGACCAATGACGCGCTCACGAAGGACGTGGACACGTTCGTCGGTGACATGCTCGCGGGGCTGGAGGACGTACCCGCCTACTACGCGCACATGGGCCCGGTCAACGCGGCCGGACCCGCCCCCGTCGACCTGACCCCTCCGCAGCCGGCCGACGCCGCGCAGATCGCGGCGCGGCTGGCCGCGGGGGAATGGATCGTCGATCTGCGCAATCGCGTCGCCTTCGCTCAGGGGCATGTCGCCGGGGCGTTCAACTTCGAGGGCGAAGGAAAACTCGCCACCTACCTGGCGTGGCTCATCCCCTGGGGCAAGCCCGTCACCTTGCTTGCCGAGACGTCCGACCAGGTCGCGGACGCGCAACGGGAACTGGCCCGGGTCGGCATCGACCGTCCGGCGGCCGCCGCCACGGGCACCCCCGACCACTGGGTCGGGGAGGGCGAACGGCTCGCGTCCTTCCCGCGCGCCCGGTTCGCCGATCTGGCTGCCGTACGTGAGCGCGGCGATCACGTGGTGGTGCTGGACGTACGCCGCGATTCGGAGCGGGCGAACGGCTTCGTCGACGGATCGGTACACGTACCGATCCATGAACTGCGCGGGCGCCTCGCGGAGGTGCCGCCCGGCGTGGTGTGGGTGCACTGCGCCGGCGGGATGCGCGCGGCGATCGCCGCTTCCCTGCTGGACGCCGTCGGGCGGGACGTCGTGGCGGTCGACGACGGTTTCGAAGCCGCCGAGGAAGCCGGCCTCACCCGTACCGCTTGAACGCTTGCACGGCCCTTCTCATGGAGTGACCCACAATGCCTTCCCGACCCGGTATCCAACGCCTTTCCCCGGCCCAGGCCGTGCAACGGACGGCGCAGGGCGGCGCAGTTCTGCTCGACGTCCGGGAGACCTGCGAATGGGCTGCCGGACACGTACCCGGCGCTCTGCACCTGCCCCTGACCCGGCTTCTGGCCGGCACCGCACTCCCGCCCTCCGCCCGGGGCCGGCCCGTTGTCGTCATCTGCCGTTCCGGGAACCGCTCCCGCCGAGCGGCCGAATACCTGGCCGACAGCGGAGTGGAGGCCGCCGATGTCACCGGTGGGCTGATCGCCTGGGCCCGGGAGGGCCTGCCGGTCGTCGACGACCGCGGCGACCGCGGCGTCATCACGTGAGCGCGGTGGTCCTGGCGCTGCTCGCCGGAGCTCTCGTCGGTGTGGCGCTCGGAGCGCTCGGTGGCGGCGGCAGCGTTCTCGCCGTTCCCGCGCTCATCTACGTGCTCGGCTTCTCCCCGGCGGCAGCCACTACGGCGAGCCTGCTCATCGTCACCGCGACATCCGCCACCGCTCTGTACGCACACGCCCGCGCGGGCAACGTGCGGTGGAGGACGGGAGCGCTGTTCGCGGCGGCCGGCGTGCTGCCGGCCGCCGCTGCGGGAGCCGCCGCCACCCGTATGCCGCAGCACATGCTGACCGCCGCGTTCGCCGCCGTCGCGGCCCTCGCCGCGGTCAGGATGCTCACTCCGGTCCGCACCACGGGCCAGGCCGGTGCGGAGCACCCCGTGAAGGCGGCGGGGGCCGGGGCCGGGCTGGGCGCGCTCACCGGATTGCTCGGTGTGGGTGGCGGATTCCTGGCCGTTCCGGCTCTCATCACGGTCCTGGGCTTCGAGATGCAGGCAGCGGTCGGCACCAGCCTGTTGGTGATCTCGGCGAACGCCCTCGCGTCGCTCGTCACCCGCGGTTCGACGACTGCGGGACTCGACTGGGCCGTCGTCGCGCCGTTCATCGCCACCGCGATCCTCGGAGCGTGGGACGGCAAACGGTTGGCCGCCAAGGTGTCCGGCAAGGTGCTTCAGCGCATTTTCGCGTCCGCGCTGTTGGCGGTGGCTGCGTTCATGCTGCTGGATGTGCTGACATGACATGGCGTCAGGAGTGGGTCAGGCCAGGGACAGGAAGAGTTTCTCCAACCGGGCCCGCATCTGCTCGCGGTCACCGCTCGCAGCCATGTCGGTGTCGGTCAGGCACTGCTGCAGACCGGTGGCGATGATCGCGAATCCTGCCTTGTCCAGCGCCCGGGAGGCGGCGGCCAACTGCGTGACCACGTCTTCGCAGTCCCGGCCCTCCTCGATCATCTTGATCACCCCGGCGATCTGCCCCTGAGCCCGGCGCAGCCGGTTGACCACTGCCTTCAGTTCCTCGGCTGCCATCGCCAGTTCCACAAGCGCTCCTTCGGGATACCCGTGCGGGTATCTTACCGGAGCGATTCCTTCCCACCGCAAAAGGAAAAGCGATGACGACTCCCGCCGCTCTCGACGCCGGCCAGGCCGTCAGCCGCCTGCACGAGCTCATCGTGATCGACGTCCGCACTCCGGGCGAATACGCCTCGGGCCACCTGCCCGGCGCGCACAACATCCCGCTCGGCCCCCCGACGAGGCCCTGCCCGCGATCAAGGCCGCTGCCGCCCGGGGCGACCTGCTCGTGGTGTGCGCCTCCGGTGCCCGCTCCCGCCAGGCATGCGCCACCCTGGCCCAGAGTGGCGTCCGCGCGGCCACACTCACCGGCGGCACCGCCACCTGGACGCAGCTCGGTCACGGCCTCCACCGTCCCGAGGCCGCACGTACGGCCTGGGCCGGCCACCCGCAGACCACGCTCACCGCGCTTGCAGGCCGACCACCGCTGCACCTGAGCGGTGCGGTGGTGCGGGGCGTTCTCACGGCAGCCATGCCGCTGCCACCGCTGTACGCGGCCGATCCGGGCGGACGGCCCGCCCCGGTGCTGCCGCGAGAGGGCCACTTGGTCCGGGGGAGGGGCCCTGTGGCCTCTCTTCTCTCCCGCCCGAGCCGACCAGTCTGGGAGGAGAAGAACCCGTCCGTGGAGAGGAGCCCATCATGCCCGGCACTGTCACCGTCGGTGTCGACGGTTCACGAGAGAGCCTGGCGGCTGCGGACTGGGCTGCCGACGAGGCTCTCGGCCGCGATCGTCGTCTGCGGCTGGTGCACGTGTGGAACGACGCCGATGTCCTCCTCACCAACCACATGGCTCCCGAAACACAACGCCAAGTGGCCGGCGAGCTGCTCGACTCGGCGGCCGCCCATGTCCACCGCCGCTGCCCGGGGGTACGGGTGGAGACGTCACAGATCTCCGGCGACCCCGTCGAAGTGCTGACCGCCGCCGGCGAGGACGCGGACCTCCTGGCTCTCGGCTCCCGTGCGCTCGGCGGCGTGAAGGGCTTCATCGCCGGCTCCGTCTCGCTGGCCGTTCTGGCCCGCGTACGGCACCCGGTCGTCCTCGTGCGGGCATGGGGACCGAGCGCATCGGAGCCGGGGCCGGCGGCCGGAGACGTCGTCCTCGGAGTGGACCTGCCCCATACCAGTGACGACGCGCTCGCGTTCGCCTTCGAATACGCCGACCGCCATGGCTGTGGTCTGAGAGCCGTTTACAGCTGGACCCCACCGCCGGTGTACGGGCCGGGCACGGTCGGCATTCTGCCGATGTTCATGGAGGTGCCGGCAGAACGGCAGAAGGAACTCGAAGCGGCGGTGGCGCGAGTGGCGGAGAAGTACCCCGGTGCAGCCGTCAGCCGGCAGTGCGGCCAAGGGCGCGCGGCACAGGATCTGGTCGAGGCGTCGAGGGGCGCCCGGCTCCTCGTCGTCGGTCTCAGGCACCGCCGCTCGCGTCTGGGGGCCCACATCGGGCCGGTCGTCCATTCCGTACTGCACCACGCGTCCTGCCCCGTGGCGGTCGTGCCGCACGACTGAGGGCCGACCGCTTCAAAGGCGGGCTTACAGGGGACTCCGGGAGCATCGAGAGACGGGTGGAGCGCTATGGAACACCGGTACGTGTACGACTTCGGCGAGGGCGGGCGGGGCATGGCCGGCCTTCTGGGCGGCAAGGGAGCGAATCTCGCCGAGATGGCCCGCATGGGTCTGCCCGTGCCGCCGGGCTTCACCGTCACCACGGAGGCATGCCGGGCGTTTCTGGCGACCGGTGAGCCGCCCAGCGAGCTCGAGCGGCAGGTCGGCGAACATCTGGTCGCCCTGGAACGAACCGCAGGCCGTCGTCTCGGGCAGGTGGACGACCCGCTGCTGCTCTCGGTCCGCTCCGGGGCGCGGTTCTCGATGCCGGGCATGATGGAGACCATCCTCGACATCGGCCTCAACGACCTTTCGGTTCTCGGACTCGGCAGGACTCCTGACACGGAACGCTTCGCCTGGGACTCCTATCGACGTCTCGTGCAGATGTTCGGCAGTACCGTCATGGGCGTCGACAGCGCCTCCTTCGCGGAGGTCCTCGCCGGTGTGAAGAAGCAGCACCATGCCGCCGACGACACCCGGCTCGACACCCCTGACCTGATGAGACTGGTCGAGACGTACAAGGACCTGATCCTGGCCAAGACAGGAGAGGAGTTCCCGCAGGAACCCGCCGAACAGCTCCGCCGGGCGATTCTCGCCGTCTTCACCTCGTGGAACGGTGAACGGGCGCGGCTCTACCGGCGGCGTGAGCACATCCCCGACGATCTCGGCACCGCTGTCACCGTCCAGACCATGGTCTTCGGCAATCTCGGCCCCGACTCCGGCAGCGGCGTCGCCTTCACGCGCGACCCGGCCACGGGCCGGCCCGGGATCTACGGCGACTACCTGCCGAACGCCCAGGGCGAGGACGTCGTCGCGGGCATTCGCAACACCGTCCCCCTGCAGGATCTCGAGAGCCTCGACCCGGCCTCCTTCGATCGGCTGCGCGACTGCATGCGTCAGTTGGAGACGCACTACCGGGACCTGTGCGACATCGAGTTCACCGTCGAACGCGGCACCCTGTGGATGCTGCAGACCCGCGTCGGGAAGCGCACGTCCCAGGCCGCCTTCGCCATCGCCGGGCAACTGGTCGACGAAGGGCTGATCACCGCACGGGAGGCGCTGGACCGGGTCGACGGCGAAGGCCTGGCGCGGCTGATGTTCCCGCGGTTCGACAGCTCCGGGGCCCGTGACGTACTGGCCCGGGGCATCCCCGCCTCTCCCGGCGCCGCCGTCGGAGCGGTCGTCTTCGACTCGGCCGAAGCAGTCCGCCGGGCCGCCGCGGGAGAGAAGACCGTTCTCGTACGGCAGGAGACGACACCGGACGACCTGCCGGGAATGATCGCCGCGGAGGCCGTGCTCACCAGCCGCGGCGGCAAGACGAGCCATGCGGCCGTCGTCGCCCGGGGCATGGGCAAGGTCTGCGTCTGTGGTGCGGAGGAGCTCACGGTCGACGCCGGGGAACGTCTCTTCTCGACGGCCTCGCACACCGTCCGGGAAGGCACCGTGGTCTCCGTCGACGGGTCCGAGGGGGTGGTGTTCCTCGGGGCGGCCCCGCTCGTGGACTCCCCGGTGATGCGGTACTTCGAGTCCGGCGGTCACCCGCCGGGCGAGGAGGCCCCACAGGTCGTACATGATGTGCACCGGCTCGTCGGGCAGGCCGACGAGGCCCGGAGCATGGAGGTCCGGGCCAATGCCGACACGCCGGAGGACGCCGCTCGGGCCCGGCGGTTCGGGGCACAGGGGATCGGGCTCTGCCGCACCGAGCACATGTTCCTCGGTGACCGGCGGCCCTTGGTCGAAGCGATGATCCTGGCCCACGACGACGCGGAGAGGGAGGCGGCACTCGCCGCTCTGCTGCCCCTGCAGCGGCGGGACTTCACCGGCATCCTGGCAGCGATGGACGGTCTGCCTGTGACCATCAGACTGCTGGACCCACCCCTGCACGAGTTTCTGCCCGACCTCACGGAGCTGTCGGTACGCGTCGCCCGGCAGGGCGCTCTGGGGCGGCATCCCGATCCCCACGACGCCGAACTCCTGGCGGCGGTCACCCGGATGCACGAGGAGAACCCCATGCTCGGCCTGCGCGGGGTACGGCTCGGGCTGGTCGTTCCCGGGCTCGTGGCCATGCAGGTGAGAGCCGTCGCCGAAGCCGTCGTGGCACGCAGACGCGCCGGCGGCGATCCCCGGGCCGAGATCATGGTGCCGCTCGTCGACGCCGTGGAGGAACTCCGTCTGGTCAGGGCCGAAGTCGCCCGTGTACTGGAGCAGGTCTCCGCGGAGACCGGAGTTCCGCTGGAATGCCCGGTGGGGACCATGATCGAACTCCCGAGGGCTGCCCTCACCGCGGGCAGTATCGCCCGGGACGCCGAGTTCTTCTCCTTCGGTACGAACGACCTGACACAGACCACCTGGGGTTTCTCCAGGGACGACGTCGAGGCGGCGTTCTTCGCGGCCTACCTGGACAAGGGCATTTTCCAGGTGTCCCCGTTCGAGACGATCGACCGTGAGGGAGTGGGGCGCCTGGTGGAGATCGCCGTCGCCGAAGGCCGGGCCGCCCGGCCGGGGCTGAAGATCGGTGTCTGCGGGGAGCACGGGGGAGACCCGGAGTCCGTCCACTTCTTCCACGACACCGGTCTGGACTACGTGTCCTGCTCGCCCTTCCGCGTCCCCGTGGCACGGCTCGAAGCCGGGCGCGCGGCGCTTCAGGCCACGGGGGCCCACGCCGGCAGATGAGCCCGTCGCGACGCGCCGACGCCGTTCCTCGCCCGACGTCGCGAACTTCACGGGTGGCCACGCGTATCTTGCTCCTGACATCGGCCGGCAGCCTGTCGGGACCGGTGACGTACGGACCGGCCGCGTGCCGACGGGGCCGTGTGCGGCATCCGCGGCGTCAGGGCCGATGCGCAGCCGACGGCAGGCCGTCGGCCTTCGCGTCGTCGAACCGCCAGGGGTGTGCGTTGTGCACGGACGGTGCCCGCGTGGCGTCGGCGACCCACGAGGGCAACGATGTCGTGTCAGGCGTGCGGACAGGCATCGAAGCCACCTCTCGGGTCCCGAGCCCGGCGCCACGGGACCGCGTCGACGCTCAGGTCCTGAGACCGGGTTCGTCACCACCCATGTCCAGCCGGAAGGGAGGGTACTCGTCGGTCATGGGAGCCGCGTAGGCGGCGACCCGCAGCACCCACCGTTCGAGGCCCGTGATCAGCGCGAAGAGGTCGCGGGGGTACCTGTCGGTGAAGGCCAGTGTGATCACCGCGATCAGGGCGAGAACGGCGATCAGACCGCCGGACCGGCAGGAGGCGGGCTGGGATCCTGGCCGCGCGGCTGAGCCGCCCCGGGCACAAGCAGTCCTCGTCGCCACCACACGCTGATGGCGTTCGCGCGTCAGAAAGGGACGTACGGCCCTGCCGTCGACCCCGGTGGCCCTGGGCCCGGTTACGGCATTCGACGGACGATGACACCGAGGGGGTGGCCAGGCAGGCCGCCGCCTGAAGGAACCACCGAGAGGGGAGAAGGCCATGGCACCCGCGAATCACCCGCACCTGGTGGAGGAGAGCAGGACCGGGCTGGAAGTGAGCGCCGGCACGACAGTAAGTGCGCGTCTCGGCGATCAGATCATCGTGGAGGGCCCGGCGGTGGGGGTGGTGCGCCGGGACGGCGAAGTGGTCGGCCTGCACCACGACGACGGCAGCCCGCCCTATGACGTGCGCTGGTCCGACACCGGAAGGGTCACGCTGTTCTTCCCGGGACCGGACGCCCACATCAGACACCTGTGAGGGAGCGCACGGGTGGTGCCCGCAACCAGGTTGCGGGCACCACCCGTGCGCCGCCGGCGCTGCGGCCTCAACGCACGGACGCCTGAGGGCCGCGCAAGTCGATCCGGATGTCCACGACACCCTCGACCGCTCGGATCGCCCGCGCCAGCAGCGGCACCAGGGACCGGTCCCGCAGGCGGCCGCCCACGGTCACCACACCCTCCTCGACGCCGATGCGCACCTGCGCCGATTCCGGCAGATCCGGCAGGACGGTGGTCCGGATCTCGGTGGCCACGTCGTCGTCGGACCGCAGAAAGACCTTCAGCAGATCGGTCCTGCTGACAACACCTTCCAGCACACCGAGGCGGTCCACCACGGGCAGGCGTTTCACGTGCCGTCTCGCCATGATCCTGGCCGCCTCGGCGATGGTCGCGTCGGCGTGGACGGTGATGGCGGGGCTCGACATGAGTTCCTCCGCGTACACCGCGTCCGCTTTGGCGCTGTCGGCGGGCGGAGGTCCGGACAGGACCTCGTCGTCGATGCGGTACTCCTCCTTGAGCAACAGGTCGGCTTCTGAGACGACGCCGATGACGCGTCCTTCGCCTGCCAGCACGGGCAGCGCGCTGACCTTCCACTGCTGCATCAACTCGACGATTTCCTTGTACGACGCCCGGCTGCCCACCGCCACAGCGGTGTGGGTCATGACGTCGCTCACGGTGTGGGGTGATTCGGACATCGCGCTCTCCTCAGGTCGGGTGCACAGGGGACACGGCAGCGCATCGTTCATCTCTTCGAGGTGGGGATTCAGGCGAGGCGGCTCCATTCCGGTTCCACCTGGCTCCACTCGCGTTCCCAGTCGGCCGCGCGACGCCGGCTGCAGGTTTTGCGCACCGCCACTGCGGCGAGCCCTCCGGCGCTCGCGGTCAGGGTGACGCCGAACAGGCCGGCGGTCACAGCGCCGTTCCAGATGGCGCGGTCGTTCAGCGGGGCCGGCGCGACCCGTCCTTCCCGGTTCAGCCAGATCTCCGTGCGCTCCCCGCGGACGGTGCCCGGCGGCACCCGGATCGTGCCTTTGACCTCTTCGCCGTCCGCGCCTGTCCACCGAGCCTGTACGGGCAGTGTCACCGGGCGCGAGGCCTCGTCGGTCCGAGGCACGGGTTCGGGAGTGTCCGTCAGTACTTCCGCGCGTGCCGGCCGGAGGGAGGCCTCCTGTGCAGCGGCGACGGTCCGGCCGTGGTCGTAGGAGTACCAGCCGGCGGCCGTACCGACGGCCGGTGAGCCTGTCAGGACCAGGCCTGCCACGACCAGGAGTGCCCGCGCTTCGAGATCATCCACTCGCCGGCGCATGGGATGCGCGCGCCAGCTGCGGTTCCAGACTGCCGGGAGCATCGTTTCATGATCCTTCCGGGTCCTTGACCTCGGTCGCCACGCCGCGTGCCCACTTCGCGATGCGGTCCAGGTCGCGGAAATCGCCCCCGCGGCCCTCGTCGAGGATGGCCTTGGCCATGCGGCCCTTCGCCCCTGCCTCGAGCCGTCCGCCGAAAGTGACGTGGTCGCGCGCATGGGTGCGTCGCTGTGCCCGACGGGCGCCGGTAACAGCGGGAATGTCGCGCTCCGACGCCGAGGCGTCCAGCGGGCCGCTGCTGAACAGCCAGACCGGACGTTCGCGGAGGGCTCCGGCGTGCTGCCGGGCGAAGCGCCGGGCGTCCCGGTGCCAGCGGCCCATGTAGAGAGCGCCGCCGATGACCACCGCGTCGTAGGGGTGGACGTCCGTCACCTCCGACGGAGGCAGGACCTCCGTCTCCAGTCCCTCGTTCCGCAGAACGGAAGCGATGATGTCGGCGATCTCGGCGGTCGAACCGTTCTTCGTCCCATAGGTGATCAGCACACTGCGAGGCACTGTCCCCACCGCCCTTCTGGAATACGCCGGGAGGTGCGCTGAGTGCGTTGCCCGTCCGACGTGCGAGTGGTTCCGCTTCTGAGCGTGCGCCCTCGGCCCGGAGCGTTGAAGGGACTCTGAGGCAGAGGTCGGGGGCCGAACGGCCCTGTTCCCGCTCACGCAGGCGGCTGGGCGCCGTCGGCGCCCGGCCTTCGGGCCGGTCCTGGAACCCGAGGGGGCCGTACGTCCCTCCGCGCTGCCCCATCAGCCTCTCCTTCTGGCGCGAGTCCGGTGCGACGGTTGCCATGGGTAAGGATTCGGGGCACCGGCAAGAAGCGGGTGAAGACCATGTGGTTGCCCTTGGTTGTGGGAGTGGACGGTTCGGACTCCAGCATGCTCGCGCTCGACTGGGCCGCGCAGGAGGCAGCCCGACTCGCTCTGCCCCTGAAGATCCTGCATGCGACCGCGGAGGACGACTGCGCGACGAACCCGTTCGGGCAGGACACCGCCCGGCATGTGGTCGACGGGGCTGAGACACGGGCTCACGTGCGTGCCCCGGACGTCGAGGTGGCCACGGAAATCGTGCACGAAGACCCGGTGACGGCTCTGCTGAACGCCGACTGCAACGCCTCCGCACTCGTCACCGGGGCGCGCGGCCGTGGTGAGCTGAAGGACCTCCGGCTGGGGTCCGTCAGCCTGGTCGTAGCCGCTCGCGCACAGTGCCCCGTCGTAGTCGTCCGGGACGAGAACGGGCCGACCGCAGCACGGTATGAACAGATCATGATCGGCGTCCCGGACGCCACGTCCGGTTCGGCGGCCGTCCACTTCGCGTTCGAGATCGCGGCAGCACGCGGCCGCCCCCTCGATGCGGTGATGGCCTGGCACCGTCCCGCACGAACGTCCATCGGCAGGATGCTCGATCTCCCAAGCGGCGATGACGAGGACAGGCGCCGGGCGGAGGCCCTGCTCGACGAGGCCCTGACCGGATCCGCCGGCGAGTTCCCGTCAGTGGATGTCCACCGCGTCGTGGTCGAGGGGCCGGCGCGCGACGTGCTCCTCAAGCGCTCGGAGACCGCGGACCTGCTGGTCGTGGGAGCCCAGCGCAGGATCAATCGCGTCGGACTGCACCTCGGCAGGGTGAATTACGCGCTCCTGCACTATGCCGCCTGCCCTGTCGCAGTCGTACCGCAGTGGCGCTGATCTCCCGAGCGAACGTGGAGGCGTCCCGTGACGTACCAGCCTGTTCCCGGCACGTCGCCGACGATCAGCCCACGCCCACCTGACCCCCGAGGTGGTGCCCTGCGCGCTCTTCGCCCTCTCCGGCGGCGCCGTTCCTCCCCTTGACCATGCTCCAGATCAAAGCCTCGCCGACGCAGGGATCCCCTGTGGCAGCCGATGGAGGCCAACGGCCCCTCGTTCAGAGCCGTTCGGCCCCAGCCACGGGCATCCCGGCGAGGCACGATGCAAGTGAGGACAACAACTTCCGCCGGTGACGGACTTCCGTGTCGGCGGCCGACCGGCGAAGCAGGTGAGTGACGATGATGTTCTGGTACGACCATGACGTCAGTGGGTGGGCGTGGTTCGCCATGTCGGCGAGCATGATCCTTTTCTGGGTGTTGATCATCACCGCAGCGGTCATGCTGTTCCGTGCCCTGAACCGACCGCACGAGCATGTTCACACCCTCATGCCCACGCCGGAGCAGGTCCTCGAGACCCGACTGGCTCGTGGGGAGATCGACGAAGACGAGTACAGGCGTCTCCTGAATGTGCTGCACGTCAGTCCGCCCGGCGGACCATGACCCTTTGAGGCACAGGGGCGCCGTCCGTATCGAAAGCCGATCGATACGGACGGCGCCCCTGTGCCTTCTCCCCGAGTCGATCACCATGACGGTACGGCCGCGTCGTCAGGGTCGAGCCGAGTCCACCACTTTCCCTCGACCGGTCGACGCATCGCGGGGCGGGTCTGGTCGTCATCGGCCGCCGCGAGCGGCGATCACCGGTCAACGCCCATCCGGGTGCCGTCACGCACGCCGTGCTGCACCACTGTCTGTCACCTGTGGCCGTGGTGCCGCACGAAGACGCGTGAACGGCAGGTTCCCGGGTGTCCGTGTACGCGGTCCCCCGACGGCTGACCAGTGGGGCCGAAGGGCCCTGCGGACCGATGAACGGGCGGAACTCGCCGCCCTGTTCATCGTCGCGGCGGTCTTCGTCGGCCTTCTTCGTCCCTTCCTCGTCCGGGCACGCGGCCCTTGCGATGCCCATCCTCGCTCCCCTGGCCGACTTCACCGGGGTGAGCCGGGCCCTGGTGGTGACCGCGTACCAGTCGGCTTCCGGATGGGTGAGCCTCGTGACGCCCACGTCGGCCGTCGTCATGGGCGGCCTGGCCCTGGCCAAGGTCCGCTGCGACCAGTACCTGCGCTCCATGACCCCACTGGCGGGCGCCCTGTTGGTGGCCGTCGCCGGGTTCCTGGCAGTCGGTGCGGCCATGCACTGAGTCCGGTCGCGCTCAGTGGCCGACGGGCCGAGTAACTCGGTTCCGCCGGCCCGTTGCTGTGCCTGGAGCGACTCGGGCCTCATGGCGGTGCCGGACGGGACCAACAGGCCCGTGGGAGGGGCGCCGTTGACCAGCGACAGTGGGGATCGGCGGGGCAGGGTGCCCATGAGCCGCTCAAGGAAGGGGGGCCACGTGCCCGGATTGCTTGCCATCGGAGCCATCACGTCGATCGGTCTCGGTGCGATTCTGGTGTTTGCCGTCGACTGGCAGTGGGACGGAGCCGACCGGCCACTGGTAGGACTGATCATGATGGCGGTCGGGATGCTCGCTCTGGTCGCTGCCACGAGCATGTACGGCAACACGTCCCGCTCCGGCACGCGGTCGTGAGCCCAGCCGTCGTACGCGGGGCTGACGGTACCCGGAGACGGCATCCGCATCGACGCGGTCGCTGTCGCCGCTGCGAAGCTCGGTGAACCAGACGAAGGGAGCCGATCGCCGGGCTCGTCCGTCGGAGTCCCACAAGCGGCCGGCGGCCCGTCGACACTCCACGCCCACGTCCGCCGCAGGCGACGTGGGCGCTGGAGGAGTTGAGGGTGTGTCAAGAGGGGACCGGGCCGTCGCGACGGCACGGCGACGTGGGCTTTGTCGAGTGGGCCGCGCGTGAAGGCGGGGGCCGTTCCCTGGAGCAGCCGGCGTAATGCCCCGACGTCCGTTGCACGGAGCTGCCGGGGCCAGGCGCGAGCGCTTCGCATGGAAGCGGTCGCGCCTGGCCCCGGCGATCACGCGGTTCACGGCGGCCGTGCCGACCGTACGGTCAGAGGTGAGGGATAACCGCCACCGGGGCCGCGGCGTGGTGGAGCACCGCGTGCGTGACCGGGCCGATGTGCGTGCCGATCGCCGCGCGTCGTATACGCCGCCCGACGACCAGCAGCGAGGCGTCCTTGGAGGCGTCCACGAGGTGGTCCGCCGCCCGGCCGACGACGCACTGCTCCGTGACCTCGACACCCGGGAACTTGCCACGCCACGGCCGCAGCGCGTCCGTGAGCGCACTCGCTTCGCGAAGCCCCCTTGCGACACTGTGGCCGGGATCGGCGGCTGCCGGGTCGTATCCGAAGACGACGGGGGCGGTCCAGCCGTGGACGACCCGCAGTGTGGCCGATCGCGCAGCGGCGGCTTCGAAGGCGTACGCGATCAACTCGTCGCACGGCCGGGAGAGATCGAGGCCGACCACCACATCGAAGTACCCCCCCTTGCCGGCCACGCTGTCACCGGATCCGGATCGCTGCCCGTCCTCGGCCCGCTCGCCGGCCCGTACGACGACGACCGGGCGCTCGGCATGCGCGATGACGGGCATGGACACCGACCCGGCCATGAAACCACCGAGGGGACGGAGCCCTCGCGATCCCAGGACCAGGACCTCCGCCTTCTCGGCCGCGGAGAGCAACACCTGGGCGGGACGCCCGAAGACCTGCTCGACGCCGACGTTCAGTTCGGGATGGTCCTTCCGAAGCCGATCGGCCACTTCACGAGGGACGCGCTCTGCCCAGTGCCGGGTGACGGTCGTTCCGCCGGGGGTGGTGTCCGTGCCCAGGAACGGGGCGTGGGTGAAGGCCGGCGACCAGTCCTGCCAGGCGTGGAGGATGCGCAGGGGCAGTCCGCGCAGGCCGGCCTCGCGGGCGGCCCACTCCGCTGCGGCGAGCGACTCGGCCGAGCCGTCCACAGCGGCGATGACGGTACGTCGTGACATGGCTTTCTCCGAATGCTGGGTGGGGACGTCTGCTTGAGGGGCGGTGGAGGCACGGGAGCCGAGGGCGGGACCGGCGGTCCGCACGCGGTACTGGACGGCGGCGAACGGGCCGGTCCCAGCGAGCCGTCCGAGCGGCCGGGAATCCCGGGAGAGCCGGAAGCGGCCGGTATGGTCCCGGGGCGGGTCCTATCGGGCCGGGGTGATCAGTCCGTAGTGGCCGTCGTAGCGGTGGTAGAGCACGCTGCCCCGGCCAGTGCCGGTGTCGTGGAAGAAGACGAAGGGCAGGCCGGTCAGGTGCAGCCGCTGCACGGCCTCGTCAACACCGCTCGTGGGGACGGGAACCGTGCTGACGCTCAGTAGTCCCTCGATCTCACGTTCGGGACCCACGGACCCGAGGGAAGCCATGCGATGCCGACCGGTGCGAGGGTCCCGGTAGACGACGCTGTCGTACCCGGAGTCCAGGTCGGTGAAGACCCAGAAGTCGTAGTCCAGGGCTTCGAGGTCGATCAGGGCGTCCTCGGGCGTCTGCCGGGCCAGGCTGAACGACTTGTGTCGTACGATGCGGCGTTCCTCGGCCGGCATGTGATGGCGGTGGGGGCGGTGTTCGTGACCCGGGCTGTCCCACCACGCCCGGTCGTCCGGGCCGCTGCCGCGCAGTCCGCGCGTCTTGTACCGCGCGGCCCGGGCGAGCCGCGCCGTCAGACGCTCCCGCAGGAGGTCGACGGCCTCGACCATGGTGCTCGCGGCCACGTGGGCCCGTACCGGCCGGCCGTTGACGTCCACCACGGCCTGAGCCGTAGCCGGACGGACCGCCGAAGCACTGACGGCTTGCGTGAGCTTCACTCGGGCCGACAGCACCGGTTCGCTCACATGGTGATCGCCGCCAGCACCTTCTCCCGGGCATAGGCGTCCGCGCCCTTCGGCACCTGTCCTCGGTTCCGTACCTGGACGTCCAGTTCACTGCTGGTCTTCGGACCGCTCATGGGAACTCCTCCTTGATCGCTCCCAGCCTGTCCGCCGCCGGCCCGTCCCGGGCAGAGCCGACAGGGCCCGGGCCCAGCTGCCGCCCGTACCCGTATCACGCACGTACGCGGGGACTTCCGGACGTCTGCGAAGGCCGTTCGGCCCACAGCCACGAGCTGTGCCCGGAAATGACGGAGGACCGCGGCCTGTTCGCTCGGAATTCCGAAGAGAGGCACAGGGGTGACCCAACCGGCCTTCTCGCCGTCCTGCCGCCTGTGTCACGGTGCCGTGAGGCGGGCACCCCCACGACCGTGGAGTGCGTGCGTCGAAGAGCCGACAGACGGCGCCGGGGCCGCGGCGAGGCGTCTTTCGGTACGACCGCGCGGGGGCCCGCGCTCCGTGACGCCGCACCCCTTGGCAAGACGGAGCAGGCATGCGCAAGGACGAGGGTCCGGATGGCGTACCCCTCACCGGCGAAGAACTCGACGCTCTCGACGCGGACTGGCGGGCGGCCGACCACCTGTCGGTCCGCGGCAGCTCGGGCACCGGGGTACGCCCGGCGATGCCGGCCGCGATGGACCCGGCTGTCGACCGCATCGGGCACATCCGACAGAAGCACGGGCGGCGGGCAGACCGACCGGCCGCGCGGCCCGTGAGCGTCCTGCGGGACGGTCAGGTCCCGTACCAGCAGGCCGCCGTCGGCGTGCCGGGTGGTGTCCAGCCTCAAGAGCCTCGAGTCGTCCGCGTCCACCTGCCGCCGGCGTCTGCTCTCAGTCGGCGGCAGGCTCCAGCGCTGCCTCACTCTGCGGAGCGATGTCGGTTCCACGGCCGTCTGCCAGCCGGTTCACCACACCGACCACCCCGTCCACCCGCCACGCTGCTCGGATCAGGTCCGACGTATCCGCGTCGGGCCGGGACCGGCCCGCCAGGGTGACCACACCGTCGCGGACCTCGACATGCGTGTGGTCGGCGCCGTGCGCCGGCACGTGGACCGAGAGCGCGTCGCTGACGTCCGTCCGGATCTCCTCGTCGGTGCGCAGGAAGACGCGCAGGAGGTCGCGGCGCGTGGTGATGCCGATGAGGCGGTCCTCCTCGTCCACCACAGGCAGCCGATCGATGTGACGGCGTTCCATGATGCGCGCCGCGTCGACCACGCGCTGTTCGGGATGCACGGTGACCGCCGGACTGGTCATGAGCTCGCCGGCCGTCACGGCGGGGAGCCGCTCGGGGCGGGCGTGGGCCATCCGCCTCACCTCCCGCAGGACCCGGTGCCGGGCGGACCGGGGCCGGCCGCGAGCGGCCTGCCGCTCGGTGAGGTCGGTCTGGGACACAACGCCCACGACCTTGTCGTCGTGGTCCACCACCGGCAGGCCGCTGATCCGGTGGGAGGTGAGCAGCCGGGCCAACTCCACGAAGGGGGTGCCCGGCTGCGCCGACACCACCTCGCTGGTCATCACTTCTCCCACCGTCCGGTTCCTGACCACGGTTCTCATCTCCAGTCGTTGGCGCTGGTGTTACGGCGGTCCCCCATGGCGACCGTTCGGGCTGCGTTTCCCGAGTCGAGACGAAGGGCGGGGTTCGAGCCTCCCCGCCGGTGACGCCCTGCGGCCGAGTTCTCCGGTACAGCCGCTTCGGTGAGGCAGAACGCCGACGGGAAGCCCGAAGGGCTCACATCTCGAAGACGATGCGTGCCTTGACCTGCCCCCTGAGCACCTCGTCGACGCACTCGTTGACGGACGACAGCGGGCGGGTCTCGTAGACCACACGGGTGCGTCCGGCGGCGTGCAGCTGGAACACCTCGGCCAGGTCCTGGCGGGTACCGACGATCGAGCCGATGACGGATGTCCCGCCGAGCACGGTCGAGAAGACCGGTACCTGGACGATGCCGTCCGCGGGAAGGGCCACCATGACCAGCTTGCCGCCACGCCGCAGACCGGCCATGGCCGTCGCGAAGGTCTCCTCGTTCACCGCCAGCGCCAGGGCCGCATGCGCTCCTCCGTACCGCTGGAGCACCGTGGCCGGGTCCTCCTTGCGGGCGTTGATGAGGATGTCCGCGCCCAGCTCGGCGGCGAGCCGGAGCTTCTCGTCGGAGATGTCGATCGCGGCCACCGTCGCACCGGCGATCTTGGCGTATTGCACGGCCAGGTGCCCCAGCCCGCCGACACCGGAAATCGCCACGAGGTCCGCCGGTCCGACCCCCGCCACCTTCAGGGCCTTGTACGTGGTGACTCCCGCGCATGTCAGCGGTGCCGCCTCGCGCGGGTCGACGCCGTCAGGGACGGGCTGCGCGAAGTCCGCGTGGGCAAGCATCTTCTCGGCGTACCCGCCGTCGATGCCGTAACCCGTGTTGACCTGCTTCTCGCACAGCGTCTCCCAGCCGGAGAGGCAGTGCTCACAGCGCCCACAGGCCCAGCCCAGCCACGGGACCGCGACGCGCTGCCCGACCGAAGGACGAGTGACCCCGTCCCCGAGTTCCTCGACGATACCGACCGCCTCGTGTCCGGGAACGAAGGGAGGCGTGGGCTTGACTGGCCAGTCACCGTGCGCCGCGTGGATGTCCGTGTGGCACAGCCCGGACGCCTCGACACGAATGCGCACCTGGCCGGGGCCCGGCGCAGGGTCGGGGCGCTCCTCGATCAACAGCGGATGTCCCAGCGCTGTCACCACTGCTGCCTTCATGACCGCTCCTCGCGTTCGTCGTTGAGACCAGCGTGGAGCGAGCGGGCGGTGGGGGACAGAACCGGTCGGGACCCGTACCGCGGGCCGTTGGGCCCGTGACCGGCGGTCCGCCCGGCGCCCGGGCGGAGAGGGCCCTATGGCCCCGTGGCACCACCGTTCGACCCTGTCCGGAGCCCTCGCGGGACCGCACCCTGACACCACGTACATCGGCACCCATCAGAAGGGCGGCGGACATGACCGTACGCATTGCAGTCAATGGCTTCGGGCGCATAGGGCGCAACTACCTGCGCTGCGTCATGGAACGCGCACAGGCCGACAGCGACACCCGGGTGGAAGTGGTGGCCGTCAACGATCTCGCCTCCCCGGGAGTACTCGCCCACCTGCTCACCTACGACTCGACCTACGGCCGGTTGCGCCGCAGCGTCGAGCACGACGACGAGTCCATCACGGTCGACGGACACCGCATCGCCGTCACGTCCGAGCGTGACCCGGCCGACCTGCCCTGGGGGGCCCTCGCTGTCGACGTGGTCATCGAGGCCACCGGCCGCTTCCGCACCAGGGAGGACGCCGGCCGGCATCTGAAGGCGGGAGCACGCAAGGTACTGCTCTCGGTGCCGGGCAAGGGCGTCGACGCCACCGTCGTCATGGGTGTCAACGAACACACCTACGACTCGCGGCTCGACCACGTCGTCTCCAACGCGTCCTGCACCACCAACTGCGTGGCCCCGATGGTGAAGGTCCTCAACGAGCGCTTCGGGATCGTGAAAGGGCTGATGACCACCATCCACGGCTACACCAACGACCAGGTCGTGCTCGACGGCCCCCACAAGGATCTGCGCCGGGGCCGAACGGCCGCGGTGAACATCATCCCGACCAGTACCGGCGCCGCACGGGCCGTGGGGCTGGTTCTCCCCGAACTCGCGGGCACCCTGGACGGCATCGCCGTGAGGGTGCCGGTCGAGGACGGCTCCCTGACCGACCTCAGCCTCGTGCTGGAGCGGCCGGTGTCGGTCCAGGACGTCAACTACGCGTTCCGGGAAGCCGCGGAAGGACAGCTGCAGGGCATCCTGCGGGTGAGCGACGCCCCGATCGTCTCGCGTGACATCGTCGGCGACCCCGCCTCGTGCATCGTGGACGCCCCACTGACACAGGCGCACGGAAACCTGGTCAAGGTGTTCGGCTGGTACGACAACGAGTGGGGTTACACCAACCGTCTCGTCGACCTGAGCCAATACGTCGCCGCCCTGCTCGAGCCCCGATGAACCACGAGAACCCGGCAGGTGAGGAGGGGGAGACGGTGAGTACCAAGAGGGTGAGACTGTGGCGGTGGCGACGCAACGCGCTGCGCCGCCCCTCCCACGTGATCGAGGGCTGGATCATTCTGGCTCTGGTGGTGGCAGGGCTCGTCGGCGCACCCCTCGCGGGCGCGGTGGCAGGCAAGGCCGTGCTGGAGGCACGGTCGCAGCAACGGGTCGAGCACCGCCTCACCGATGCCGTGCTGGTGGAGAACGCCGCCCCGGTGGCCAGAGGCAGCACCCGCGCCAGGGCCACCGTGCGGTGGACCGGCCCGCAAGGCGCCGTGCACACCGGCCGGCTGCAGGTCCGGGGCGGCATGGAGCGCGGAGCGCATGTCTCGGTGTGGACCGACAAGGACGGGGCGATGACCTCCGCACCGCTCAGCCCGGCCGCCGCGCGGCTCAATGCCGCGGTGGCCGCGCTCGTCGTCACGGTGAGCGTCGGTTTCGCCGCGCTCGCCGTCCACCGGCTCGTCCGACGGGAGTTCGATCGACGCCGCAGCGCGCAGTGGGCTCTGGAGTGGGCACGAGTGGCCCAGGAGTGGGATCACCGGAATGTCTGAACTTCAGGAGCGGAGACCATCGGATGCTCGGCCGGGACCTTCGGGACCTTCGTCACGAGCCGCCGCGGCGCAAGGCTGCAGGAGACAGCGCGGGCGGCCGTCCCGGCGGCCGCCGCTCCACCCGTATCGAGGGAGTTCTCATGGCTCAGGTGACCATTGACCGGCGGGACGCCGCTTCCGGCGGCGAAGCTCCGTCCGACACGCGCGTCGCCGTGAACCTGCTCGTCGACAACGCCACGAAGGCGCTCGCCGACTTCGATTCCTTCACGCAGGAGCAGATCGACCACATCGTCGCCAAGGCCTCCGTCGCCGCCCTGGACGATCACACCACCCTGGCGCGGCTGGCGGTGGAGGAGACCGGTCGGGGCGTCTTCGAGGACAAGGCGGCGAAGAACATGTTCGCCTGCGAGCACGTCACCCACAGCATGTCCAGCACGAAGACGGTCGGTGTCATAGGCCGCGACGACATCGAGGGCATCATCGAGATCGCCGAACCGGTCGGCGTGCTGTGCGCCGTCACCCCGGTGACCAATCCGACGTCCACCACCGTCTTCAAGGCGCTGCTGGCGCTGAAGACGCGCAATCCGGTCGTGTTCGCCTTCCACCCCTCCGCCCAGGTGTGCAGCGCCGAAGCCGCTCGCATCGTTCGGGACGCCGCCGTCGCGGCCGGAGCTCCCGAGCACTGCGTGCAGTGGATCGAGGCCCCTTCCATCGAGGCCACCGGACTGCTCATGCGGCACCCGGACGTGGCTCTGATCCTCGCGACCGGCGGAAACAGCATGGTCAAGGCCGCCTACTCGGCGGGCAAGCCCGCCGTCGGCGTCGGCGCAGGCAACGTACCGGCGTATGTGCACCACAGCGCGGATCTGCGCCGGGCGGTCAACGACCTCGTCCTGTCCAAGTCCTTCGACAACGGCATGATCTGCGCGTCCGAGCAGGCGGTCATCCTCGACACCGATGTGTACGACGAAGCCCTGGCCGAGTTCCGGCGTCTGCACGCGTACGTCGCGACCGCCGCGGAGAAGCGGAAGCTGGAGACCTATCTGTTCCCGCCGGACCCGGCCGGCCGACAGGACCGTGTCAATCCGGCAGCCGTGGGGCAGAGTCCCGCCTGGATCGCCGAGCGGGCCGGGTTCGCCGTCCCCGCGGAGACATCGCTCATCCTGGCCGAGTCGAGCCTCGTCGGGCCGGACGAGCCCCTGACGCGGGAGAAGCTCTGCCCGGTCCTCACCGTGCTGCGGGCCCGCTCGACCGAGGAGGGCTTCGACCTCGCCGCCGACATGGTCGACTTCCACGGGCAGGGACACAGCGCGGTGATCCACACCGGCGACCCGGCCCTCGCCGAGCGCTACGGCCGCCGCATGAAGACCGTACGGATCATCGTCAACTCGCCGTCCTCGCAGGGAGCGATCGGCGGCATCTACAACGGGCTGCTTCCGTCCCTGACGCTGGGCTGCGGCTCCTGGGGCAGCACGTCCGTCTCCGACAACGTCTCCACCGCACAGCTGCTCAACATCAAGCGTGTAACGACCCGGCAGAACAACCTGCAGTGGTTCAAGGTGCCGCCGAAGATCTACTTCGAGCCGCAGGCCATCCGCTATCTGGCGGCCATGCCGGAGGTCCACCGAGTCACCGTGGTCACCGATGCCACCATGACCCGGCTCGGTTACGTCGACCGCGTCAGCCGTGTTCTGCAGCAGCGGGAACAGCCCGTGACCATCCAGGTCGTCGACGACGTCGAACCGGAGCCGAGCATCGACTCCGTACAGCGCGGCGCCGCCCTCATGCGTGACTTCCGGCCGGACACCATCATCGCCCTCGGCGGCGGGTCGCCGATGGACGCGGCGAAGGTGATGTGGCTGCTGTACGAACAGCCGGACATCGACTTCGCCGACATGCGGCAGAAGTTCTCCGACATTCGCAAGCGCGCCTTCCGCTTCCCGGTGCCCGGCAGGCTGGCCCGGCTGGTCTGCGTCCCCACCACCTCGGGCACCGGCGCCGAGGTCACCCCCTTCGCGGTGATCTCCGACCCGGCGACCGGCAAGAAGTACCCGCTGGCCGACTACGCTCTGACGCCCAGCGTCGCGATCGTCGACCCCGCGCTCACCGCAGACCTGCCCGCGTCGCTGGCCGCCGACAGCGGCTTCGACGCTCTCACGCACGCCACCGAGGCGTACGTCTCGGTCTACGCCAACGACTTCACCGACGGCCTGGCGCTGCATGCCGTCAAGCTGGTCTTCGAGAACCTGGAGACGGCTGTCACCGGCGGGAGCGCACGGCGAACCCTGGCGCGGGAGAAGATGCACAACGCGGGCACCATCGCCGGCATGGCCTTCGGCAACGCCTTCCTCGGTATCGTCCACGCGATGTCCCACACTCTGGGCGCCACCTTCCATGTCGCCCACGGGCGGACCAACGCGATCCTCCTGCCCCACGTGATCCGCTACAACGGCACCGTTCCCGCCAAGCTGACGGGCTGGCCCAAGTACGAGAGCTACCGAGCGCCCGAACGCTTCCAGGACATCGCCCGTGCCCTGGGGCTGCCGGCCTCCACCGCCGCCGAAGGCGTCGTCTCGTACGCCGCCGCCGTGGAGCGGCTGCGCGATGCCGTGGGCATCGAGCCGTCCTTCCGCGCCCTGGGCATCGAGGAGGCGGCCTTCATCAGTGCCCTGCCGCAGCAGGCACTGAACGCCTACGAGGACCAGTGCGCCCCCGCCAACCCGCGCATGCCGATGCTGGACGACATGGAGGACATCATGCGCACCGCCTACTACGCCGGATCCAGGCCACTGCCTCTCGCCTGACCGAAGAGCCACCCGCGCGGGCCGATAGGCTGTTCCTGAAGCGCGGGTGATCGAGGTCAGGAGGACCGGTGGGCGTGGAGGAGCCGTTGTCGCGGATGCCCCAGATGCGGCTCGACGAGTTGCTGGAGGAGCTGCAGGCGCGGATCAACGCGGCTCGGGGCACCAGGGACCGGGTGCACAGCCTGCTGGAGGCCGTCGTTTCGGTGGGCCGCGAGCTGGACCTCTCCCAGGTGCTGCGGCGCATCGTGGAGGCGGCCGCCCTCTTGGTGGACGCCCAGTACGGCGCCCTGGGGGTGATCGGCCCGGACGGCCGGACGCTGTCGCAGTTCCTCACGGTCGGGCTGGCGGATGACGAGATCGCGAAGATCGGGCACCTGCCAGAGGGGCACGGAATCCTGGGCGAACTCATCCGCCGCCCTGAGCCGCTGCGCCTGACGGATCTCGGCGCCCACGAGGCGTCGTACGGCTTCCCCGCCCATCATCCGCCGATGCGTACGTTCCTGGGCGTGCCCATCCGTGTGCGGGACGAGGTCTTCGGCAACCTCTACCTCACGGACAAGCGTGACGGCCAGGACTTCGACGCGGAGGACGAGGGGGTCATCTCCACCCTGTCCGTGGCCGCCGGTGTCGCCATCGACAACGCCCGGCTGTACGAGGCGTCGCAGCGCCAGCAGCGATGGTTGCAGGCCAGCGCGGAGATCACCAACAGCCTGCTTTCCGGGAGCCCGCGGCTGGAGGTCCTGGAGCTGATAGCGCGCCGGGCCCTGGAGATCACCGGCGCGGCGCTCGCAGACGTCTCCGTGCCGGTCGCCGGGACGGACGACCTCGTGGTCGAACTGGCCATCGGCGCCGACGGTGATACCCGCCGCGGCCTGGTCGTGCCGGTCGCGGGCACCCTTTCCGGCGCCGCCCACAAAGCCGGTGCGCCCGTGACCAGCGCGGGCCTCGCGGAGGACGACCGGTACACCGCCGGCCCCCGCCGCTTCGACGGTCTGGGCCCGGCGGTCGCCGTCCCCCTCGGCACCGCCGCCAAGGACACGCGAGGCGTCCTGTTGCTGGCCAGGCACCAGGGAGAGCCCGCCTTCACCGAAGCGGAGCTGGAGCCGTTGCTGGCCTTCGCCGGACAGGCCGCGCTCGCTCTCGAGCTGGCCGAACGCCGGAACGACGCCGAGCAGCTCGCGCTCCTGGAGGACCGCGACCGTATCGCTCGCGACCTGCACGATCTGGCCATCCAGCGGTTGTTCGCGACGGGTATGACCCTGCAGAGCGCCGCGCGGCTCGTGGAGCACGAGGGCGCCGCCGAACGTGTCTCGCGCGCGGTCGGCGATCTCGACGAGACCATCAAGATCATCCGGTCCACGATCTTCGGGCTGCGTGCCCGGGAGGAGGACACGGGACCGAGCCTGCGGGCACGCGTGGCCCGCGCGGTGGGCGAAACGGCGACGACGCTCGGGTTCCCGCCCCGCCTGAGCATGGAAGGCCTGCTCGACACGGACGTATCGCCGCAGGTGGCCGATCACGTCATGGCGGCCCTCACCGAAATGCTGAGCAACGCCGCCCGCCACGCGCAGGCCACGCGGGTCGAGGTCGCCCTGCAGGCCACCTCCGACGAGGTCGTTCTCACCGTCACGGACAACGGGAGGGGCATCCCCGCCGGCGGCAGGCGCAGCGGCCTGAGCAACCTCGAGGAACGGGCCCGCGACGTGGGCGGCACCCTGAGGATCGAGCGACCCGACGAAGGCGGCAGCCGGCTCGTGTGGCGAGCGCCGCTCACCACGGGCTTTGACGGCCCGTGAACGCCGTCTCAGGACGACGGTCATCACGCGTGCCCCCCGTATGGGGTCCACCCCGATCTGGTTCCGATCGCGGTGTCTCCGCGTAGCGTGGTACCGGAGCCGAGCGAAGGGGGGCGGGTGACGGGGCGTCGGCATGGAAGAGTGGCGACCGATGGGTCGGGCATACGCCGGCCAGGGATTCCTGAACTGCCCCTGTGGAACCGCCGGCCCACCGGCACGCTGTCGAAGGGGGCGGCTCCTGGTCGGCGCGCTACGTGGTGAGCTGCAGGCCGGTGACCAGGTCGGGCCGGATGCGCAGCGCGGCGTTCATGGCGGGGTGTTGCACCCATGGCCGCATGCGGGCGGCGTAGCGTGCGAGTTCGCCGTCGTCGGTGACCCGTCGGGCGTACCCGGTGACCACGACGCTCCAGCCGATGTGCGTCTCGGGGTCGATGACGTCCGCCTCGTAGGCGACGACGACGCCGGTGGCATCGGTGGGTGCCACGATGGAGGCGAGTGTCGCGCCGTCATGCAGTTGGACGATGACGTCGTCGCCGTCCATGAGGTGGTTGACGGGGCGGACGGCCGGCAGGGCGTGCTGGGTGAAGACGATGCGTCCCAGGGAGACGCTGGCGAGCAGCCGCAGCGCCTCGGCGCGGTCGAGCTGTGCCATACGCCGGGGCGCCACCGCTCCACGGCGGTCATCCACCGCGTGACGCGTCGCTTCGTCCTTCATCGCGCCCACCTTCTGCTCAGGCTTGGTCCGGGGGCACTGCGTCCCTTCCACCAGCGTCTCCTGCGGTCGATCGCCGGCAATAGGGCCGAACGGATCCTTCTCGCAGCACGGGATTCCGGCCGCCTTGCCGCCTGGCTCGGCTTTGATGAGTGGTCAGGCGAAGGAACAGGACAGGGTACGGTCCATGCCCGGCGCACGGATGACGCGAGCGGTAGGCCGCTGGATGCCGGACAGACTCCAGTGCGCGCCGGCCGCCAGGCAGTGCTGGTGCATGCGGAAGAAGAGCACGACGCCGGAGCTGTCGCAGAAGGTGACGTCCGTCAGGTCGAGCGTGGTTCCGCGCTCCGTGTCCTGGGCCAGGCGGGTCAGCGTCGGCTCGATGCCTGCGACGGTGTCGAGGCCGAGCTCCCCGGCCGGGGCGACGGACACCGAGCTTCGGCCCGATGGGGTCTCGGTCGGGCTGATGCTGGTCATCCGTCTGTACGGTTGCGGAGCCCCACGGATCGCATGGAACACGGTCGCCCCGGGCATCGGCACATGTGTGGGGTGCGGCCGCGTATGAGGGCCATCCGGCCCTGGCAGGTGGTCCCGCTCGCGGGGCACGATGCAGGTGGGTCCGCCTGTGGCGGAAGAACTCGGCGAACACGGAGTGTGCGATGACGGACAGCAGCGGCGGTCTCACCGAGAGGGAGCCGGTCAGGGTCTTCCTTCTCGATGACCACGAGGTGGTGCGCCGCGGTGTGCATGACCTGCTGGACGCCGAACCGGACCTGACCGTGGTGGGGGAGGCGGGCACCGCCGAACAGGCGCTCGTCCGTGTGCCCGCGCTGCGTCCGCAGGTCGCTGTTCTCGATGTGCGTCTGCCGGACGGGGACGGCGTGAGCGTCTGCCGGGAGCTGCGCTCGCGGATGCCCGGCCTGGCCTGCCTGATGCTGACGTCGTTCGACGACGAGGAGGCGCTGCTGGACGCGATCATGGCCGGCGCGTCCGGTTACGTCCTCAAGCAGATCACCGGTACCGACCTGGTCAACGCCGTCCGCACGGTCGCCTCGGGGCAGTCCATGCTCGATCCCGGCGCGACGGCACGGGTGATGGCCCGGCTGCGTGGCGGTCCCGTCCAGGAGGAGCAGGCGCAGGGCCTGCCCGGTCTGACGGAGCGGGAGCGGGAGATCCTCGCGCTGGTGGGGGAGGGGCTGACCAACCGGGAGATCGGCAAGCGGCTCTACCTGGCGGAGAAGACGGTCAAGAACAACATCTCCCGGCTGCTGGCCAAGCTGGGCGTCGAACGCCGTGTGCAGGCGGCTGTCATCGCCACCCAGGCCCTGGCCGCCCGGGACGATCAGCGCGGCTCGGCGGGGCGCGAAGGCCGACCGCGAGGCTGAACACGGATACGTGTTCGCGAACCGGCTGAGCATCTCGTCCTCGGCGTCCTCACCGGATGCCGAGGACGAGATGCTTCCGCCTGTTCTGCAGAGAGGCCGGCCGCGTCGTGTTCGTGTCGGATGTCGCCGCACCGGTGCACGCGAAGGAGCCGCTCCGCGTGGGGGACAGCCGGCGGTCCCCCACGCGGGTGGCCAGGCGTGCGGCACGACGGTCTACGGATCGGACATGGGGACGCTCTGCCACTGCCGACGAACGTGCCGCATCGCGCGGGAGGACAACCAACGCCGTCATGAGCCGCGGCCGAAGCAACCGGACCGGGGTGGGGTGACGCCGCGGGGAGGGTCTGAGGTCCCAGATGTGCGAGGACCCCAGGCCCTCCCCGTGCGGCTCACAAGGGCCAGCCGGCAGCCTGCACCTGCCTGTTCGGCTCTGCCCCCGCGGCACGGCCGACGACGACCATCAAAGGTGAGAAGGGGCGATCGCCCACCTCGCCTCCGTCCCGGCCCTGGAGATGACGACATGACTGTGACCGTCCAGCCCCCTGCCGACACCAGCCGCACCGGCACCTCATGGCGCGGTTTCACCGGTGAAGAGTGGCAGCGGGAGATCGACGTCCGTTCTTTCATCCAGGACAACTACGCGCCGTACGAGGGCGATGCCGCGTTCCTGGCCGGTCCCACCGACCGCACTCTCGCCGTATGGAACACCGTCGCCTCCCTCTTCCCCGAGGAGCGCCGCAAGGGCATCCTCGACGTCGACACGGCGACACCCTCCACCATCACCTCCCATGCGCCCGGCTACATCGACCGCGGCCGCGAGCTGATCGTCGGGTTGCAGACCGACGCCCCGCTGAAGCGGGCCATCATGCCGGGCGGCGGACTGCGCATGGTCGAGAACGGGCTGCGCGCGTACGGCTTCGAACCGGACCCGTTCGTCACCACGGTCTTCGGTACCTACCGCAAGACCCACAACGACGGTGTCTTCGACGCCTACACCGCCGAGATGCTGCGCGCCCGTAAGGCCGGCATCATCACGGGCCTGCCCGACGCCTACGGGCGCGGCCGGATCATCGGCGACTACCGCCGCGTCGCGCTGTACGGAACCTGCCGGCTGATCGAGGCCAAGCGCGCCGAGCGGGCGCGGCTGGACGAGATCCCGTCCGCGGCCGATGTCATCCGCGACCGCGAAGAGCTGGCCGAGCAGATAAGGGCGCTGGGAGAGCTGGAGCGCATGGCCGCTTCCTACGGCTGCGACGTCTCCCGGCCCGCCACCACCGCGCACGAGGCCGTCCAGTGGCTGTACCTGGGCTTCCTTGCCGCCGTGAAGGAGCAGAACGGCGCGGCGATGTCCCTGGGCCGCACCTCCACGTTCCTGGACGTCTACCTCCAGCGGGACCTCGACGAGGGAATCATCGACGAGAGCCGCGCCCAGGAGCTCGTCGACGACTTCGTGATCAAGCTGCGGATCGTGCGGTTCCTGCGTACTCCGGAGTACGACTCCCTCTTCTCCGGTGACCCGACTTGGGTCACCGAGTCCATCGGCGGCCTCGGAGAGGACGGCCGGCCCCTGGTCACCCGTACCTCCTTCCGCTTCCTTCAGACCCTGTACAACCTCGGACCCGCGCCGGAGCCCAACCTGACCGTGCTCTGGTCCCCCCGGCTGCCCGAGGGCTTCAAGCGCTTCTGCGCCCAGGTGTCCATCGACACCAGCTCCCTCCAGTACGAGTCCGACGACCTCCTCCGCCCCCGCACCGGCGACGACACGGCCATCGCCTGCTGCGTCTCAGCCATGGCCGTGGGCAAGCAGATGCAGTTCTTCGGCGCTCGCGTCAACCTCGCCAAGGCCCTGCTGTACGCCATCAACGGTGGCCGCGACGAGATGACCGGCGAGCAGATCGCCCCAGCGACGGCCCCGGTGAACGGCGAGTACCTCGAGTACACCGATGTGGTCAACGCGTACGACCGCATGCTGGACTGGCTCGCCGCGACGTATGTCAACGCGCTCAACGTGATCCACTACATGCACGACAAGTACGCCTACGAACGCATCGAGATGGCCCTGCACGACCACCCCGTCCACCGCACGATGGCCTGCGGCATCGCGGGCCTGTCCGTAGCCGCCGACAGCCTCTCGGCCGTCAGGCACGCCCGCGTGAAGGTCATCCGCGACTCCACCGGGCTCGCCGTCGACTACCGGATCGAGGGCGACTACCCGGCGTACGGAAACGACGACGACCGCGCGGACGGCATCGCCGTCGACCTGGTCCGCTCGTTCATGGCCAAGGTGCGCCGCCACCCGACCTACCGGGGAGCCGAGCACACCCAGTCGGTGCTGACCATCACCTCGAACGTCGTGTACGGCAAGCACACCGGCAACACCCCCGACGGCCGTCGCGCCGGTGCCCCCTTCGCCCCGGGCGCCAACCCGATGAACGGCCGCGACCACCACGGCATGGCCGCGTCCGCTCTGTCGGTCGCGAAGATTCCGTACGACCAGGCCCGCGACGGCATCTCCCTGACGTCCACCATCACCCCGGAGGGCCTGGGCCACGACCCGGCCGAACGCGCGGACCACCTGGTCGGAATCCTCGACGGCTACACCTCCGCGGGCGGCTTCCACATGAACGTCAATGTCCTCGACCGGGCCACACTGGAGGACGCGATGGAACACCCGGACAACTACCCGGACCTGACCATCCGTGTCTCCGGGTACGCCGTCAACTTCGTCCGGCTCACCCGCGAACAGCAACTGGACGTCATCAACCGCACGTTCCACGGTGCGCGATGACCACCGGCCGTATCCACTCCTGGGACCTGTCCACCGGCGTGGACGGGCCCGGGACCCGGTTCGTCCTCTTCCTCAACGGCTGCCCGCTGCGCTGCCTGTACTGCGCCAACCCCGACACCTGGCACCTGCGCGACGGGCAGCAGGCCACCGTGGACGACGTGGTGTCCCGCATCGAGCGGTACCGGCAGTTCACCGACCTGGCCGGTGGGGGAGTGACCCTCACCGGAGGCGAACCCCTGCTCCAGCCCGCCTTCACCGCCGAGGTACTGCACCGGTGCAAGGAGCTTGGCCTGCACACAGCCCTGGACACCTCCGGTGCCCTCGGCGCTCGGGCCGACGACGCCCTCCTGGCCGATACCGACCTCGTCCTGCTTGACATCAAGTCCTTCGATGCCGGCGTCTACCGGCGCCTGACCGGCGGCCACCTCGCGCCCACCCTCAACTTCGCCACCCGGCTGAACCGTCTCGGCGTCCCGGCCTGGATCCGTTACGTTCTGGTCCCCGGCTGGACCGACGACCCGGCCACCATCGACGGGCTGAGCCGCTTCCTGGCGGAACTGGACAACGTCGAGCGCGTCGACGTCCTTCCCTTCCACAAACTCGGTGCGCACAAGTACGACACGCTCGGCGTGCCCTTCCCACTCCGCGACAACCGCGTTCCCGACGCCGCACTGGTCGAGCGCGTCCGCGACCAGTTCCGGGCACACGGCGTGCGGGCGCACTGAACCGGCCGAGCGCGCGTGCATGCCTGCTGGGCCACTGGGGTCGAGGCGGTGTTGTCGACCACGCCGATGACCGGCGTTCCCCTGCTGTTCCGGCTTCCCGCGCTCAGTGCGCCGGCGGTGTTCGCCGTCTGGGCCTTCACCCGGCTCGTCCACATGCTCACCGCACCACTCGGCTACTCCATCCGCCCCTGCATCGAGCCGGTGTTGCGTCGGTCCGCGCGTCGGTCGTCCGGCCGATGAGGAGTTCGGCGCAGAAGGCGCCGGGGGATTCGAGGGCGTGGCGGCCTGTTGGCAGAGCGGGACCATATCGGTGGTGAGGTCTGCGCTGCGGCATTCGACGAGCCCGTCGGTGCAGTGCCTCCCAGGAGGGACGCCGGGAGCGCCGCCCGCCACGCCGGAAGCCGGCTGATCCCTCCCGGATCGCCACGGGAACCTCTGCCCGTATGCGTGGCCTGCGGTCCGGTCGGCCCCTTTCAGGGGCCACAGGGCCCATGGCCCCGGAGGCATACCCCGGGGTCGGATAGGAACCAGGAATCAAGGCGTCCGGAAGTAGAAGTAGGAGGCACGATGAGTGGTCTGGTGGTCGTGGGCGTGGACGGGTCGGCGTCAAGTCTCGCCGCGGTCGAGGCGGCGGCACGGGAGGCGCAGGCGCGAGGGGCGCGGTTGCGGGTGGTGCACGCGTTCATCTGGCCGGCGCTGCACGTCTCCCTGGCTCCGTCGCGGCTGGGCCCGCCGGACGGCGGGCTCCAGAAGACGGCGGACCGTCTGGTGGCCGAGGCGGTCGAGCGGGCTCGGACGGCTGTGCCTGACGTCGACGTCAGTGGTGCGTTGGTGACCGGTGAGCCGCTGACGGTCCTGGAGGCGCAGTCGCGAACGGCCGAACTGGTGGTCGTCGGATCCCGGGGCATGGGCGGATTCGTCGGACTGCTGGTCGGGTCGACCGCCGTACATCTGGCGGCGCACGGCCGGTGCCCCGTGCTGGTGGTGCGCGAGGAGCCCGGTACCGACGGCCCCGTCGTGCTGGGCGTCGACGGTTCCGCCGCGGGCGGGCGGGCGGTGGACTTCGCCTTCGCCGAGGCCGAGTCGAGGAAGGCACCGTTGGTGGCACTGCACGCCTGGACCACGTGGAACGCGCCGATGCCCGCACCGAGGGAGGCGTCGATGCCGTACGCGAACCCGCCGGGCGCCCTGGCCGAGGAGGAGGAGCGCCTGCTGTCCGAGGCGCTCGCCGGCTGTCGGGAGCGGTACCCGGACGTGGTGGTGAAGCACCGGGTGGTGCGCGGCGGGACGAGGGAGGCGCTGATCGAGGCGAGCCGCTCCGCCCAGCTGCTGGTGGTCGGCGCTCGCGGCCATGGCGGTTTCGCCGGGTTGCTGCTCGGCTCGGTCAGCCAGGCCTTGCTGCACCACGCCCGCTGCCCGGTAGCGGTGGTACGGGCAGCGGGCGCACATCAGTGACGGGGGCCTGGTGCAGGGCTTTCCGCCCGGCGGCGCGCTGCGACCGGGCGGGGAGCCGGCGACCTGGTGGGCGCGAAGCGAGTGAGGACGGGACCACAGATGGCGAGGAGCATCACATAGGTGGTGACCAGGGCCGCGAGGCGGCCATCCGCGGGGGCGGCCAGGCCGATGATGACCACGGAGAACTCCCCACGGGCGATGAGCGCGGTTCCGGCACGGAGCCGGCCGCGGCGCCCCGCGCCGTCGCGGCCGGCGGCGTACCAGCCGACGGCCAGCTTGGTGCCCGCCGTGACCACCGCCAGCGCCGTGGCGACGGGCAGCATCGGCGGCAGGTCACCCGGATCGACGGACAGGCCGAGCGCCAGGAAGAACACCGCGGCGAACAGGTCGCGCAGCGGGCTGAGCACGGTCCGGGCCCGGTCTGCGGCGGTCCCGGTCAGCGTGAGTCCGATCAGGAAGGCACCGACGGCGGCCGAGACGTGGATGCTCTCGGCCAACGCGGCGACGATCAGGGTGATGCCGAGGACCCGTAGCAGGACCTGCTCGGCGTCGGGGTGGGACATGATCCGGCCGACATGGTGGCCCCAGCGCCAGGACACGGTGATGGCAGCGGTGACGGCGGTCACGGCCGCCGCGACTGCGAGCAGGGCCTGCCACCAGGTCCCTCCGGAGGCGACGACGGCGAGCAGCGGCAGGTAGGCGGCCATCACGAAGTCCTCCACCACCAGCACGGACAGCACCGCCGGGGTCTCCCGGTTGCCCAAGCGGCGCAGGTCGCCGAGCAGGCGGGCGATGATGCCGGAGGACGAGACGTAGGTGGCGCCGGCGAGCGCGAGGATCCCGGTCGCGTCCAGGCCGAGCAGCCAGCCGGCTACGGCGCCGGGGGTGGCGTTGAGGACGATGTCGACGACGGCGGAGACGCGGTGGCGGCGGACGCTGGAGGTGAATTCCCGGACGGTGAAATCCAGGCCGAGGGTCAGCAGCAGCAGAACCACACCGATCGCGGCCCCCGTGTCGACGAACTCCCGGGCGGCCGGCACCGGTGCGATGCCGCCGTCGCCCAACGCCAGTCCGGCCACCAGGTACAGCGGCACGGGCGAGAGGGAGAAGCGCCGAGCGACCGTGCCGAGCAGGCTCAGCACGGTCAGGATGAGGCCCAGCTCCAGCAGCAGGGCGATGGGTGTCTGCACCGGTCAGCCCTGGATGATTCGCCGGACACCGGCGATGCCCTCCCGGGTGCCGATCACCACCAGGACGTCGCCGGCCCGCAACGTCTGACGGGGCCCCGGTGAAGCGATCACGTCCTCACCTCGGACGACGGCGACGATCGAGGCGCCGGTGCGGGTACGGGCCCGGGTGTCTCCCAGGGAACGGTCGGCGAACGGGCTGCCGGGGAGTACCTCCACCTGCCCCGCGCTCAGACCGGGTACCTCGCGGGTCAGGTCGGCGAATCGCTCCGCGATGCGCGGGGCGCCGAGGATCTCGGCGACGATGTCGGCCTCCTGACTCGTGAGCCGGAGGACCGACTGCGCCTCGTCGGAGTCGGGGTCGGCGCCCGGATAGACCACCAGCTCGAATTCGCCCGAGCGCTGCGCGACGATCCCGATCCGGTCGCCCTCGTGGTTGACGAACTCGTACCGCAGCCCCACGCCGGGCAGCAGCACCTCGTTGACGTCCATACGCATCTCCCCGTCCGCCATGAATTCCGCTTCTTCCGTATGGGCCCGCACCTTCGGCACCCGTGCTCAGATATTCGGCAGGCGCCGACGAGTACTCGAGCCCCCGCGCCGCAGTAGCCCCAGGTGCACGGGCTGAAGGCCAGTGTCGTCGGCCGACGGGGGTGCAGGGAGAAGCCGAGTGGCCCTACAGAGGGCCCGGTGGCCCCTGTCCGCAGCGGACGGACGCGCCGAGTCTGGAAGCCGGGGGCCGCACGTCGGCGGTGTTCCGGGACGGGAGAACGCGGTGAGCAATGCGGTGATCGTGGGTGTGGACGGTTCCGTCCCCGGCCTCGGAGCGGTCGGTGGCGCGGCCTGTGAGGCGCACCTGCGTGGCGCCCCGCTGCGGATCGTGCCCGCCTTCGGAGAGGCGTCCGGCAGGCTGCCGACCGTCGCACCACGGTGGAATCCGGCCGACCAGGCCCTGCTGCACCACGCCCACTGCCCCGTCACCGCCGTCCGCGGCAAGGAGTGACCATGCCTCAGGGAACCCCGGCAGCACCGCCGCTCGCCCCGCCTGCGCGCCCGACCCCGCAGCCGGTGGCGGACTCCCACCGGCGGGTTGCGGCCGAGGTGGCGGCCCTGCTCGGCGTGGTCCCGGCCACGGGCCTGACCACCGGGGAGGCCGAGCAGCGCGCCGGCGCCTGGGGAGCCAACGAACTGGCCGAACCGGCCCGCCGATCGCAGTGGCTGCGTCTGCTGGACCAGTTCCGCAGCTGGCTGATCGGCATCCTGCTCGCCGCCGCCGTCGTCGCCGGAATCATCGGGGACATCAAGGACGCCATCGTCATCGCCGTCGTCCTCCTCGTCAACGCCACCATCGGCTATCTGCAAGAACGCCGCGCCGAGCACAGCCTGGAAGCTCTGCGCCGGATGCTGGTCCCCACCGCGCGAGTGCGTCGCGACGGTCGGGTGAAGATGATCCCGGCCGGCACCCTGGTGCCCGGCGATGTCGTCCTTCTGGAAGCCGGCGACCGTGTCCCGGCCGACGGGCGCCTGGTGGTCGCACAATCGGTCGAGGCCGCCGAGGCCGCGCTGACCGGGGAGTCGCACCCCGTCGCGAAAACGACGGCACCCACCGCGGCCGACGGCGACGAGCCCGTGCCCGTCGCTGAGCGGACCGGCATGCTCTTCATGAACACCGCACTGACCCGCGGCCGCGCCGAGATGGTGGTCACGGCCACCGGCGACCGCACCGAGGTCGGCGCGATCGCCGAGGCGTTGCGCACCGGCGCGGAACCGCCCAGCCCGCTCCAGACCCAGATGGACAGCCTCGGCCGACGGCTGGTACTGGTCAGTGGCGTCGCCGTGGCCGCCTACGCACTCGTGTCCCTTCTCCGTGGCGAGGAACTGGGCGAACTCGCGCTGCGGGCGGTGGCCCTGGCGGTTGCCGCGATCCCCGAGGGGCTGCCCGCCGTCCTCGCGCTCACCCTGGCCCTGGGCGTCTACCGCATGGCCCGTCGCGGTGCCATCGTCAAACGCCTGGCCTCCGTGGAGGCACTCGGCTCGGCCACCGTGGTGTGCAGTGACAAGACCGGCACCCTGACGATGAACGAGATGACCACCCGCTCCCTCTGGGCCGCCGGGCGCACCTACGACGTGACCGGCGAAGGCTACGACACGGCCGGCATCGTGCGCCCCACCGACGGTGAGCGCGGGGCGCTCCCGCGCGACGCGGTACTGCCGTTCGCGTTGTGCAACGACGCCCGCCTCACTGCGGACAACGTCATCGGTGACCCGACCGAGGTCGCCCTGCTCGTGCTCGCAGCCAAATCAGGTCTCCACGCCGAGGTGCGCGCGCACATGCCGCGTACGGGCGAGGTGCCCTTCGATCCGGCCGCCAAGTACATGGCCACCTTCCACACCGGCGACGACGGCCGTATCCGCACGCACGCCAAGGGAGCCGTGGACATCCTGCTGGACCGCTGCACCCATGTCCTGACCGAACAGGGGCCCGTGCCCCTCGACGCCGAACGCCGCCGCGAGGTCACTGACGCCGCCCGGCGGATGGGCACCCAGGGCCTGCGTGTCCTCGGCGCGGCCACCGCCACCACCGACCAGCCCCGTCCGGAAGGGGTGACAGGACTGACCTTGACCGCCATCGCCGGGATCGCCGACCCGCCACGCTCCCAGGTCCGCGACGCGGTCGCTCTCGCCCGGGCCGCCGGGGTCACCGTCAAAATGATCACAGGGGACCATGCCGACACCGCTGCTGCCATCGCCCGCGAACTCGGTATCACCGGCGACGTCGTCACCGGCACCGAGCTGACCCGGATGAGCGAACAGGACCTCTCGGACCGTATCGAGGGCATCGCCGTCTTCGCCCGCGTCGCCCCGGAACACAAGGTGACCATCGTGCGCGCCCTCTCCCGGCGCGGCCACATCGTGGCCATGACCGGAGACGGAGTCAACGACGCCGCAGCCCTTCGCGCCGCCCACATCGGCGTCGCCATGGGCGTCACCGGCACCGACGTCGCCAAGGAAGCCGCCGACATGGTCCTGACCGACGACGACTTCTCGACCATCGTCCGCGCGATCCGCGAGGGCCGCTCCATCTACGACAACATCGTCACCTTCGTCCGCTTCCAGCTGTCGACCAACATCGGTGCCATCCTCACCCTTCTCGCCTCCGTGTCGGCCGGTCTGCCCGCCCCCCTGTCCGCGATCCAGCTGCTGTGGGTCAACATCATCATGGACGGACCGCCCGCCATGGCCCTGGGCATCGACCCCCCGCGGAGCAACGTGATGCACCGCCCACCCCGCCCGCCCGGCGAACGCATCCTCAGTGCCCGCCGGCTGACCGCCATCACCCGCTCCGGCGTCGTCATGGCCACTGGCACCATGGCCGTCTTCGCCGCCGCCCGTCAGCTCACGGACATGCCGACCGCCGCTACCATGGCCTTCACGACCTTCGTCCTCTTCCAACTGTTCAACGCCCTTGGCGCTCGCAGCGAGGACGGTCCTGTTCTCGGCCGCCACCAGCTGCACAACCGCACCCTGTGGATCTGCCTGGCCGCCGTTCTCACCCTCCAGGTCGTCGCAGTACAGGTACCCATCGCCCAGGGAGTCTTCGACACCGTCTCCCTGAACATCATGGAGTGGACGATCTGCCTTGCCACCGCATCCACCGTGCTGCTGATCGAGCACGCCTGGCGCGCCGTTCGGCGCCCGCGGCGTGAGTCTTCGCTCGGGCCTGCACGTGCAGGTGGCGTATGACGACGCCTCCGGGCAGGTTCTCGCCGGGGGCAACAACGGCCTGGAGTCACACATGAGCCCTGCGAACGACGACGCCGACCCCGGACTGTTCGGACCCGGCTCCGTGACCTGGCACGTCCACGGCGACCCCGTCATGTGGATCGCGGGCGTACGCGCCCTCTACCTCCAGGCGCTCCATCCGCGGGCCGTCCGCGGCGTCATGCAGAACTCGGACTTCCGCCAGGACGCCCGGGGCCGGCTGCTGCGCACCGCCGACTTCGTCGGCACCATCACGTACGGCACCACCGCGTCCGCCGAGAAGGCGGGCGCCCGGGTGCGCCGCATCCACTCCCGGCTGAAGGCCACCGACCCGGCCACCGGCGAAAGGTACGGCGTCGACGAGCCCGGACTGCTGCTGTGGGTGCACTGCGCCGAGGTCGCCTCCTACCTCGACGTGGCCCGCCGCTCCGGACTCCCGCTCGACGACGCACTCGCCGACCGCTACCTGGACGAACAGCGCGAGGCCGCCCGCCTGGTCGGCCTCGACCCGGCCACCGTGCCCGCCACCACCGGGCAACTGGCCGCCTACTTCGAGCGGGTCCGGCCCGAACTCGCCGCCGGCCCGGAAGCCCGCGACGTCGACGACTTCCTGCGCCGGCCCCCCGTCCGCCCGCTGCTGCTCCCCGCCCGCGCCCTGCTCTGGGGCCCGGTCGCCGCACTCGCGTACGACAGCCTGCCGCCGTACGCCCAGGCGCTGTACGGCAGAACCGCACCGCCCCCGGACCGGGTGACACGCCGGCTGACCGCCGCGGGCAGGCTGCTGCGCCGCGTACCCTCCCGTATACGCTGGCGGATGCCGCCCGGTCACATCCGGCGAGCGATCGCCCGGCTCGGGCCCGGATCAAGCCCGGCCCCGTACAAACTGCGCAGGCGGGCCGCCATACTGGACCGGCCGGGGAGGGCGCAGCACAGCGACGGGGGCGACAGCACGCGATGGCGGAAACCAGGCTGATCCAGGGCCGGTACCGACTGCTCGATCTCATCGGGCGCGGCGGTATGGGCGAGGTGTGGCGGGCCCGCGACGAATCCCTCGGCCGGCATGTGGCCGTCAAGTGCCTCAAGCCCGTCGGATCGCAGCCCGACCGGTCCTTCACCCGGGTCCTGCGGGAACGCTTCCGCCGCGAGGCCCGCGTCGCCGCCGGGCTCCAGCACCGGGGCGTGACCGTCGTGCACGACTTCGGCGAGCACGAGGGCGTGCTCTACCTCGTGATGGAGCTGCTCGAAGGCCGCAACCTCAGCCAGCTGCTCGAGGACAACAAGCAGCAGCCGCTGCCCGTCGCCGACGTCGTGGACATCGCCGACCAGATCGCCGACGCCCTCGACTACACCCACGAACAGGGCATCGTGCACCGCGACCTGAAGCCCGCGAACATCATGCGGCTCACCGCCGGCGCGGTGAAGATCTGCGACTTCGGCATAGCGCGCCTCGGCGAGGACATCGGTTTCACGTCCAAGCTCACCGGCACCGGCATCGCCATGGGCACCCCGCACTACATGTCGCCCGAACAGATCGGCGGCGGCGAGGTCGACCACCGCAGCGACCTGTACTCCCTGGGGTGCGTGCTCTACGAACTCGCCACCGGCGCACCGCCCTTCGACGTCGGCGACACCTGGTCCATCCTCGTCGGGCACCGGGACACGGCGCCCCGGCCGCTGCGCGAGCACCGTGACGAGATCCCCGAGTTCCTCGACCTGATGGTGCTCCACCTGCTCGCCAAGACGCCCGAGGAGAGACCCGGCGCGGCGGGCGACCTGAGGGACCGCATCCACGCCGCGGGTCATGCACGCCACCGGCCCGCCATGGTGCCGCTCCAGCGCGCGCCCGCCACGGACCCGGCCCGCGGGAACGCGCTGCCGTACTGGACACGTGGCATGACCGTCGGCCACCAGGCGACCGGCACCCTCGCCGGGCGGGTGCCGCCCGAGCCCGACCACACGGCGGCGCTGACCGGCCGGTGGACCACCCACCCCGCGGCGCCCCCGGGCGTGCCGGCGCCGGGCCGGGAGTCGGAGCGCACCACCCCGTCGCCCGAACTGCTCGACGTGCTCGCCACCCGGTACAACGCCGGCCTGAGCCTCGGACGCCTGGGCCGCTGGGAGGAGGCGGGCGAGGTGCACCGCGCGGTCGCCGCGGAACGCGGCACGCTGCTCGGCCCCGACCACCCCGACACGCTCTCCAGCCGCTACGAGGTCGCCTTCAGCCTCAGCCGCACCGGCCGCGCCGCCCAGGCGCTCGAGGAGTTCGGCCACGTCGCGGCCGGCCGGGAGCGCGCCCTCGGCCCCGACCATCCCGACACCCTCGCCGCCCGCCAGGAGACCGCCTACGTGCTCGGCGGCCTGGGCCGGTACGCGGACGCCGACCGGGTGTACACGGCCGTCCTCGCCTCCCGCGAGCGGACCATGGGTGCGGACCACCCCGACACCCTGCGCTGCCGCCACAACCTCGCCTTCAACCTGGGCCGGATGGGACGTGCCGAGGAGGCGCACCGGATCGCCGAGGATGTCGCACAGGCCCGCGCCCGGGTCCTCGGCCCGGACCACCCCGACACCCTCGTCACCCGCTACGAGGCGGCCCACGCGCTCGGGCTGACGGGCCACTGGGCGCAGGCCCTGACCGCCTATCAGGATGTGGCGGCGGCACGGGCGCGGACGCTGGGCCCCGACCACCCGGACACCCTCGCCGCCCGCTACGAGACCGGCATCTGTCTCGGCCGGCTCGGCCGCGGCGCGGAGGCCCTCGACGTCTACCGCGGCCTCGTCGCCGACCGCACCCGGGCGTCCGGCGGGGACGACCCGGAGACTCTGCGCGCTCGCCACGGCCTGGGCGTCAACCTCGGCCGGCTCGGCCGCTGGGACGAGGCGCTCGCGGAGGCGCGCGACGTGAGCGCGCTGCGCGAGCGCGTCCTCGGCCCCGACCACCCCGACACACTGATGAGCCGGCGGGAGGTGGCCGTGGCGCTCGGCTGGCTGGCCCGCTGGTCCGACGCGCTGGTCGTCTACGAGGAGGTGGCGCGGGCCCGCGAGCGGGTCCTCGGCCCCGACCACCCCGACACCCTGGCCAGCCGCAACGACGAGGCCCACTGCCTGGAACAGCTCGGGCGCCACGCCGAGGCCGTCGAGCTGTACCGGCAGGTCGCCGCGCTGCGCCGCACTGTGGCGGAGCAGGGATCCGGCGGTTAGGGTCTTTCGTTCGGATCGGGCCGGATCAGTGAGCGGGGTCTGGTGCCTGGGGAAACCCCAGGCCCGCCAGGGGCCAAGGCACGGGGTCTCCCCAGGGCCCCCAAGGGCGGAGGCATGGGGTCTCCCCAGGGCCCCCAAGGGCCGAGGCTTGGGGTCTCCCCAGGCCCCCCAGGGCCGAGGCTTGGGGTCTCCCCAGGCCCGCCAGGGCCAAGGGGACGCATCGCAAGGCGGAGGATGGGCCTCCCCCCGCCGAAGGCAGGGGGAGAGTCCACGCGGTGGGGGCACCTCCCGTGCCCGAAGGGCTACGGGGGAGTCGGCGACTGACGACAACGCGGCGAGGTGCGGTGCCAGGGCACGCGAGCCCGGCAAGATCCGAACGAGAGGCGCTAGGGTCCGGCCATGCCCGCACATGCCTCGTACGACGCCGTGATCGTGGGCGGCGGCCACAACGGTCTGGTCGCCGCCGCCTACCTGGCCCGCGCCGGCCGCTCCGTCCTGCTGCTGGAACGCCGGCGGGACACCGGGGGAGCGGCCGTCTCCTCGCGCCCGTTCCCCGGGGTCGACGCCCGGCTGTCCCGGTTCTCGTACCTGGTCTCCCTGCTGCCGGACAAGATCGTGCGGGACCTGGAGCTGGACTTCGCCGTACGCAAACGGACCGTCTCCTCCTACACCCCGAAGGGTGGCGGCGGCCTCCTGGTGGGTGCCGGCCGCACTCGCGAGTCGTTCGAGGCCCTCACCGGCGGCGACCGGGAGTACGCGGCGTGGCAGGAGTTCTACGGGATGACCGGCGAGGTCGCCCGCCGGGTCTTCCCGACGCTGACCGAGCCGTTGCCGACCCGCGAAGGGCTGCGGGCGCTGGTCGGCGACGAGCAGGCGTGGCGGACGCTCTTCGAGGAGCCGATCGGCGCCGCGATCGAACAGCGGTTCGCCCACGATCTGGTGCGCGGAGTGGTGCTCACGGACGCGCTGATCGGCACGTTCGCCGACGCCCACGATCCGTCGCTGGTCCAGAACCGGTGCTTCCTCTACCACGTCATCGGCGGCGGCACCGGCGACTGGGACGTGCCCGTCGGCGGGATGGGCGCGCTCACCGGCGCGCTGGCCGCCGCGGCTCGCAAGGCGGGGGCGGAGATCGCCGTCGAGCACGAGGTCACCGCCGTCGCCACCGACGGCGAGGGGGCCGAGGTCGCCTTCCGCACCCCCGCGGGCGAGGGCGTCGTCGCCGCCCGCCGGGTCCTGGCCAACGCGTCACCGGAGGAACTGGCCGCGCTCCTCGGCGAACCGGCGCCCGAGGCCGCGGAGGGCGCGCAGCTCAAGGTGAACATGCTGCTGCGCCGGCTGCCCCGGCTGCGGGACGCCTCCGTCGCCCCGCAGGACGCGTTCGCGGGCACCTTCCATGTCTCCGAGGGTTACGACCAACTGGCCACCGCCTACCGGGAGGCCGCCGCCGGCCGGCTGCCGAGCGCCCCGCCGTCCGAGATCTACTGCCACTCGCTGACCGACCCCTCCATCCTGTCGCCGGAACTCGCCGCCCAGGGCTGCCACACGCTGACGCTCTTCGGACTGCACACCCCGGCCCGGCTCTTCGCCGCCGACAACGACCGGGCGCGCGCCGAACTGCTCACGGCGACGCTCGCCGAACTCGACGCGTACCTGGGGGAGCCGATCGCCGACTGCCTCGCGCTCGACGCGAACGGCGACCCGTGCATCGAGGCCAGGACGCCGCTCGACCTGGAGCGCGAACTGCGGCTGCCCGGCGGCCACATCTTCCACCGCGACCTGTCCTGGCCGTACGCCACCGAGGCCGGCGGCGGCCGCTGGGGCGTGGAGACCGCGCACGCCAATGTGCTGCTGTGCGGGGCGGGCGCGGTGCGCGGCGGCGGGGTGAGCGGGGTGCCCGGCCACAACGCCGCGATGGCGGCGCTGGGGCGGTGATGTACGGGCGCGGGTGCGGGGCGGGGGCGCGTGCGGTGACGCCCGCGCCGGGCCCGGTTCGGTGACGCCCGCGCCGGCCCGCCCGGTGCTGTGACGGTGCGTCAGTCCCTGGACGCGCTCCAGCCCAGCGCCTCGATCCGGGCGGCGTCCGCGGGCACCGACTCGTCGAAGGCCGGCCGGCCGTGGCCGTCCTCGACGCGGATCGCGTCGACGTAGACCCCGCGGCCCACATAGAGCCGGTCGGTCGCGTACCGCCAGCGCAGCCGTACCGGTGCGCCGCGCCAGCCGGTCAGGTCCGCGGTGAGGCGGTGCCAGACGCGGCCGGACCAGCCGGTGGCCGAGCCGGCCGGGTGGGTCTGCTCGGGTTCGGTGTCCTGTGTCGTCGTGAAGGGGACCGGCTGCCAGGCGGCCCCGTCGTCCTGCGCGTCCCGCGTCGCCTCGAGGAACAGCGCGTCGGACCCGGGCTCGGTGTCCCACCACAGGGAGCAGCGCAGCCGCGGCGCGCCGGAGGCGAGGGTGAGCGCGGGCAGCGTGAGGGTCGCCTCGGTGGAGCCCGCCATGCCGGAGAACCAGGCGGTGCGGCCGTGGTCGGGGCGGACCGCGACGGCCCTCGCCATGTTGTTCGCGGCCGCCACCCGAGGAGCGCTGCCGGAGCGCCAACTGCGCACCGGGTGGACGGAGTTGCCCAGCACGATCAGGAACGAGTCGGTGGTCGGGTCGAGCACCATGCTGGTGCCGGTGAATCCGGTGTGGCCGGCGGTCCGCGGCGTGGCCATCGCGCCCATGTACCAGTGCTGGTACAGCTCGAAGCCGAGGCCGTGCTCGTCGCCGGGGAAGTCGGTGTTGAAGTCGGTGAACATCAGGTCGACGGAGGCCGGGGCCAGGATGCGGGAGCCGCCGTAGGCACCGCCGTTGAGGAGCGTACGGGCGAGGATCGCGAGGTCCCAGGCGCAGGAGAAGACCCCGGCGTGGCCGGCCACGCCGCCGAAGCTGTACGCGTTCTCGTCGTGGACCTCGCCCCACACCAACCCGCGGTCGAGACCGGACCAGGGGAGCCGGGCGTCCTCGGTGGCCGCGATCTTCGGCTTCCACGAGGCCGGCGGATTGAACCGCGTGCGGTGCATCCCGAGCGGAGCGGTGATCTCGTCGTGGACCAGTTGATCCAGTGAGCGACCGGTGATCTTCTCCAGGGCGAGTTGCAGGGAGATCAGATTCAGGTCGGAATAGCGGTACGCGGCGCCCGGCGGGCCGGCCAGGGTCTCGTTCCACAGCCGCTCCAGCCGGGCCTGATGGGTCGGCTCCCGGAAGAGCGGGATCCAGGCGCGGAAGCCCGAGGTGTGCGTCAGCAGCTGACGCACCGTGACGTCCTGCTTCCCGGCCCGTCCGAACTCCGGCAGAACGGAGGCGACCGGTGCCTCCAGCGCGAGCGCGCCCCGCTCGATCTGCTGCACCGCGAGGATCGACGTGAACAGCTTGGAGACCGAGGCCAGGTCGAAGACCGTGTCCTCGGCCATGGCGATCTGTTCCTCCGCCGGCAGCTCCACGGCGATGTCGGTCTTCTCGTCGTACGCGGAGTAGCGCAGCGCCTTGCCGATCGCCCGGTGCAGCGCGACCGTCCCGCCCCGCCCGGCGAGCAGCACCGCACCCGCGTACCAGGGGTGCTTGGGGGAGGGGGCGAGGAACCTCTCGGCGTCCACGACCAGTTGGTCGAGGTGCGCGGTCAGCAGCCCCGCCCGCCCCGGGCTGCCGCGCCGCAGCGTCGGCCGGTGTGCGGCGCCGCCGCCCGTACCCGCTCCCGAGCCGCCGGTGCCGTCCGGCATCCCGGCGGCCGCCGCGAAGGAGACCGGTGCGAGGGCGACCGCTCCGCCCATCGCCAGCATCCCGCCGCCCAGCCTCCGTCTGCTGATCCCTCTGTCCGCCGAGCCGTCGGTCATACGGAACCCTCTCTGCGCGTCTGTGAAAGTATCTTTCGGATCTTCCGCGACACGTGAAACTTTCTTGCGGACCCGGTGGTCTGTCAACCACTCCAAACAATCTGACACAGCATCAGAAAATGTCTTCCCTCGTCCCGCGCCCTGCGGCATCCTGCCGCCCATGGAGACGGAGCTGAGCAGACAACTGGGCATCGAGCACGCCATCTTCGGCTTCACACCGTTCCCCGCGGTGGCCGCGGCCATCAGTCGCGCCGGCGGTCTCGGCGTACTCGGTGCCGTCCGCTACACCGCGTCCGACGACCTGAGACGCGACCTCGACTGGATGCAGGACCACACCGACGGCAGACCCTACGGACTCGACGTCGTCATGCCCGCCAAGAAGGTCGAGGGCGTCACCGAGGCGGACGTCGAGGCGATGATCCCCGAGGAACACCGCACGTTCGTGACCGACACCCTCGCCGCCCACGGCGTCCCCGAACTCGCCGAGGGCGAGGCCTCCGGATGGCGCATCACCGGCTGGATGGAACAGGTCGCCCGCAACCAGCTCGACGTCGCCTTCGACTACCCGTTCGCACTCCTCGCAAGCGCCCTCGGCTCCCCGCCGCCGGACGTCGTCGCCCGCGCCCACGACCGCGGCGTCCTGGTCGCGGCCCTCGCCGGCAGCGCCAAGCACGCCCGCCGCCACGCGGAGGCCGGCATCGACGTCGTCGTCGCCCAGGGATACGAGGCCGGCGGACACACCGGCGAGATCGCGTCCATGGTGCTCACGCCGGAAGTCGTCGACGCGGTAGCCCCCGTACCGGTGCTCGCCGCCGGAGGCATCGGCAGCGGCGAACAGATCGCGGCCGGCCTCGCCCTCGGCGCCCAGGGCGTCTGGCTCGGCTCCCTGTGGCTCACCACCACGGAGGCGTCCCTCGGCTCCCGCGCCCTCACCCGGAAGCTGCTCGCCGCGGGCTCCGGCGACACCGTCCGCTCCCGCGCCCTCACCGGCAAGCCCGCCCGCCAGCTCCGCACCGCGTGGACCGACGCCTGGGACGACCCGGCGGGCCCCGGCACCCTGCCCATGCCGCTGCAGGGACTTCTCGTGGCGGAGGCCGTCTCCCGCATCCAGCGGTACGAGGTCGGCCCGCTGCTCGGCACCCCGGTCGGCCAGATCGTCGGCCGGATGAACGCGGAGCGCGGCGTGCGCGAGGTGTTCGACGACCTGACCCGCGGTTTCGAACGCGCCGTGGACCGCATCGACCGCATCGCCGGAAGGAGCGCGTCATGACCGCTGCCCCCGCACCCCCGAACGGCTTCTGGTCCCAGGCCGCCGCCGACCCCGGCCGTACCGTGCTGACCGACCCGGCGGGCGTACGGTGGACCGCCGCGGAGCTCCACGGCGCCGCGAACCGGCTGGTCCACGGGCTGCGGGCCGCGGGCCTCGAACGCGGGGAGTCGTTCGCCGCCGTCCTGCCCAACTGCGCCGAACTGGTCACCGCCTATCTCGCCGCCGCCCAGGCCGGGTTCTATCTGGTGCCCGTCAACCACCACCTCGTCGGCTCCGAGATCGCGTGGATCGTGTCCGACTCCGGCGCCAAGGTGCTCATCGCGCACGAGCGGTTCGCCGGCCCGGCGGGCGACGCGGCCGACGCGGCACGGCTGCCCCGCACCCACCGGTACGCGGTCGGAGCGGGCACCGGTGGCCTGGCCGGTTTTCGTCCGTACGACGCACTCCTCGACGGGCAGCCGGCGACCCCGCCCGAAGGGCGCACGCTCGGCTGGGTCATGAACTACACCTCCGGCACCACCGGCCGGCCGCGCGGCATCCGCCGGCCCCTGTCCGGCAGGCCGCCCGAGGAGACCCACCTCGGCGGCTTCCTCGGCATCTTCGGCATCCGGCCCCACGACGGCAACGTCCACCTCGTGTGCTCGCCGCTCTACCACACCGCCGTGCTGCAATTCGCGGCCGCCGCCCTGCACATCGGCCACCCGCTCGTCCTGATGGACAAGTGGACGCCCGAGGAGATGCTCCGCCTCATCGACGCCCACCGGTGCACGCACACCCATATGGTCCCCACCCAGTTCCACCGCCTGCTCGCCCTGCCCGACGAGGTGAAGAAGAGCTACGACGTGACCTCGATGCGGCACGCGATCCACGGTGCGGCCCCGTGCCCGGACCACGTGAAACGCGCCATGATCGACTGGTGGGGGAGCTGCGTGGAGGAGTACTACGCGGCCAGCGAGGGCGGCGGCGCCTTCGCGACCGCAGGCGAATGGCTGGAGAAGCCCGGCACGGTCGGCAGGGCCTGGCCCATCAGCGAACTCGCCGTCTTCGACGACGACGGCAACCGGCTCCCGGCGGGCGAGCTCGGCACCGTCTACATGAGGATGACGACCGGCGGATTCAGCTACCACAAGGACGAGACCAAGACCCGGAACAACCGCATCGGGGACTTCTTCACCGTCGGCGACCTCGGGTACCTCGACGAGGACGGCTACCTCTTCCTCCGCGACCGCAAAATAGACATGATCATCTCGGGCGGGGTCAACATCTACCCGGCCGAGATCGAGGCCGCGCTCCTCACCCACCCGGCCGTCGCCGACGCCGCGGCCTTCGGCATCCCGCACGCCGACTGGGGCGAAGAGGTCAAGGCGGTCGTGGAACCGGCAGACGGCCACACGGCCGGCGACGCCCTCGCCGCCGAGATCCTGGCCCACTGCGAACGGCGCCTGGCCGCCTACAAGCGCCCCAGGTCGGTGGAGTTCGTCGCCGCCATGCCGCGCGACCCCAACGGCAAGCTCTACAAGCGACGACTGCGCGCGCCCTACTGGGAGGGCCACGACCGGGCCGTATGACCCACATGGTGCTGCTCGCGCTCACCGTCGTCGTCGCCGCGCTGACGGTCGTGCCGGGGGCGGGCCACGCCGCTCCAGGGCGGGGTGCACCTGGCGATCCTCGCGACGTACATCTTCCTGGCGAGGAGCCCCTGAGCCCCTGAGCGCCCGCGCCGCGCGCCCCGCCTCCGGGCGGACGTCACCGCCGCTCGCGCACCCGCACCACCTCCAGCTCCGGTGACCGCATGATGTCCCGCTCGCAGAACCGCGACGTCACCCACCGCTCGTCCGAGTACAGCGCCGTCTGGTCCCGGTAGTGCGGTGAGGCCGGGTTCGACGACTGCGCGTACGTCAGCAGGGTGCGCGCCACCGGGCAGCGCCCGCCGTCCCAGCCGACCGCCTGGATGTGGCTCGAACCGTGGGCGAGCCGCCGCCGTCCGCGTTCCACACCGCCTCGATCTTGTTCCACACCCCGAGCGCCTCCGTGCCGCCGTGCACCGGGTGGCGCTCGCCGTTCCGTACGACGAACTGGTGCTCACCGAGCGGTGCGTCCAGCACGATCCCGGCCGCACGCAGCTCGGCCACCGCGCTCCTGAGCGCCTCGGCGACGGCCGGCGAGCCGGTGTTCAGCGTGTTCGGCGTGGCGACCGGGTCGGCCGCGGAGAACGGCACCTTCCACAGCTGCGCCGCCGGCACGGTCGCCGTCAGGCGCCGCCAGAACCGGTCGAACAGCAGCGCGCCGCGGCTGCCGGTGTCCATGGACCGGTCCCAGCGCTCCAGCACACCGCACGCCTCGGCCAGGCCGTCCCGCTCCGCGCACGCGCGCACCGCGTCGGCGACGGCGAGATCCGCCGCCGGCACCCGGTTCGCGAACTGCTGCCGCTGCAGGTCGCCGACCGTCAGCCGCCCCCGCTCCGCCATCGCCGCGACGTCCTCGATCGCGCCGCGCGTCCGCAGCGAACGCGGCGTCCCGACCGTGCCGAAGACCCGCTCGTATCCGGTCAGCGGTGCGTCGGCGTTGGTCAGCCAGGCGCTGTCGTTGGAGTTCTCCACGTACGCCGCGTCCTCGAGCACGGGCATCCGCGCCGGCCCGAAGATGCCCGGCTGCACCGCGTCGTCGTCCCGGCCGAGTCCGCAGTCGCCGCGCGAACCGTCCAGCACGGCCACACCCGAGGCCGGGTACGTCACCCGGCCCAGCGGGGTCGAACAGCGCTGCGCCAGATCGTCGGTGATGCGCGGCAGCACCTGCGACTGCGTGAAGAGGCTGTGCCCGGCCGAGTCCGCGGCGATCGTGTTGATCCACGGCAGCCCCTGGGTGCGCCGCAGCCCCTCGAGCATGTCCTGCGTGGAACGCGCCTTGCCGAACGCCAGGGCCGTGTCGGAGGCGCGCATGTTCGCCGCGTTGGGATCGTTCAGCGCGTACGCGGTGGTCGACGACCACGGCAGCGGCAGCGACGCACCGAGCGAGGTGACGACCGGGCCGTGCCGGGTCCAGTACTGCGTCCGGGTGACCGGGGGGCCGTCCTTCACCGGGACGCTGACGGTGCGTTCCCTCATCCGCTCGCGCCTGCCGTCCACCACATACACGGTCGGATCGTCCGCGTCGAGGGTCAGCTGGTGCAGGTTGAGCGGGACACCGGTCGCGACGGTGTGGCTCCAGGCCACCTTGTCGTTGAAGCCGATGCCGACCAGCGTCGTGCCGAGAAGTGAGGCTCCGGAGACGTTCAGCTCGCCCGGAATCGTCTGCTGTGACTGCCAGAAGCGCCGGCCGCCGTGCCAGGGGTAGTGCGGATTGCCGAGCAGCAGCCCACGCCCGTTCGCGGTCACGTCACCGCTGAACGCGACGGCGTTGGACCCCATGTCGGCGCTGTCCGCCGCGAACAGCTCGCGCGCCGCCTTCGCCGTCGCGTCCGCGTCGGGCCGGGCGACGGACGCCGCGGCGGGCGGCTGCGCCGCCGTGATGCCGTCGATGCCGCGGCCCTGGCCGCCGAGCACCGAGACGGCGAAACCGCGGCGGGCCACGTCCAGCGTCGTCACCGGCCCGAGCCAGCCGGCGCCCCGGCACGCCGGGTCGGTGACGCGGTTCTGCTTCAGCCACGCGTTGTAGCCGGCCGCCCAGCCGCGCATCAGCTCCTTCACCTCCCGGCCGGGACCGGCCGGTGCGGGCGTGGCGAGCAGCTTCTCGACCGTGCGCGCGTCACGGACGCCGCGGAAGTAGAGGTCGCTGGAGAGGTTCGTCCGCGCCGAGGAGAGCGAACCGTCGGGCGCGGCGTCCGGCCCGAAGTGGCGCGAACGCTCGCCGCGTACGGTCACGAAACCGTCGGCCAGCACGCACACCTGGTCGGCCGCCTGGGCCCAGCCGGTGCCGAAGCCGAGGTTCGCGTAGTCCTTCGCCACGATGTGCGGAATGCCGTGCTCGGTGTAGCGGATCACGGCGGACAGGCCGCCGCCGGAAGGGTGCCGGCCCGGGCCGTGGGCGGCCGCCGGGGGCGTCAGGGCGGTCGCGGCGGTCACCAGAGCGACACCGGCGAGTGCGAGCCGTCCGAAGCGGGTGCGGAGGTGCAACGTGCCTCCCAACAAGGCTGCGTTCCATACTGGTTGGTATATGCAGTCAGCCCGCGCCCCGGCTGTCAACATCCCGTTCGGTATCCGAGGTGAAGCGGTCACGGGGACTTGACCCCCGCGGCCACCGCCGCACAGGATCGCGTCATGACAGGCGCACACAGCAGCACCGTGGACTCCCTCGTACGCCGCAGTGCCCGGCGCACCCCCGGCCGCACCGCCGTCCGCTACGCCGACCGGTCCTGGACCTACGCCGAACTCGACGCCGCCGTCACCACCGGGGCCGCCGTCCTGGCCGGCCACGGGCTGCGCCACGGCGACCGGGTCGCCGCCTACGGCCACAACTCCGACGCCTACCTGATCGCGTTCCTCGCCTGCGCCCGCGCCGGACTCGTGCACGTGCCGGTCAACCAGAACCTGACCGGCGACGACCTCGCGTACATCCTCGACCAGTCGGGCAGCGCGCTGGTCCTCACCGACCCGGACCTCGCGCCGCGGCTGCCCGACGGCCGGCCGGTGCTGGCCCTGCGCGACACGGAGGACTCGCTTCTCGCTGAGCTGGCCGAACCGCGGCCGTTCACCCCCGAACGCGAGCCGGACGCCGAGGACCTGGTCCAGCTGCTCTACACCTCGGGCACCACCGCCCTGCCCAAGGGCGCGATGATGACCCACCGTGCGCTCGTCCACGAGTACGTCAGCGCCATCACCGCGCTCGATCTCGCGGCCGGCGACCGGCCCGTCCACTCGCTGCCGCTGTACCACTCGGCCCAGATGCATGTGTTCCTGCTGCCGTACCTCGCGGTCGGCGCGGAGAACACCATCATCGACGCGCCCGACCCGGCCCGGATCTTCGGCCTCGTCGAAGCGGGCCGCGCCGACAGCCTGTTCGCCCCGCCCACCGTGTGGATCGGTCTCTCCCAGCACCCGGAGTTCGCCACCCGCGACCTCGGGGGCCTGCGCAAGGCGTACTACGGGGCCTCGATCATGCCCGTGCCCGTACTGGAGCGACTGCGCGAACGGCTGCCCGCGCTGGGCTTCTACAACTGCTTCGGACAGTCGGAGATCGGCCCCCTCGCCACGGTCCTCCGACCCGAGGAGCACGAGGGCCGGATGGAGTCCTGCGGCCGTCCCGTCCTCTTCGTCGAGGCGAAGGTCGTCGACGAGGACGGCAAGGAGCTCCCGGACGGCACTCCCGGCGAGGTCGTCTACCGGTCGCCGCAGCTGTGCGAGGGCTACTGGGACAAGCCGGAGGAGACCGAAGAGGCCTTCCGCGACGGCTGGTTCCACTCCGGCGACCTCGCCGTCCGCGACGACGAGGGCTGCTTCACGGTCGTCGACCGGGTGAAGGACGTCATCAACTCCGGTGGCGTACTGGTCGCGTCACGCCAGGTCGAGGACGCCCTCTACACCCATCCGTCCGTCGCCGAGGCCGCCGTGATCGGCCTCCCCGACGACCGCTGGATCGAGGCCGTCACGGCGGTGGTCGTCACCCGCGAGGACGTGACGGAACCCGAACTGCTCGCCCACGCCCGGGAGAAGCTCCCCCACTTCAAGGCCCCCAAGCGGATCCTCTTCGTGGACACCCTCCCGCGCAACGCGAGCGGCAAGATCCTCAAACGCGAACTCCGCGACCGCTTCGGCGACAAGGAGCGTTGAGGGCCGCACCCCGCGCGGGGTGCGGCCCTGCGCAGGTGTTACGAGGGCCGGCCGCCGTACGGCACGGTGATGAGCTCGAAGTAGTGGCCCGCCGGGTCCTCGAAGTACACGCCGCGGCCGCCGTCGTTGTGGTTGACCGTGCCGGCCCGCCTGCGCTGGGGATCGGCGTAGTGCTCGATACCGCGCTGCCTGATCCGCGTGTACGCCGCGTCGAACTCCTCCTCGGAGATCAAGAAGGCGTAGTGCTGGGGCGTGATCTTGTCCGGGGGGATCGTGGCGAAGTCCAGTGTGACGCCGTTGCTCAGGGCGACCGCGATGAACGGGCCCCATTCGGCGGTGATCTCAAGGTTGAGCAGACTCGCGAAGAATTCCGCGGACTCCCGGTTGTCCCGGGCGTGGACGATCGTGTGGTTCAACTCGACTGACAAGGAATGCCTCCGAAGGCATGTCCCGACACCTCCATGCCTCACCCAGCCGGTGACCGACACGCGATGCCGCCGTAGATCATAGTCGATGACGCCCGCCAAGTCACTCGGGCAGTGGACGAGGGCGCGCCCGCAGCCTCCGGTTCGACGGGGTAATTCGTAGGCGGCCGCGGCCCATCGCTGCCTACGCTCCGCCCATGCCGAACACAGAACTCCTGCGGATCAACGCCTTCCTGGCGGCCTTCGCCCGCCGCCAGGCCGCGCGCGTCGTCGACGTCCCCGGCGGGTTCGCCGTATACGACGACGCCTTCGCGCATTCCCGGGCGAACAACCAGGTCGTCGTCGACACGGCCGTCGACCCCGAGGCGCTGCCCGCCCTCGCGGACGAGGCCCTGGGGCACCTGCCGCACCGACTGGTCTCCGTCCTCGACGACGAACTCGGAACGGCGTGCGCGGCGCCGATGATCCGGGCCGGGTACGTGCACTCCATCTGTCTGGTCATGCTGCACACCGGCCCGGTGCCGGCCGCCGGCCCCGCGGAGGAGGTGGATCTCGACGCGATCCGTGTCCCCCTCGCCCGGCGGTGGCGGGGCTTCCTCCCGGACGCCGACGACGAGGTCGTGCGCCACCTGGTCGACCGGCGCGAGGCCCGCCGCCGAGGGGCCGAGGCCGTGCACTTCATCGGCGCCCGTACGGAGGAGGGCGAGGTCGCCGCATGGGCCGACCTCTATCTGGACCCGGCGGCCGGCACGGCCCAGATCGAGGACCTGATCACCTCGGAGGCGCACCTCAGGCGCGGTCACGCCGATGCCGTCCTGGCCACGGCGCTGCGCCTGGCCGCCGACGGAGGATGCGGCACCCGCTTCCTGACCGCCGACGCGACGGACTGGCCGCGACACTGGTACGCGCGCCGCGGCTTTGAAGTCATCGGCCAATCACACTGCTTCGAACGCGGCTGATGGCGGGCCGGCCTACGGCTTCCGGAGATCGACGATCCGCTTGATCTTGCCCACCGACCGCTCCAGCGTCTCCGGGTCGACCACCTCCACGGCGACCGACACCCCGATGCCGTCCTTCACCGCCGCCGCGATCGCCTGCTCGGCGGCCGCCCGCTGCTCGCCGCTCGCCTCCGCACGCGCCTCCGCGCGCACGGTGAGTGCGTCGAGGCGGCCCTCGCGGGTGAGCCGGAGCTGGAAGTGCGGCGCGACATGCGGCGTACGCAGGACGATCTCCTCGATCTGGGTCGGGAAGAGATTCACCCCGCGCAGGATCACCATGTCGTCGCTGCGGCCCGTCACCTTCTCCATCCGCCGGAAGACCCGCGCCGTGCCGGGCAGCAGCCGCGTCAGATCCCTCGTCCGGTAGCGGATGACCGGCATGGCCTCCTTGGTGAGCGAGGTGAACACCAGCTCGCCCTCCTCGCCGTCCGGCAACACCTCGCCCGTGAACGGGTCGACGACCTCGGGGTAGAAATGGTCTTCCCAGATGTGGAGCCCGTCCTTGGTCTCCACGCACTCCTGCGCCACACCCGGACCCATCACCTCCGAGAGCCCGTATATGTCGACCGCGTCGATCGCGAACCGGTCCTCGATCTCGCGGCGCATCGCCTCCGTCCACGGCTCCGCGCCGAAGACGCCCACCTTGAGCGAGGTGCTCCGCGGATCGACGCCCTGGCGCTCGAACTCGTCGAGGAGGGTGAGCATGTACGAGGGGGTGACCATGATGATCTCGGGCCGGAAGTCGCAGATCAACTGGACCTGGCGGGCCGTCATGCCGCCGGACGCCGGAACGACCGTGCAGCCGAGCCGCTCGGCCCCGTAGTGCGCGCCCAGGCCGCCGGTGAACAGGCCGTAGCCGTACGCCACATGGACCATGTGTCCGGGTCGCGCACCGGCGGCGCGCAGGGAGCGGGCGACGACGTCGGCCCAGGTGTCCAGGTCCCGCTCGGTGTAGCCGACGACGGTGGGCCGGCCCGTCGTACCGCTGGAGGCGTGGATCCGGCGCACCCGGGACTGCTCGACCGCGAACATCCCGAAGGGGTAGTTGTCCCGTAGATCCGTCTTGGCGGTGAACGGGAAGCGGGCGAGGTCGGCGAGCGAACGGCAGTCCTCCGGGCGCAGCCCCGCCTTGTCGAAGGACTGGCGGTAGAAGGCGACACGGTCGTAGGCGTGGCGCAAGGTCGCCCGCAGCCGCTCCAGTTGGAGAGCTTCGAGCTCCTCGCGGCTGAGCCGCTCCGCCGCGTCCAGCAGGTCCGTCATCCGCGAAATCTCCCGTCCCGAAACCGGGCGACCGATCATTCGGTCGTGCTGCCGGGACCAGTTATTCAGCCCGCCCGGGGGCCCGTCAAGGCCGCACCCGCCGGCCCGCCACGGCGTGCGCCGGCCTGCGGCGGCGCTGGTTCGGACGGACGGTTCCCGCGTGGCCCGCGCCGCCTACCATCACCGCGCCGCGGACACGCGACGGGGTGACCCGCGCTAGTGGATAGTGGGGACCCCACTGGAAACACGCTGGTAGCAGCCCCGCACCCGTCCTGCTGGGGCGCGCTGCTGGGCATAGGATGAAGTCGCCACGGGCCCGGCGACCTGAAGGCGGTCATCATGGCAGAGCGTCACCTCAGAGTTCGGCGGCGAGCGGCCGCGTCGCCTGCTTCCGTATGGGCCGTATTCGCAGATTTTCCGAACTTGGCGGGCATCTGGAGTGGGCTCAGGGGCTCTCAGGCCATCGGCGATCAGACGCAAGGTGTGGGTGCTCGCCGCCAGGTTGATCTGAAGCCGGTTGGCTCGTTGGTCGAAACGGTGACCGCCTGGGAGGAGGGCCGTACGCTCGCCACCGAGAACCAGCCATCGGCCCTCGTGCCGATGAGGCAGGCCGCGGCCATGGTCACCCTTGTCCCCGACGGTGACGGGACAGCCATCACCTTCGACTACCGGTATGTGCCGAGGGGTGGCCCGATGGGAAACCTGACCGGTCCCGTGATCGACAGGATGCTGACGGGACAGTTCGAGAGCATGCTGGCCGCCGTCGACGAGGCCGCCCGCAAACCGGGCTGACAGAACGGGTCACCGCGTGTTTTGTGTAGGGTCCGGCTGACCTGCCGCCCGGCCCCGGCCCACTGGGTGACAGCTGGCATCGGCCTCGACGCGACGAGGATCAAGCCGCCTGCACCGATCCACAGGTCTTGACTATTCCTCGTACGCCCCGCGTCGAACTCCTCCTCGGAGATCAAGAAGGTGCGTGATGGCCGTCGGCCCCGCGCACACCCTGCATTGCGACCGGCCCGGCTGCCGCAGCCGGATGACGCTGCTGGGCACACGCAGCGCCCACGAGGCGCCAAGTGGCGCACCGCGAGCACGGCTGGCGCACCGATCGCCAAGACCTGTGCCCCAACGAGCCCGCGCCGGCACCGCTGGCGCGCGCCGCCGAGCGTCGACCGGCGCCAGCAGGGTGCCACCTCGCCGACCAGGGTAAAAGCGCCCGCACCATCGCCGCCCACATCGGAGTCAGCAAAGACACCGTGCGCCGCGACCTCGAGGCCGTGCGCGAGGAAGCGCCAGCCGATGCGACACCGGCGCGCGGCGATGCGCCGCCCGCGCCAGACCCGGCGCGCGAAGGTGCGCCACCCCGGTGCCCGGCGCACCCGATGGCGCGCACCTCGTTCCCGGTGCTTGAGGACGTACGTGTCCCGACCGGCTCGCGTGATCAAGAGGTCAACAGCGGGCTCTGCCGCAGCCTGCTCCATCGCCAACTGCTGAGCAGCGATATCGGTGCGTGATCCACAGGTCGCGCCCCTGATGCCGGCCCCGGGGAAGGTCCGGAAGCCTCCCTGGGGCGGGTCTGCTCCTTACTGTGTGCGGGGGCAACCCCCCGGAAACGCCGGAAGCCCCGCTCGGCTGGATTTCTCACCGAGCGGGGCGGCTTCTCTGTTGTCGGGGACACGCGCGCGACCCGAACGGCGTGCCGCTCGAGCTGTACCGGGAACGGCTCGGCGTCTTCAACGGTGAGCGGATCCTGTCCGGCGACGGGGCCTGATCACACCGACACGCCCGGCTCAGTCCGGGCCCCCGCCGCCCTCCATGCTGCCGCCCCCGCCGGCCTCCGGGTCCCGGCCCCCGCCCGCCGCCTCGGTCGCGACCGCCCTGGCCCAGCGGTAGTCCGCCTTGCCGCTCGGTGAGCGCCGGATCTCCCCGGTGATCACCAGCTGCCGGGGGATCTTGTAGCCCGCCAGCCGGCCGCGGCAGTGGGACCGGATCGCGTCCAGGCTCGGTACGGCGACCCCTTCGCGCAACTGCACGACGGCCGCCACCTGGTGGCCCCACCGGGGGTCCGGTACACCCGCGACCAGTGCGTCGTACACATCGGGGTGGGCCTTGAGCGCCTGCTCGACCTCCTCGGGGTACACCTTCTCCCCGCCGGTGTTGATGCACTGCGAGCCGCGGCCCAGGACCGTGACGATGCCGTCCTCGTCCACGGTGGCCATGTCACCGAGCAGCACCCACCGCTCGCCGTCGCGTTCGAAGAACGTCTCCGCCGACTTCGCCGGGTCCTTGTAGTAGCCGAGCGGCACGTGCCCGCGCTGCGCGACCCGGCCCGTCCCGCCCGGCTTCACCGGCTCGTACGTGGCCGGATCCACCACCGACGTACGGGAGTTGACCCGTAGCCGGAAGCCGGCCGCCGGGCCGCCGTCGTCCGTGGCGGTGCCGTTGAAGCCGGACTCGGAGGAGCCGAAGTTGTTCAGCAGCAGGACGTTCGGGGCCAGTGCGGCGAACTCGTCGCGCACCGAGTCGGACATGATCGCCCCGGAGCTGGAGACGCTGAACAGGCTGGACAGGTCGCATTCCGCCAGCGGTCCGTTCAGCGCGTCGATCAGTGGCCGCAGCATCGCGTCACCGACCAGCGAGACACTGGTGACCTTCTCCCGCTCGATGGTGCGCAGCACCTCGAGCGGCGCGAACCTGCGGTGCAGTACGACCCGCTGGCCGAAGTTGAAGCCGATGAACGCCGTGAGCGTCGAGGTCCCGTGCACCAGTGGGGGAGTGGGGAAGAAGGTGATCCCGTCGCCGCCCGCGGCGACCCGCTCGGCCAGTTCCTGCGGCCGTGAGACCGGCTCGCCCGTCGGCGCGCCGCCGCCGAGTCCGGCGAAGAACAGGTCCTCCTGGCGCCACACCACGCCCTTGGGCATGCCCGTGGTGCCGCCCGTGTAGATGATGAACCGGTCGTCCGCGGACCGCGGCGCGAAGCCGCGCTCCGGTGAACCGGCCGCCTCGGCGCCGGCGAAGTCGACCACGTCGAGCTGCGGCCCCCCGTCGAGGCGCGGCTGCTCACCTTCGGGAGGCGCCCCGACGCGCACCAGGTGCCGCAGCCTCTCCGTCCGGGGCAGCACCGCCGCCACCCGCCCCGTGAACTCCGCGTCGAAGACGAGCGCGGCGAGGTCGGCGTCCCGGTACAGATAGGCCAGCTCGTCCTCCACGTACCGGTAGTTGACGTTCACCGGCACGATGCGCGCCTTGAGGCAGCCGAGCGCGGTCTGCAGATACTCGATCCCGTTGTAGAGGTGCAGCCCCAGGTGCTCGCCGGGGCAGATGCCCGCGTCGAGCAGATGGTGGGCGATCCGGTTGGCGGCCGCGTCGAGTTCCGCGTAGTCCAGCCGGCGTTCCGCGCCCGTGCCGGGGCGGTCGATGAAGACGAGAGCCTCGCGGTCGGGCACCACATCGACCACGGATTCGAACAGGTCGGCAAGGTTGTACTCCACCGCTCCTCCTGACCCCGGCGAACCTGGCGGTCATTAGAGCGCCGGACGGCACAACTGGGAAGGGCGCCGGAGCAAGAAATCTGACTGGCTGTCAGAAAACTATTGAACTGGCCGCCCGGCTGCTGCAACCTGTTCCAGTCTGGGACGGAGGTTCCCCATGGACCATCGCAGCGACCACCGCACGGGCACCGAACACCTCACCGTGACACGCCAGGGCGCCACCCTGATCCTCACCCTGAACCGGCCGGAGGCCAGGAACGCCCTCTCCCTCGCCATGCTCGTCGGCCTCTACGACGCCTGGCTCGCGGCCGACGCCGACGACACCGTCCGCTCCGTCGTCCTCACCGGGGCGAGCGGCTCCTTCTGCGCCGGCATGGACCTCAAGGCGCTCGCCGGTGCCGGCATGGCGGGCGAGGCGTACCGGGAGCGGATGCGGGCCGACCCCGATCTGCACTGGAAGGCCATGCTCCGCCACCACCGCCCCAGGAAACCGGTGATCGCCGCCGTCGAGGGCTACTGCGTCGCCGGCGGCACGGAGATCCTCCAGGGCACCGACATCCGGGTCGCGGGCGAGAGCGCCACCTTCGGGCTGTTCGAGGTCCGCCGCGGCCTCTTCCCGATCGGCGGCTCGACCGTACGCCTGCCGCGCCAGATCCCGCGCACCCACGCCCTGGAGATGCTGCTCACCGGCCGCCCCTACGCCGCCGCGGAGGCCGAACGCATCGGTCTCGTCGGACGGGTCGTCCCCGACGGCACCGCCCTCGCAGCGGCCCTGGACATCGCGGAGCGGATCAACGCCTGCGGGCCGCTCGCCGTCGAGGCGGTCAAGGCGTCGGTGTACGAGGCGGCGGACATGACGGAGACCGACGGGCTCGCCGCCGAGCTGGAGCGGGGTTGGCCCGTCTTCGACACCGCCGACGCGAAGGAAGGCGCCCGCGCCTTCGCCGAGAAGCGCGACCCCGTCTACCGGCGCGGCTGAGGAGAAGCCCATGACCGAAGTGCTGCGTGCCCCGCTGGTCGTCGAGTTCCCCTTCACCCGCTCCCTCGGCCCCGTGCAGAGCGCGTTCCTGACCGGCCTGCGCGAGCGGACCGTACTCGGCGTGCGCACCACCGACGGCCGGGTCCTCGTACCGCCCGTCGAGTACGACCCCGCCACCGCGGAGGAGATCCGCGACCTCGTCGAAGTGCACGCCACCGGCACCGTCACCACCTGGGCCTGGAACCCCGACCCGCGCCCGCAGCAGCCGCTGGCCACCCCGTTCGCCTGGGTGCTCGTACGGCTCGACGGCGCGGACACCGCCCTCCTCCACGTCCTCGACGCGCCCGGCCCGGACGCCGTGCGCACCGGGATGCGGGTCCGGGTGCGCTGGGCGGCCGAGCGCACCGGCGCGATCACGGACATCGCCTGCTTCGAGCCGTACGGGGGGAGCGGGCCCGCCGCCCCGCCGCGCGCCCACAGCGGCGCCTTCCCCGAAGCCGCCGCCCCCGTGACCGGCATCGTCGCCCCGGCGAGGCTCGACTACACCTACACACCCGGCCGCGCCCAGAGCGCCCATCTCGCCGCGCTCGCCGAGCACCGGACCGTCGGCGAACGCTGCCCGTCCTGCCGCAAGGTCTACGTCCCGCCCCGCGGCGCCTGTCCCACCTGCGGGGTCGCCACCGGCGAACAGGTCGAGGTCGGCCCCCGCGGCACGGTCACCACCTTCTGCATCGTCAACATCAAGGCGAAGAATCTCGACATCGAGGTGCCCTACGTCTACGCCCACATCGCCCTGGACGGCGCGGGCCTCGCACTCCACGGACGCATCGGCGGCATCCCGTACGACCGGGTGCGCCTGGGCCTGCGCGTCGAGCCGGTGTGGCGGGAGGGGGCCCTGCACCCCGACCACTACCGGCCCACCGGCGAACCGGACGCCGACTACGAGACCTACAAGGAGCTGCTGTGACGCGGCACGACGCTTCGGACGGGAGCGCCGGCGGCACCCCGTACGGCAGGGACATCGCCGTCGTCGCCTTCGCCCAGACCCGCCACCGGCGCCGCACGGACGACCTGTCCGAGGTCGAGATGCTGATGCCGGTGCTCCACCAGGTGCTCGGCGCGACCGGTCTGAAGACCGGCGACATCGGCTTCACCTGCTCCGGATCCAGCGACTACCTCGCCGGCCGGGCGTTCTCCTTCACCATGGCGCTCGACGGGGTCGGCGCCTGGCCCCCGATCAGCGAGTCCCACGTCGAGACGGACGGCGCCTGGGCGTTGTACGAGGCGTGGGTGAAGCTGCTGACCGGCCAGGCCGACACCGCGCTCGTCTACGCGTACGGCAAGTCGTCGCCCGGTGAGCTCCGCGACGTCCTCACCCGGCAGCTCGACCCGTACTACGCGGCGCCGCTGTGGCCCGACTCGGTCGCCCTCGCCGCCCTGCAGGCGCAGGCGCTGATCGACGCGGGCGAGGCCGGGGAGCCGGAGCTCGCCGCAATCGCGGCCCGCAGCCGCCGCGACGCCTCGGCCAACCCGCACGCTCAGCTCCAGGGAGAGGTTCCGCGCGGCGACCACCTTGTCCGGCCCTTGAGGGTCTCCGACTGCCCGCCCGTCGGCGACGGCGCGGCCGCCGTGGTCCTGGCCGCCGGCGACCGGGCGCGCGAGCTGTGCGACCGGCCCGCGTGGATCCGCGGCATGGACCACCGCATCGAGGCGCACGCGCTCGGCGTACGCGACCTCACCCGATCGCCCTCCACCCGGCTCGCGGCCGAGCGGGCCGGAGCCTTCGAGCGCCCCGTCGACACGGCGGAGCTGCACGCGCCCTTCACCTCGCAGGAGCTCGTCCTGCGCCGCAGTCTCGACCTCGACGACAGGGTGAGGGTCAACCCGTCCGGTGGAGCGCTCGCCGCCAACCCGATGATGGCCGCCGGCCTGATCAGGATCGGCGAGGCCGCGGCCGGCATCCACCGCGGCGAGTCGGACCGGGCCCTCGCCCACGCCACCTCCGGCCCCTGCCTCCAGCAGAACCTGGTCGCCGTCCTCGAAGGAGAGGCCCATGCCCGCTGAGCCCGTGGCCGTCGTCGGCATCGGCCAGACCAGGCACGTCGCCGCCCGCCGGGACGTCTCCCTCGCCGGACTGGTCCGCGAGGCCGCCCTGCGAGCCCTCGACGACGCCCAGCTGACCTGGGCCGACATCGACGCCGTCGTCCTCGGCAAGGCCCCGGACTTCTTCGAGGGCGTGATGATGCCGGAGCTGTATCTGGCCGACGCCCTCGGAGCGGTCGGCAAACCGATGCTCCGCGTCCACACCGCGGGCTCCGTCGGCGGCTCCACCGCCCTCGTCGCCGCGAACCTGGTGGCGGCGCGCGTGCACCGGACCGTGCTCACCCTGGCCTTCGAGAAACAGTCCGAGTCCAACGCCATGTGGGGCCTGTCCCTGCCGGTCCCCTTCCAGCAGCCGCTGCTCGCCGGCGCGGGCGGCTTCTTCGCCCCGCACGTACGCGCCTACATGCGCCGCACCGGCGCGCCGGACACGGTCGGCTCCCTCGTCGCGTACAAGGACCGGCGCAACGCGCTGAAGAACCCGTACGCCCACCTCCACGAGCACGGCATCACCCTCGAGCAGGTGCAGGCGTCGCCGATGCTCTGGGACCCGATCCGCTACTCGGAGACCTGTCCCTCCTCCGACGGGGCGTGCGCCATGGTCCTCACCGGCCGGGCCGGCGCCGCCCGTTCGCCCCATCGGCCCGCCTGGGTGCACGGCGGGGCGATGCGCAGCGAGCCGACCATGTTCGCGGGCAAGGACTTCGTGTCGCCGCAGGCGGGCAAGGACTGCGCCGCCGACGTCTACCGGCAGGCCGGCATCACCGACCCGCGGCGCGAGATCGACGCGGTGGAGATGTATGTGCCGTTCTCCTGGTACGAGCCGATGTGGCTGGAGAACCTGGGCTTCGCCGCCGAGGGCGAGGGCTGGAAGCTCACCGAGTCCGGCGTGACCGGGCTCGACGGCGAGCTGCCCGTCAACCCCTCCGGCGGGGTGCTGTCGGCCAACCCCATCGGGGCGTCCGGCATGATCCGCTTCGCCGAGGCCGCGCTCCAGGTGCGCGGGCAGGCGGGCGAGCACCAGGTGGACGGAGCGCGCAGGGCGCTCGGCCACGCCTACGGCGGCGGGGCGCAGTTCTTCGCCATGTGGCTCGTCGGCGCCGAGCCGCCCGCCACCTGACCGCCGCACCACCTGATCGCCCGGTCACCCGACCACCGCGCCACCGTCATATGCGCCACCGTCACCTGCCGCACCCTGTCCGTGACCGCCCGTCGTCGCTACGCTGACCCGGGAGACGACGCGGGAGGAGCAGGGACGTGGCCGAAAGCACCACCACCACAACCACGCACATGTTTTCCGGGTGGGAGAAGCCGGACCAGAAACCGGACCCGCGGCCGGACCTCGACCTGAGCGGCGCGGACTGGCGTTCGGGCACTCAGGGCGCCGGGGACGTGCAGATCGCGTTCGTCGAAGGATTCATCGCGATGCGCAACGGCGGCCGCCCCGAGAACCCGTCGCTGATCTTCACTCCGGCGGAGTGGCGCGCCTTCGTGCTGAACGCGCGGGACGGCGAGTTCGACCTCACCTGACGCACCCGGCCCGCCGGGCCCCCTCCCGTCGGTGGGAGGGGGAGAACCGGCCTGCTCAGGCGGACGTGTGCGTCATGTCCCGGCCGGGCCCCGCCGTGCCGTTGATCTTCTCGATGGCCTGCCGGGCGGAGTCGGCGGGACTGCGCGCGGTCAGCGAGGAGACCGACGTCGCGGGCGGCAGATGCTGACCGCCGGCCGAGGCGGCCGCCGCCGTGGTGGTCGTCGTCGTGGTTGCCGTCGCCGGTTTCGCGTGGCCGCCGGAGCGGCTGCGCAGCCGGTGGCTCGCGGCCTCGTCGAGACCCACCGGCCGCTGCATCTGGGCGGCCAGCCGGCCGGCCTCCTGCCCGAGCGCGGCGACGTCCTCCCAGTGGAGGCGGACCACGAGTCGCAGTTCCGCCTCGCCGTCGGGCAGGGCTTGCAGGGGAGGAGTGGTGCGGTCGTTCATGGGCTGATCCTCACGTCGGTACGGAAACGCGGCGGGATTCGGCGGGGCTCGGGGAATTCGTCGGGGGCTCGGGGGACTCGGGGGCTCGGGGGGCTCGGCGGGAAACACTCCTCCTCACGGGTCGTCGTTCGCACGCGCCGCCCGCGCGGCGTGGTACGCGCGGGCATCCGTGCGTACAGGGATACGACAGCGGCGGCCGCTGCGTTCAACAGGCCCCCGGCCCCGGCTCGGCCGAGTCCGCCCGTACCCGTACCATTGCGGTTATGTCCTTCCTCCGCCGCCGCAGCGCCGCCACACCCGCGGGTCCGGACTTCGACGTCCTGGCCATGGACCCGGGGGACTGGCCCGGAAATCTCGGCGCCGGACTGCTGCCCGCCCCGGACGGAACCTGCCAGGGCGTCTTCCTGCGCTACGACCTGTTCGGCGGCCGGGGCCCCGCGATGATCATCGGCAATCTTCCGGAGGGCTCGCCCGCCCGCGAGGTGGCGGAGGACGAGATCCCCTTCGAGGTCGGCCAGCTGCTCGTCGCGCTGGAGAACGAGGAGCCGGTCCATGTCACCGGCGTCGAGGACACACCGGTCATGCAGGGTGACAATCTGCTGATCGTGCGCCGGCTGAAGCTCTCGGAAAGCCGTATCTCCTGCGTCCAGTTCGACCGCAGCGACAATGTGCTCGTCACGATCGCCAGCTGGGACCGGCCCATCACCGACGATCTCTACGCGCTGCTCAAGCCGCTGCCCGCGGAGCTGTTCCAGCAGGGCTGAGCCCCCCACCCCTTCCGCTGACCCGAACCACTGACCGAAGCCACTGCCCGGGGCGCGCCCCGGGCAGTTTTGTTGTGCATCCTGTCAAAACGGCCGGGACGACCCGCCACGCGGCGTACCGCACCGGCCGTCGCGCCCGGCGGGCCTACACCCTGACCGCCGACCGCCGAGCCGCCAGTGACAGCCGTGCCGCCGACGTGCCGAGCCCCGTCGGCACGGCCGGCCGCCACGGCGACGCGCCGCCCCGCAGGTCCTCCTCCTTGTAACGCCGCACCTTCCGGTGCCAGTTGAGGATGCCCGCGATCCAGTCCTCGAGCTCCCTCACATAGGTGCCGAGAGCCGCCCTCCCCTTCTCGTCCAGACCGAACTCCTCGCACACCACCGGCAGTCCGTGCTCCTTGGTGTGCAGGAACTGCTCCAGCCGGGACCGCATCAGGGCGTCCGTCATCGCGGCGGCCGTGCCGCGGTCGCAGCCGAAGAACGTCTGCACCACCAGCAACGCGTTGTGAACCTCGCCCTCGTACTCGATCTCCTTCTGGTACGAGAAGAAGTCGTTGAGGAGACAGGCGTAGTCTATGGCCGCGTTCTCCAGGCCCTTCACGGGCCCGCTCGCGTACAGCTCCGGCGGCAGTTCGCCCTCGTGCCGCAGTCGGCACAGACTCATGGTCATGTCCGAGCCGAAGGTGAGCCGGCGCATCTCGATGTAGTCGACCGGATCGGGGACCCGGTGCTGAGCCTGGTTGTGGAGCTCCCACAGCCAGCTGTCCAGCATCACGTCGACCGCGCTCCGCAGCGACCGCCGGGCCTGTGGGGACATCGGCCCCGCGGTACGCGCCCACAGATCGGCGAGGCCGCGCTCCATGGGAGAGAGTGCCAGGGCGGCGCCGGCCGCCGGCTCCTCCACCGGCATACAGGCTTTGAGCCGCTCGTTGCAGAGCCGGGCGGCCTCGAGCTCGCGGGACCGTCCGAAGACCACCGGGTAGTAGTCGTCGCCGTACGTCCCCCAGGTCAGCCACTCGGCGCTGAGCTCCAGCTCCTCCGGCGTGGCGTCCGGGTCGAGTCCCGCGGAGCACAGCGCGAGGTCGAAGCCGGCCACCTTCGTCTCGTCCCAGATGTCGCCGAGCAGGCCCATCCGGCCCGCCCAGGCGATGGACGCGGCACGGGCGTGCTCCAGGTGAGGGCTGAGCGTGAGCGGGAACGGCGGATCGAACTCCGGCAACCACGAAGGCCCCACCTGCTGCGGCCGGTGGGTCAGCGTCCGCAGCCGTGCCGCGGCGGGACGGCCGAACAGTGTCCGGATGTCCAGCGCCGACGTGCCCAGCACCCCCTCGAACGGTGAACGCCCGCTCTCCACACCCTTGTTCATGTAACGGCTGGAGCGCATGTGCCACTCGTGGCCGCCGGACTGCCAGTCCTGCAGTCCCTTGGTGTAGGCGGCGATCGCCGCGCAGTCCGCCGGGGTCAGACCCTCGTGGAGGCACAGTGCGGGGACCTCGGTGAGCGCGGTGTTCTCGAACTGCTGGACCCGTGAGGTCAGCAGGTCGTTCACCACCTCCGCCGCCTCCTGCGTGGAGCAGCCGAGGAACCGCTCCAGCACCAGCACGCCGTTGCTGTTCTCGCCCTCGTCCTCGACCTCCCGCTGGTACGAGAAGAGGTCGTTGCGCAGATGCACCGCGTCGGAGAACGAGTCGCGCAGCACCCGCAGCGGACGGGAGCCGGCGACCGATTCCGGCACCTCGGCCCGCGCCGCGTACTCCACCAGGCCGGCGGACCAGGGCGCGCCGCCGACCTTCCGGCGCATCTCGATGTACTCCACCGGATTGGCGATCCGGCCGGCGTCGATGTTGACGAGCTCCCACATCGACTCGTTGAGTAGATGCTCCGTGGCCTCGGCGAACCGGGCCCGCCACGCCTGGGACATGCTCGGCACCGTGCGCCGCCACAGATCGGCGAGCCCGGCCTCGACCGGATTGACCGGCTCCGGGGTCCCCTGCGCCAGGTCCATCGGCATGAAGGCGGGCAGCCGGTCCAGATACTCCTTGCCGCCCGCCAGGTCCTGGCTGCGCTTGAAGACCTCCAGGAAGTGGTCGTCGAAGAAGAAGACCCACACGTACCAGTCGGTGACGAGGCCGAGGACCTCCGCGTCGCAGTCGGGGTGGGTGTACGCGCACAGCAGGGCGTAGTCGTGTGCGTCGAGGTCGCTCTCCTCCCAGATGCCGGAGCCCTCCAGCATCCCCGTCGCGCGCGCCCACTTCTTGGCGTGCCGCCGTGCCTCCTCGACATGCGGGTTGAGGCGGGCCGGATACGGAACATAGAAGTCCGGCAGTACGAAGGGCTGTGCCATCTGTGCCAGGGCCTTTCGGGAGCAGCCGCGCACAAGGCGCGGACCGGTCATGACGGCTCAGCCCTACCCTTCGCCCATACGGCCCACGCATTCCGGCGATTAGTCGGACAATCGGGCTGGTTGGGGGCGCCACCGACCCCCCGGACCGGTGGCGCCCCGCGGTCTACCGGAGCACCCGCACATCGGCCTCCTTCACGAAGGCCACCCGGTGCCCGAACTGGATCGCGTAGTACATCTCCTGGCCCCGCACCACCCGGTGGCCCGCAGTGTCGTACGTGGTCGCGTACAGATACTCGCCCGGCACCCGGTCGCCGACCACGTACTTCTGCCCGGCGAGCAGCTTGTAGGGCAGCGGCGACTGGGCCTGCACCGGAATGCCCGCCGGATACGCCGACGCCTCCGGGTACGCCCTCCCGTACACCGGCGCCTCCGTGAGACCGTCCCGCGGCGTCAGCACCGCCTCGCGCGCGCCGACCGCCGTCGGCTGCGTGCGCGGATTGTGGAACCAGGCCTTCTGACCCAGGTACCAGATCGCCGTCCACTCGCCCCGGCGCTCCGCCACCGCGTACTGCTGGCCCGTCGACGCGCGCGCCCCCGTGTCGTTCACCCCGGCCGTCGAGTCCTGGCCGCCCGGGCGCAGGCCGATGTCCTTGACGAGCGGAGTACTCTCGCTCGGCCCGGTGTGCAGCCGTACCGCGCCCGAACCGTGCGGCGCGCACGCCTCCCCGGCCTTGAGACAGCCCGTGTAGAGCGGCTGGTGTTCCGTGTACTCGGGACGGATGGTGACCACCGCGCTGTCCGGCCCCGCCTGCGGCGTGAACGGCCTGCCCAGCAACTGGAAGTAGTGCGCCCAGTCCCAGTACGGCCCCGGGTCGGTGTGCATCCCGCGGATCGTCGCCGCCGTCGTGCCCGGCACGTTGTCGTGGCCCAGGATGTGCTGCCGGTCCAGCGGGATGTCGTACCGCTTGGCCAGGTACCTCACCAGCCGCGCCGAAGCCCGGTACATCGCCTCGGTGTACCAGGCGTCCGGAGACACCAGGAAGCCCTCGTGCTCGAGACCCACCGACTTGGCGTTCACGAACCAGTTGCCGGCGTGCCAGGCGACGTCCTCGAGCGGAACGTGCTGTGCGACGTGCCCGTCCGACGAGCGCAACGAGTACTGCCACGACACGTACCTCGGGTTCTGCACCAGCTTCAGGGTGGTCTCCCAGGTGGCCTCCGTGTCATGGACGATGATGTAGTCCACCGACTGCGACGCGGGCCGGTTCCCCTGGTCGTGGTTGCCGTAGTCGCCGTCGCCGAACTCCTCGTACGGAGCCGGGATCCACTCGCACGCCACCGTCCGCGGGCACTCGGTCCTGCCCGCGTCGGCGGTGCGCAGGCCCAGTCGCCGCACCTGCGTCCGCTCGGGTTCCACCGCCGGCTGCGGGGCGAGGGTCACCCGCTGACCGCTGTCGGGGGTCCGGGACTGGCCGGTGCGGATCACGTCGAAGACGTCGTCCGCGTACGCCGTGGCGGTCGCCACATCGTCCGCACCGGAGTACCTGGCCACGGCGCCGTACCAGTCCGCCGGGTCCTGGCCCGCCGGCCCGCCCAGCTCGCGCTGCGCCTCGGCGAGCAGCGCGGCACCGCCCCGGACGTTGGCCGCCGCGCTGTCCCGCAGCTGCTCCGGGCCGATGCCCGACACCTCGGCCGCACGTTCCAGCGTACGCAGCCGGGGCGGCAGTTCACCCGGCTCCGGCGGCGCCGTCTCTGCGACGGAGCGGGCCGGCCGCGCGTCGTCCCCGCGGGCGTCCTCCGCGCCGTGCGAATGATGCGGTGCCTCGGCCAGCGCCGTCCTCGCGTCGGTCAGATGCATCGGGCCGTAGCCGCCGGTGACACTCGCCGCGCCGCCGTGCCCGTCCCACCGGGACTGCAGATACGAGACGCCGAGCAGCACACTCTCCGGCACCCCGTACTCGTCGGCCGCGGCGGTGAAGGCCCCCTGCAGCGAACCGGCCGGGGCCCGCTCCGCGGTCGCCGAGGGACCTGCCGACACGAGCGGCAGCAGCAGGGCGGCGCACGCCACCACGCCCCCCGTCGTCAACGCGCGCCGGCGGCGGGCGCCGGCCGGCCGTGGGGGAGTCGATCCTTGCAAGGCAGCCTCCAGTGACGAGTGATGCGCAATGGGACCTGCGGGCCGGGACAACGCCCCATGGGTATCGGCTCGCGAACGATCCGTCAATCATGCTCGTCGGCAAGGGGTTTGCACGTCAGCCCGCGTGTCGGCGCACTTTCGCGGCAACGGCGCGCGGGCCTGCGGCGCGTCAGTGGCATGGACCAATGGCCGCCGTCCCCCACCGCGGGCGGCAGTCCGGAACACAGCGCTGCGCGCCCGGTGCGTCGGCACCGGGCGCGCAGCGCGCTTCCCCCTCCGCGGCGGGCCGGTCAGCGGGTGCCGACCGCCGCACGCACGGCCCTGCGGGCCATCGCGCAGTCGTCGTGCAGCCGCCGCAGCAGCAGCCGCTGCTCCTCTCCTGCCGACGGACCGGGCTGCGCCTGGCCGGCCGGGACCGGCTGCGCCTCGCGCATGGTGCGCTGCACCGCCGTCTCGTAGGTACGGATCTCCCGGGTCAGCACCAGCATCAGGTTCACCAGGAACGCGTCCCGTGCCGCGGTGCCCGGCTGCTGTGCGAGCTGACTGATCTGCCGGCGCGCCGCCGGGGCGTCACCCAGCACCGCCCACAGCGTCGCCAGGTCGTAGCCGGGCAGGTACCAGCCCGCGTGCTCCCAGTCGACCAGCACCGGACCGGTCGGCGACAGAAGGATGTTGGAGAGCAGCGCGTCCCCGTGGCAGAACTGCCCCATCCCCTGCCTGCCGCCGGCCTGGGCCAGACCGTGCAACAGCTTCTGCAGATCGCCCAGATCCCGGTCGGTGAAGAGCCCCAGCTCGTGGTAGCGCGAGATGCGCGACCCGTAGTCCAGCGGCGCGTCGAACATCCCGGCCGGCGGGCGCCATCTGTTCAGCCGCGCGACCGCGCCCAGCACCGCGCGCACGTCCGCGCGCGGCGGGGCCTCCACCGGGTGGCGGGTCAGCGCCGCCGGGCGCCCCGGCATCCGCTCGATCACCAGGGTGCAGTTGTCCGGGTCGGCGGCGATCAGCCGCGGGACCCGCACCGGCGGCCGGTGGCGCACGAAGGCGCGGTACGAAGCTATTTCGTGCCGCAGCCGCTCGGCCCAGGCCGGCGATTGGTCCAGTAAGCACTTGGCGACCGCCGTGGTTCGCCCCGTCGTTCCGATGATCAGCACGGATCGTCCGCTGCGGCGCAGCACCTGCACCGGATTGAACTCCGGACAGATCCGGTGCACCGACGTGACGGCCTTGCGCAGCTGTGCGCCCTGGGGGCCGGACAGGTCGATCCTCCCGCTGAGGGGCCTGCCGACGGGCCCGGCCTGCCTGCGGGCACGGCCGGCGGCGGGCTCGGAATACGGTCCGGTGCCGGCCGTGAAGGCGCTGCGCTGCTGGAGCCGAGGAGGGGCGGACACGGAGGACGATGCTGTGTACATGGGAGATACAGATCCCTTCGTGTGCCGACAGTGGCATGCGCTGCCCCGCCCCCATATGCCAAGGGGAACACCCTGGGGAATGTGCCCCAGGCAGAGGGGGCGAGGTGGCGCTTTCCTACCTGACACCGGGGCGCGGGTGGCACACCATCTGGCGAACCCTGGCGAACCCTGGCGAATACTCGCCCGCCCCATGACAGCGCGTTACTGTCAACTCAGCCGAGAACCTGGGGGCTTGACGTGAGCAGAGAACCCAACGCCCGCCTGTGCGACCTGTTCGGCCTGGCCGGCTGGTCCAAGGGCGAGCTCGCAAGACTCGTGAACCGGCAGGCGGCGGCCATGGGCCATCCGCAGCTGGCGACCGACACCTCGCGGGTCCGGCGCTGGATCGACATGGGGGAGACCCCGCGCGATCCCGTACCGAAGGTACTGGCGGCTCTGTTCACCGAGCGACTCGGTCGTGTCGTGACCATCGAGGACCTCGGGTTCGCACGGAGCGGGCGAGTGGGTAAGCGGCGGGACGTCCAGGGCACCGACAACCCTGACGGTCTGCCATGGGCGCCCGACCGTACGGCGGCGGTCCTCACCGAATTCACGGGAATGGACCTCATGCTCAACCGACGCGGCCTGGTGGGCGCCGGCGCGGCACTTGCCGCGGGCTCAGCACTCAGCAGCGCCATGCACGACTGGCTCAAGACCGACCCGGCACCCCGGGCCGCCGCACACTCCTCCGCCCTCCTGCACGCCGACCCCGCTGGGTACGACCGGTACGAGGCCGCCCCCATCGGGTCGCAGGAGATCGAGGCGCTGGAGCGTTCCGTCGAGGTGTTCCGCGCCTGGGACGCCGCCCGCGGCGGCGGCCTGCAACGCAAGGCCGTGGTGGGCCAGCTCAACGAGGTGGGCGGCATGCTCGCCTACCACCACCCCGACCACCTCCAGCGGCGCCTGTGGGGCGTCGCCGCCAACCTCGCGGTGCTGGCGGGCTGGATGTCCCACGACGTCGGCCTCGAACCGACCGCCCAGAAGTACTTCGTCATCGCCGCCCACGCGGCCCGCGAGGGCGGCGACCGCCCACGCGCCGGTGAGGCCCTGTCCCGTGCCGCGCGCCAGATGGTCCACCTGGGCCGCCCCGACGACGCGCTCGACCTGATGAAACTGGCCAGGACCGGCTCCGGCGAGCAGACCCTGCCGCGCACCCGCGCGATGCTGCACACCATCGAGGCGTGGGCCCAGGCGTCCATGGGCAAGGGGCAGGCGATGCGCCGCACCCTCGGTGAGGCCGAGGAACTCTTCGTCTCCGACAAGGGCGACGTACCGCCGCCCAGTTGGATGCAGATGTTCGACGAGGCCGACCTCCACGGCATGCAGGCACTGGCGTACCGCACCCTCGCCGAGCACGACCCCGCGGCGGCGGGCATCGCGCAGAAACACGCCAAGCAGGCCCTGCAGTTGCGCGAGGGCGGCCGGCAGCGTTCGAAGATCTTCGACTACATCTCGCTGGCCTCCGCCTGCTTCATCGCGGACGACCCGGAGCAGGCCGACCGCTACGCCCGGCTCGCGCTGGTGTCGATGGGGGAGACCTCCTCGCACCGGACCTGGGACAGGCTCCGCGAGATGTACCGCCTGACCGGGCAGTACGCGGGATACTCGAAGATCGAGGATCTGCGCGAGGAGATCGAGATCGCCATGCCCGGCATCAGCCCCTCGACGAAGCCGGGGAGCACGAAGCCGGGGAGCACCGGGATCTAGCCGATGGTCCCCGGTGCTCCGGCGACCGGTATCCGGCATCCGGCCGCCGAGACCTGCTTCAGGCGACGACCCTGGCCACGATCACGCAGGCGTCGCCCTCACGCTCCCGCTCACCGAACTCCTCGACGATCGCACGGACGCATTCCTGGGCGTCCTCGACCCGGGCGAACCGCGCTGCCAACGCCGTCAGCCGGTCCGTGTCGGACTTCGACGCGGCGCTCGTGCGGGTCAGGCCGTCGGTGTGCAGCACCAGCAGATCGCCCGGCTGCAGGGCGACTTCGGCCTGCCCGTACACCGCCCCGCCGGTCGCACCGAGCAGCACGCCCTCCGGCGCCGCGAGCGGCTGCCCCGTACCGTCGCGGAACAGCAGGGGGGCGGGGTGCCCCGCCTGAGCCCACGACAGGGTCCTGGTGGCAGGGGCGTAACTGCAGCAGACCGCGCTGCCGAGGGCCGGCTGCGCGGAGGTGTCCAGCAGTTGGTTGAGGTGCGTCATCAGCGGCCCCGGCCGGATGCCGGCCACCGCCATGCCGCGCAGCGCGCCCAGCAGCATCGCCATGGAGGACGCGGCGCTCACGCCGTGACCGGTCAGCTCGCCGACGCTCAGCAGCGTCTCCCCGCTCGGCAGGGGCATGGTGTCGTACCAGTCGCCGCCGGCCAGCGTGCCGCTCGAGGAGGGGAGGCAGCGCGCCGCGACGTCCAGCGACGCCGTGCCGGGCACGGGGCAGCCGCTGCGGCGGGGCAGTACGGCCTCCTGCATCTCCGCCGTGAGCCGGCGTTCCGTCTCCTCCATGTGCTGCTGCCGCTGCAGCCAGTGGCGCGTCTCCCGCACCGCCCGCTGGCTGCGGCGCAGTTCGCTGACGTCCCGCAGGACGGCCCACATCGACGCGGTGCAGCCGTCCGCGTCGAGCACCGGCTCCCCCATCATGTGCACGGTGCGCACCCGCCCGTCGGGCAGGACGAGACGGAACTCGCCGTCGATGGGCCGGCCGTCCACGAGGCAGTCGGTCACCATCGCGGTCAGCAGCGGCTGGTCCTCGGCGAACACGACCGACGGCAACTCGTCCAGCGACATGGGGCCGTTGCGGGGGTCGCGTCCCAGGATCCGGTACAGCTCGTCGGACCAGCTCACCTCGTCGGTGAGGAGATTCCACTCGGCGCTGCCGACCCGGCTGAGCGGCGAGCCGGTGCCGGGTGTACCGGGCGCCTCGTACTCGGCGAGCTCACGGGCGAGTTCGTCGGCGGCCTGCCGGGGGAGCCCTTCCTTCAGCTGCCCCAAGTGGGCGCCCAGGTCGTCCAGGTGATGGAGTGCCAGGTCGCACAGGGCACGCTGCCAGCGGTCCCGCGGATCGTCCTCCGCGGACGCGCTGTCGGGGCGCACCGCGTCGACGTCTCCGCGCAGACGTCGCGTCCGCGAGATCAACGCATCGACGGTTCCGCGCTCGGGCGGCTCTGCGGTTCGGTCCGCGAACACATGGGACGGCATGTCGTACTCCGATACAAACGCGGCCACGGCCAGGGTCTGGGACAGGGACCGGATACGACTGTTGCACAACCGGCAAGGGGTCGTAAGCCGTTTGGCAACACTCGATCCGGTGGTGCCTGCGGCATGTGCCACAGGCCCCCCGGTCCAGGGCGAACGGCCGTTGTCAGTGGTGGGCGGCAGTATGTTCGACATGACGACTTCACCTGCCGTTACTGCCGCTCCCGCCGCCGTGGTCGCGGACGCCGCCGCGTACGAGGCGGCGGTCGGGACCGCGACCCGTGCCGCCTGCGCGTACTACGAGACGGGCGAGAGTCCCCTGGACGACGACGCGTACGACCGCCTCGTGCGCGGCATCGCGGCGTACGAGCAGGAGCACCCCGACGAGGTGTCGCCGGCCTCCCCGAGCGGGAAGGTCGCGGGCGGCGCGGTCTCCGGAGACGTGCCGCACACGGTGCCGATGCTCTCGCTGGACAACGTGTTCTCCCCGGAGCAGCTCGTCGCCTGGATCGCGTCGGTGGAGCGCCGCACGGGCCGGCCCGTCACGGTGTGGAGCGTCGAGCCCAAGCTGGACGGTCTCGCCGTCGCCGCGCGGTACGAACAGGGGCGCCTCACCCGGCTCGTCACCCGCGGCGACGGCACGGCCGGCGAGGACGTGTCCCACGCGATCGGCACCATCGCCGGCCTGCCCCGGCAGCTGACCGGGCCCGCGACGCTCGAGATCCGCGGCGAAGTGCTCATGACCGACGAGCAGTTCGAACGGGCGAACGCCGCGCGGACCGGGCACGGCGGCGCGCCCTTCGCCAATCCGCGCAACGGCGCGGCGGGCAGCCTGCGCGCCAGGGACCGCGAGTACGCGGTGGAGATGACCTTCTTCGGCTACGGGGCACTGGCCCTGCCCGGCTCCGGCGGCGAGCTCGCGTCCGGGCTCGGCGAGTGGTCGCACAGCGAGGTGATGCGCCAGGTGGCGGGCCTCGGCGTGCACACAGCCGACAGCACCCCGGTCGCCCCGCGCACGCTCACCACGGCGGAGGAGATCCAGGCACGTATCGAGGAGATCGCCGCCGCCCGCCCGGACCTGCCGTTCGGCATCGACGGGATCGTGATCAAGGCGGACCTGGCCGCGGACCAGGCGGCGGCCGGGTTCGGGACCCGTGCGCCCCGGTGGGCCGTCGCCTACAAGCTGCCCGCCGTGGAGAAGGTCACCACCCTGCTCGCCGTCGAGTGGAACGTGGGCCGCACCGGCATCATCGCCCCCCGTGCCGTGCTCGAACCGGTCGAGATCGACGGATCGACCGTCACCTACGCGACGCTTCACAACCCGGCCGACATCACCCGCCGCGATCTGCGCACGGGCGACCGGGTGATGGTCTACAAGGCGGGCGACATCATTCCCCGCATCGAGGCGCCCGTGGCCCATCTGCGCACCGGCGCGGAGCAGCCCGTCGTCTTCCCCGAGGTGTGCCCCCAGTGCGGCTCCGCCATCGACACCTCCGAACAGCGCTGGCGCTGCGTCCGCGGACGTGACTGCCACGCCGTCGCCTCCGTCTCCTACGCGGCCGGGCGGGACCAGCTCGACATCGAAGGACTCGGCACCACCCGGGTCGTCCAGCTCGTCGACGCCGGTCTGGTCCGCGACTTCGCCGACCTGTTCGGCCTCACCCGCGAGCAGCTCCTCGGACTGGACCGGATGGGGGAGACCAGCACCGACAATCTGCTGGCCGCCATCGCCACCGCCAGGACCCGCCCGCTCTCCAGGGTGTTCTGCGCCCTCGGCGTACGCGGCACCGGCCGCTCCATGTCCCGCCGGATCGCCCGGCACTTCGCCACGATGGAGCAGATACGGGCCGCCGACGCCGAAGCCCTCCAGCAGGTCGACGGCATCGGCGTGGAGAAGGCCCGCACGGTCGTGGCCGAACTGGCCGAACTGGCCCCGCTGATCGACCGCCTGACGGCCGCGGGCGTCAACATGACCGAACCGGGGGCGACGTACCGGCCCCCGGCGCCCGAGGACGCCGCCGCCCCGGAGGACGGCCAGGACAACCCCGGCACAGCCGCGGAGACGGCGCCGGACGCCGGCCCGCTCCACGGCATGACCGTCGTCGTGACCGGCGCGATGACGGGCGCGCTGGAGAAGCTGAGCCGCAACCAGATGAACGAGCTCATCGAGCGGGCCGGCGGCAAGTCCTCCTCCAGCGTGTCCAAGCGCACCTCCCTCCTGGTCGCCGGGGAGAACGCCGGCTCCAAGCGGGACAAGGCCCAGCAGCTCGGCACCCGGATCGCCGCGCCGGACGAGTTCGCCGCGATGGTGGCGGACTTCCTCGACACGGCGGTGTGAAGGGGACGGGACCACGCGCGGCCTGCGCCCACGGCAGGTGCGGCCCGCTCCCGGGTCCTGCACGGGGCGGGCGGAGCCCGGAACCGGGCGGGTCATACTGGCTGTATGACGTCATTCCTGACAGCGAACGGCACCGGCGGGCGTCGGGGCGGCCGCCCGGGCGCCCCCGGGATCCGTCGCGCGACCGGGGCGGACGCCAGGCGGCTCACCCGGATGGTGCGGGGGTCCGCCGCCTACCAGGACCAGTACGCCCCGATGGTCGCCGGATACCGCGTCGGTCCGGACTACATCGAGGCGCACGAGGTGTTCGTCGCGGCCGACGACAGCGGCAGAGTCCTCGGTTTCTACTCCCTCGTGCTGTCGCCGCCCGAGCTGGACCTGATGTTCGTGGCCGACGACGCGCAGGGACTGGGCATCGGCCGCCTGATGATCGAGCACCTGGCCGGCCGGGCCCGGGCGGCCGGCCTCGACGCCGTCCGCGTCGTCGCGCATCCGCCCGCCGAGGGCTTCTACCTGAGCGTGGGCGCCCGGCGCACCGGCACCGTCGAGGCCCGGCCGCCGGCCGTCATGTGGGACCGCCCGGAGCTGCTGCTCCCCGTCGTCTGACCGAGCGCTCCCGCAAGGCCATTGACGCGCCGGGCGCCCGGGGTGCGGCCGTCCCCGCTCCGTAAGGTCTCCGGTGCGGACTCGGGCGTAATGTGATGAATGCGGGCAGCAGCCCCTGCTGACGCGTTCCCATCAGCGGTCCGGTGGAAGGAGCGGTCATGTCGAGTCCTGACACGGAACAGGCGGTACCGGAACACGCGGTGACCGGGCAAGCGGAACCCGACGTCGCCGACCAGGGGGCGTTCGCCGCAGAGGTCGTCGACGTGCTGAACAAGAGCGCGCTGGCCCTGTTGATGAGCGTCGGCCATCAGACGGGCCTCTTCGACACCATGGCCGGACTGCCGCCCTCGACCAGCGCGGACATCGCGACGGCGGCGGATCTCGACGAGCGCTACGTACGCGAATGGCTCGGCGGCATGGTCGTCGGCGACATCGTCTCGTACGAGCCGCACGGCGGGACCTACACGTTGCCGCCCGCGCACGCCGCCTCCCTGACGACCGCGGCGGGGCCGGACAACCTGGCCGGCATGATGCAGTACATCGGGCTGATGGGAGAGGTCGAGCAGCAGGTCGTGCGCTGTTTCCGCGAGGGCGGGGGAGTGCCGTACTCCGCGTATCCGAGGTTCCAGCGACTCCAGGCCGAGGAGACCGCCCGCGTCTACGACCGGGCCCTCGTGGACACGATCATCCCGCTCGCGCCCGGTCTTCCCGAACGGCTCCGTGCCGGCATCGACGCCCTCGACGTGGGCACCGGGCAGGGTCACGCGCCGGTCGTGCTCGCGAAGGCGTACCCGGCCGGCCGTTTCCACGGCCTGGACCGTTCCGAGGAGGGCATCGCCGCCGGTCGCGCGGAAGCGGCCCGGCTGGGGCTCGACAACGTGCGGTGGACGGTCGGCGACTCGACGGAGATCAGCGGCGAGTACGACCTGATCACCGCGTTCGACGTGATCCACGACCTGGCGAGGCCCGGCGAGACGCTGGCTGCGATCGCCCGGGCGCTGCGGAAGGACGGCACCTTCCTGATGGTCGACATGGCCGCGTCCAGCAGACTGGAGAAGAACATCGGACACCCCTTCGGGCCCGCGCTCTTCGGCTTCTCGGTCTTCTACTGCATGACGACCTCGCTCAGCACGGGCGGGGCGGGTCTCGGCACGGTCTGGGGCCAGGAGACAGCCGTCCGGATGCTGCGGGACGCCGGTTTCACGAAAGTCGACATCCGGACCGTCGACGGCGACCCGCTCAACCTCTACTACATCGCGACGAAGGGCTGAGCCGGGCCCGGGCGCGCACCCGGGCCCGGACAGGAGCGTGATCAGGCGGCGGGCGGCGGGGCCGGCTGCGCGAGCGTCAGACTGACCTTGTTGCCGTCTCCCGGAATGATCAGATTGATCAGCGGAGTGGCCAGCAGGCAGTGCTCGAACTTCGGGATGGTGTACGTCCCGGAGAGCGTTCCGCCCCTGAGTGCGTTGAATCCCGGATCGGACGTCAGATTGAGCACCGCCGGCGTCTCCGTCCGGCAGGAACTGCCGACCGGGGTGGGAATTCCGGCGACCTTCAGGTCTTTGAGCTGAAGGGTGAGTTTCGTGGTGGTCGTGAGCGCGCCGGTCTTCAGATCGATGGTGCCGGCCGTCGGCTCCGTCTCGACGAACTCCGTGGTGACGCTCACGGGAATCGCGCCGAGCATCTTGAACGAGCCGGGAGCGGGCGGGAGGTGGGTGTTGGCCGAGAGTGTTCCCGCCCTCAGGTCCGCGGTCACCTCCAGCACGCCGGGCCCCAGCGCCAGGTCGGACCCGGTGCCCGCGAGATGGGTGGTGCCGGTCAGCGGGTAGTCGAGGCGGATCGGCACCGCATGGGCGGATCCCGAGGTGGCGGCGACCAGCCCCAGCCCCGCGGCGAGGGCGACGGCCCCGCGGACGACGACTCTTCGGCCTCGGAACGGCGCGGACTTCGGACGATTCATCAGGGCTCCTGGATTCGGCGCCACGTGCAGGGCGCGCGGCGCAGGGAAAGCGGGAACGGGAAACGTGACGTGAAGAGGAACGGGAGAGTGCTGTCCGGCGCCGGAGGAGTGACGCTCGGAATCACGAAGAAAAGGCGTGACAGAAGGACTCCGAGGCCGCTGACGAGAATGAACCGGTCACTCGCGCCGCCCCGGGCCGTTGCGCGAGAGAGACGTTACGGACGGGTAACCCCACCGGCAAGACCGGCAATTGAACTTCCCCGGCCTGAGCCGGCGAGTCCCCTTTTCTTGCCGTCCCGTCAGTAGGCGCCCCTGGATTCTTGTCCCCGGGTGAGCGCCCGCAGGCCCTACCATGGGCCGGGATCACCAAGGGGAGCACATGATCAACGACGTCGAACTGGCCCGTCTCCAACGCTGCGTGGACCTCGCGGCCGAAGCGGTCGAAGCCGGTGACGAGCCGTTCGGCTCGGTTCTGGTCGCGGCAGACGGCACCGTGCTCGCCGAGGACCGGAACCGGGAGACGTCGCTCGCCGACCCGACCCGCCACCCCGAGTTCGCCCTCGCCCGCTGGGCCGCGGCGAACATGACCGCACCGGAACGCGCCGCGGCCACGGTCTTCACCTCCGGCGAGCACTGCCCGATGTGCGCCGCCGCCCACGGCTGGGTCGGCCTCGGGCGCATCGTGTACGCGGTCTCGTCCGTGCAGCTGGGCCGATGGCTCACCGACCTGGGGGTCGGGCCGTCCCCGGTGCGGGCCCTGCCGATCCAGGACCTCGTCCCCGGTCTGGAGGTGACGGGCCCGGTACCGGACCTCGCCGACCAGGTGCACGAACTCCACCGCCGCTTCCGCGCGGCCCGTGCCGGCTGACCGCCGCGCTTCCCCGCGCCGCGGGACGGGCGTGTCCCATGCCCGCCACCCTCACAACACAGCCGTCACACGCCCGTCCCCCCCGGCAGGGGCTGCTCCGTCCAGATGACCTTGCCGTCCGCCGTGTAGCGCGTCCCCCAGCGGTCCGCGAACTGCGCGACCAGGAACAGCCCGCGGCCCCCCTCGTCGGTGATGGCCGCCTGCCGCAGATGGGGCGAGGTGCTGCTGTGGTCGGAGACCTCGCAGATCAGTGCGCGCTCCCGGATGATCCGCACCCGGATCGGCCCCGCGGCGTACCGGATCGCGTTGGTGACCAGCTCGCTGAGGATGAGCTCGGTGGTGAACGCCTCGTCCGCCAGCCCCCACTCGGCCAGCCTCTCGGCCACCGCCGCCCGCACCCGGGACACCGCCGACGGATCCGACGGCACGTCCCACTCCGCGACCTGCCCCGACTCAAGCACCCGGGTGCGTCCCACGAGCAGCGCGATGTCGTCGCGCGGCCGCTCGGGCACCAGGGCGGCCAGCACCGTCTCGCAGGCCTCCTCCGGGTCCTGCCCGGCGTGCTCGGCCAGGGTGCCGCGCAGCAGCTCCAGCCCCTCGTCGATCTCCCGTTCCCGGTCCTCCACCAGCCCGTCCGTGTAGAGCACCAGCCGGCTGTTCTCCGGCAGCCGCAGTTCGAGGGTCTCGAACGGCAGACCGCCCAGCCCCAGCGGCGGCCCGCCCGGCACGTCCGCGAACTCGGCGGTCCCGTCCGGACGGACGATCACCGGCTGGAGATGCCCGGCCCGCGCCATGCTGCAGGTCCCCGACACCGCGTCGTAGATCGCATAGATGCAGGTCGCCCCGGTGACCCCGGCGTCGGCGCCGTCGTCGGTCTCGTCCTGGTCGATGCGGGCCACCAGCTCGTCCAGATGGAACATCAGCTCGTCGGGCGGCAGGTCCAGGCTGGAGAAGTTGTGGACGGCCGTACGCAGCCGGCCCATGGTGGCGGCGGCATGGAGTCCGTGGCCGACGACATCCCCGACGACGAGGGCCACCCGTGCGCCGGGCAGCGGAATGATGTCGAACCAGTCGCCGCCCACACCGCCCAGTCCGCCGAGGCCGGCCTGCGCGGGACGGTAGCGGTACGCGACGTCGAGGGCGCTCTGCTCCGGCAGCACCCGGGGCAGCAGGCTGCGCTGGAGCGTGACCGCCATCGTGTGCTCGCGTGAGTAGCGCCGTGCGTTGTCGACGCTGACCGCCGCGCGCGCGACCAGCTCCTCCGCCAGCGACAGGTCCTCGTCCTCGAACGGCTCCGGATGGCCCGCCCCGCGCCAGAACATGGCCACGCCCAGGATCACGCCCCGCGCCCGCAGCGGAACCGCGATCATCGAGTGGATCCCCTGCTCGATCAGCATCCGGGCCCGCTCGGGGTCCTGCTCCTGCCAGCCGGACAGGCCGGCCAGGTCCGCCTGCAGGACTGCCTCGCCGCGCCCGAGCCCCCTGCCCATCGGCGTGACCGGCGCGAACCGGATCGTGTGCCCCAGCGGGTAGAGCGCCGTGTCGCCGGAGCCGATGACGGCGGAGCGCCGCATGTCGGTGTCCGCTCCCGTGGCGGTGGGCTCCTCGCCGCGCAGCACCGCCTCCACCAGGTCGACGGTGGCGAAATCGGCGAACCGCGACGCGGCGAACTCGGTGAGCTCCTCGCATGTACGGACCACGTCCAGCGTGGTGCCGATCTCGGTGCCCGCGTCGTAGAGCAGCCTGAGCCGTCCTCTGGCCACGTCGACACGGCCGGTGAGGGCCTGCAGCTCGGTGGTGTCCCGCAGGGTCGCGACGCTGCCGGGCGGTCCGCCGCGCTGGTCCGTCGAGCGCTGGTTGACGGCGATGAGCCGTCGGCCGACGGGGAAGACTTCGTCGGTCACGACGCGGCCGGAGGACAGCAGGCGCGTGGCGACCGGATCGAGCCCCAGCTCGGTGACCGGCACCCCTTCCACGTCCGGCGGCAGGCCGAGGAGCCGCCGCGCCTCGTCGTTGGCGAGCACCAGGCGGCCGTCGCCGCTCACGATGATGACCCCCTCGCGGACGGCGTGCAGGACCGCGTCGTGATGTTCGTACATCCGGGTCATCTCGGCGGGACCGAGGCCGTGGGTCTGACGCCGCAGCCGTCTGCTGACCAGGGCCGTGCCGCCCGTGGTCAGCAGCAGTACGCCGCCCGCGGCGCCGAAGAGGAGGGGGAACTGCTCCTCGACGACACCGCTGACATGTTCGATGGTGATGCCGGCGGAGACCAGGCCGACCACGGTCCCGTCGCGTCCGGTGATCGGGACGATCGCCTGGACGAGCGGTCCGATGGTGCCGGTGATGCGCTCGGTGAACACCTTGCCCGCACGGGCGTTGCTGAGGTCGCCGACGAATTTCTTGCCGATCCGGTCCGGCAGCGGATGGGTGTAACGGATGCCCTCGGTGTTCATCACCACGATGAAGTCGACGCCGGAACGCTGGCGGGCCGCCGCCGCCCGGGGCTGGAGCACCGCGGTCGGATCGGGGCTCTCCAGCGCCTGCTCCATCCCCGGGGAGTTGGCGAAGGTCTCCGCGACGGCGACCGACCGGTTGCGTGCCTCGCGTTCGCTGCCCGCACGGGACTGGAACACGAGTGCCGCCATGGCCGCGGCCACGAGCAACACCACGATCGCCACCTGCAGGAGAAAGACCTGACCGGCGACAGTTCGCATCCTCAGAACCGAGCGCGGGCGGCCGTAGCGTCCGGCCATGAATTCTTTCTACACCTCCGCCTTGAGCTGGGCGAACCGCGCACGGCGGGCGTGGACGGCTCCATGCCCGCCTGCGCGGGGCTCAAGCATGCCAACGGAAATGACGTCGACCAAGGTCTTTGCGAAATCCGGGGGTTGCGGCAATGCCGATGCCCGCCCGGGCACGACGTCCCATCCCCCTACGGGGCGGGGACGCGCGCCCGCGTGAGCGGCCGTCAGCACCCCGGACGGCGCGGCGCTACTGGTCGGGCAGTTCGTCGTCGTCCGTCACATGGATCGCCGCCTCCTCGGCCCCGGCGGCGCCGCCGTCGATGCCTACGTCGCGGGCGACCACGTCGCTCGGCCGCCGCGGGGCCGGGTCGTCGGCGGGCGTGAGGCGCCCGGAGCGGGGACCTCCGGCTTCCTGGTCGACCGGCTCGCCGGCGCCGCCCTCCAGGTCGCCGATGCCGTCGCCCCGCGGCTCCTCCACGTCGGGGCGCTCCTGCGCGAGACGCTGGTCGAGGCTTTCGCCCTCCTGCTGCTCCTCACCGGTCGTGCCGTGCTTGCCCACGCCGAGCGGGCGCTCCGGCGGGGAGTAGCCCTCCACCATCATGTCGTCGAGTCCGCGCTCGCCGATCACGTTCTCCATGTCGAGGTCGTCGCTCGGAGGGTTCTGCACGTCGGAGTGGACCGGCTGATAGACCTCGTCGCCCTGCGCCTGATCGCGCTCGGCTGCTTCGTCGGACATGGAGTCCTCCCTTCCAGGGGGTGAGTGCGGCTGCCGCGGTACGGGACGCGGACCGGTCAGAGGATCATGACCAGCGCGTACGCCAGGAAGAAGGCGGCGAAGACCGCGACGACGATGCCGATGACGATCATCGGGCCCATCGCCCAGCCGCGCGACTGGTCCCCGCGCGGGCCGGTCTCGGAACCGGTGCTCCCTTCGCCGGGCGGCGTCTCTCCGGGTGGCACCGTGCCACCGGGCCGGACGCCGGGAGTGTTCCGGGGGTCTGGATCGGCGCTGTGACTGTTCATACCGGCCGGGTGCCCGAAATCTCCCGAGTCAACAGTCCGGATTTCGTGCCCGCCGTACGTCTGTCCGCACGGTTCGGTCACGCGGCCTTGAGCGGGTCGTGCCCGAGCGTCATCAGCCGGTGACGCGTGCCGGTGTCCTCGACGGACGCGGCGGCGCCCTGCTCCTTCAGCCGCGCCTGCACGGTGTCCACCACCTCGTACATCACCCGCACGTCGTCGTCGGTGAGGTCGGTACGGCGCTTCTGCAGGATCGCCAGGACGTGCCGCCCCGTCGGGGAGCCCGCCCGGTCCGGCAGTGGTTCGGTGTCCTCGCCCGCGTCCTGGACCTGGAGCCAGGCGCTCAGCTCCTGCGAGGTCATGTTGACGACGCCGTGGAACTCCTCCCACAGCGCGTCGAGCTCAAGGGCGTTGGTCATCGTGGGCCTCCCGCTGCGAGTACCGCCGGACGGCCCGGGTACCCGGTGGGCACAGCGGCCAACCTGCCCGGACGGGAGGCGAGGACGGTGACCGTCAGCGGTGAGAAGGCAGCGGGGGCGGGCTACGACGCGGGTCCGTTCCTCCCACCTCGCGGCGGCCTTCCGGCGCTGCGCGGCGCCGCCGAGCGCTGCGAGGGATGCCCCCTGTTCCGCAACGCCACACAGACCGTGTTCGGCGCCGGTCCCTCCTCCGCGCGCATCGTGATGGTGGGGGAGCAGCCGGGTGACCAGGAGGACCGTCAGGGCGCGCCCTTCGTCGGCCCGGCCGGCCGGCTGCTGCACGACGCGCTCGAAGAGGTGGGCATCGACGCGGACTCGGCCTACTTCACCAATGCCGTCAAACATTTCAAGTTCGCCCCCGCCGCCCGCGGGAAGCGCCGGATCCACAAGCCGCCCAGCCTGCGGGAGATGTCCGCGTGCCGGCCGTGGCTGGCCGCCGAACTGCGTACCATCGGCCCCGATCTCGTGATGGCGCTGGGCGCCACCGCCGGCAAGGCCGTGCTCGGCGGCTCCTACCGGGTCTCCGAGCAGCGCGGGCTGCTGCTGCCCCTGCCGCCCTGGGACCAGCTCGGCCGCGCCGACGTCTCCGGCGCCGCCGGGCTGCCGCCCGAGGAGGCCGCCGCCCACGGCTGCGTCATCGGCACGCTCCACCCGTCGGCGGTGCTGCGGGCGGACGACCGAGAGGCGGCGTACCGGGGGCTGGTCTCCGACCTTCGGATCGCGGCGGACGTGCTCGCCGCCTGAGCACCCGCCGGGCGGGCCGGGACAGGCGGATACGATCATGGCGGCCGGCCGTGAGGGCCGGCCGCCCGCCACGACCCGAGAAGGACCCGCATGCCCCGCAGCACCGCGCAGCGGACCACCGACGTGGCCCGCGCGGTCACCGACCTCCTCCAGCCCCGCAACGTGCTGCTGTTCGGCATGCTCGGCATCGGCCTGGCCGCCGCCGGCAGCTGGACCGGTCTGCCGTGGGGACTGCTGGGCGCGCTGTGCGCCGGGATCGTGCCCGCCGCGTACATCGAGAGGGAACGCCGCCGCGGCACCTGGGGCGACCGGCACGTGGTGGACCGCCGGCAGCGTGCTCCCATCTTCTTCGTCATCCTCGGATCCATCGCCGTGGGCTTCCTGGTGATGGTCTTCGGTGACGCCCCGGCCGGCATCCTGCTCGCGATGACGGCGCTGTGGGCGATGACCGTGGTCCTCCTCGCGGTGAACACCGTCTGGAAGATCAGCGTGGACTCGGCGGTCGCCTCCGCCGTCACGGCCCTGCTGGCCTGTGTCCACTCGCCGTGGTGGACCGCCGCGTACGGTCTCGTCCTCGCGGTGTGCTGGTCCCGCGTCGCGCTCGGCTACCACTCGGCCGCCCAGACCGCCGCCGGCGCCGGTCTCGGCGCCGGCACCGCCGCGGCGTTCCTGTTCGTGTAGAGGAGTCCAGGCGGACCGCCGGCGCCGACGGACAGGTCACGCGACCGGCTTCATGCCGTCGGCCTCACGCGCGGGCTTCACGGGGCCGGGGCGGCCGCACGCCGGCGCCTGAGGTCCTCGACCGCACGGCGGGTCTCCTCCGCGGTCAGATCGGCGTTGATCACCGCTCCGGCGCGGACTCCCGCGGCGGCGGCGCCGATCACCTGCAAGCTCATGTCCGCCACGTTCCCGGCCACCCAGACGCCCGGCACCTCGGTCGCCCCGGTCGGGTCGGCGGCGATCCGCGTGCCGATCACCGTGCCGCCCATCTCCTGTTCGCCGACCTCCAGCCCCAGCCCCGCGAGGAAGCCGGCGCGGGCGGTGAAACGGGGGGCGACCACAAGGGCCTGGCACGCGATCACCTTTCCGCTGTCGAGGACCACCCCGCTGAGCCGGCCGCCGGCCGCCTCCACGGACGCCACCCGTCCGTCGACGACCGCGACGCCGCGGGCGGCCAGCTGCTCGTACTCGTCCTCGTCCGGCTCGGGACCGGTGTGCAGGAACAGGGTCACGTCCTCGCTCCACTGCCGCCACATCAGGGCCTGGTGGACCGCCGGCGGGCCGGTGGACAGCACCCCGACGGACCGGTCACGTACTTCGTACCCGTGGCAGTACGGGCAGTGCAGCACCTCGTGCCCCCACCGCTCGGCCAGGCCCGGTACCGGGGGCAGCTCGTCCACCAGGCCGGTCGTCACCAACAGGCGGTCCGCCTCGACCGTCGCCCCGCCGCCGAGCACCAGGTGGAACCCCCCGTCCGCCAGGCGTTCGGCACTCTCCACGGCGTCTCGGACGAACTCGCCGCCGTATGCGTTCACCTGGGCACGGCCGGTCGCCAGAAGTTCCGACGGGGCCACGCCCTCCTGTCCCAGATACGCGTGCACGTGCTCGGCCGGCGCGTTGCGCGGCCGGCCGGAGTCGACGACCAGGACCGAGCGGCGGGCGCGGGACAGCGACAGGGCTCCGCTCAGCCCCGCGGCCCCTCCGCCGACGACCACGACGTCGTAACGACCGCGCTCAGGAACGTCCCGGCCGGTCGTGTTCTGTTCTGCTGCTGTGGACATGTGGGGTACCTCCGTTTCTCCGGAGATACTCCGCCGACGGCGGGCGGCATGGCAAGCTGCATTGCGGAAACGGCAACTCCTGGGCGGTCACTCCCCGTGCGGCAGCAGCGGGCCCAGCGGGCCGAGGTCGATGTTCAGGTCGCCGGGCTCCAGGCCGAACTCGTCCCGCAGTACGTCCATCCGGTCCTCGAGGAGCATCAGCGTCATGCCGATGCGTTCCTCCTGGTCCTCCGTGAGCTCCCCGGTGTCCACCCGGCGCAGTGCCTGCCGCTCCATCAGCTGCCGCAGCAGCTCGACCACGGTCAGCACCAGTGCGGCCAGGTCGCGTTCCACGGTGTCCGGGTCGAGTTCCACCCGGCGGCGCTGGGCGCCGCTCATCGGTCCTCCTCCGGCCACGGCGACGGCACCCGCGGGCCCACCGAGCTGATCAGGGCCAACAGGTCGATCCGTACGAGGTCCACGTCGGCTATCCGCAGAGTCACGTCGCCCGCGATGACGACGCCGCCGGCGAGCAGCCGGTCCAGCAGGTCGACCAGGGCCAGTTCGCGACGGGCGAGCGGTGCGGTGTCGTCGGGGACCGCCGTCATGCGCCGACCCGCCCCTCGTCGTGCGCGCCGTCCTGTGCGTCGTTCTGTGCGTCGTTCTGTGCCTCGTTCTCCGCGGCCGAGAGGTCGGCGAACGAGTACGGCACCCACGGGCCGGTGATCTCCACGCTGACGCCCGCCTCCCGCGGCGTCAGCCGCTCCACGTGCCCCACGAACGCCTCGCTGTCCTCCTGGCGCACCAGGAACGCGGCGTTGAGCACGTTGACGCCCTCGGTCCGGGCCAGCTGCCCGCTCTGCGGCCGGTGCAGCCGCTGTGCCTCTGCACGGCCCGCCAGCTCCGTGTGCAGCCGCCGGGCGACATCGTCCGCACGGGCCCAGGTCCGCTCCCGGGACTGCCGGCTCCGCAGCCGCCGGCGCAGGTAGTCGCGGCCCGACGACGGCGTCACCTCCGCCGCGCGGCGGGGCTCGGCAGCCGGTTCCGGCTCGGCCGTCGCGTACAGCTTCACGCCCCACTCGACGCACCCCCCGAGCCGGTCGAGGTTCTCCGCGAAGAGGCGGGCCCCGTCGCCGAGCAGGCGGCGCACGCCGCTCTCGCCGCGGCACACGGTGGCCAGCCGCAGCGGCACCACATCCGTGACGTCGCCGACGGCCCGCACCACCGACTCGTGCGCACGGGCGGTGGCGGCCAGCCAGTCCAGGTCCTCCAGGCGGTCGCGCAGCGGCGCCTCCTCGAAGTCCTCCGACCGCACCTCGCTCACCACCGCGAGCAGGCCGTCGTGCCCGAGCGTGCGGAGCGGGGCGCCGCCCACGCCGGTCGCGGAGGGCGGTACGGCTTCCAGGGGAGGCCGGGCCACCGCGTACACGTACAGCAGTCCGCTCATGACCGCTCTCCTTCCTCATGGGCGTCTTCCCGCCGCTCGCGTCCGGCGGGGACCGCGAGGGCCTCGAGTTCGGCGACCCGGCGCTCCAACTCGGTGTTCCGCTGTTCCAGTTCCCGCTTGCGCGCGCCGGAGGAGAGGGCGGGGTCGTGCTCCCACCAGTCGATCCCCATCTCCTTCGCCTTGTCGACGGACGCGACGATCAGGCGCAGTTTGATGGTGAGCAGCTCGATGTCGAGCAGATTGATCCGAATGTCACCGGCGATGACGATGCCCTTGTCGAGGACCCTTTCGAGGATGTCCGCGAGATCGGTTCCGCCGCCGGAGTCGTACGGGCCGGGAAACCGGCCGGTCGCCGTCGTCATGGTGGGCCGCCCTCCGGTGTCAGCCGCGCGAGGAGCTCGTCCTCTCGCCGGTCGAACTCGGTCTCGTCCATCTCGCCCGCCTCGAACCGCTCGACCAGCTCGGCGAGTTCGCGGTGGACGACAGCGGGGTCGTAGTACTGCCGCTCCGCTTCCGCGACCACCTGCCGCAGCACCCAGGAGGTGCCACGGACCGGAGCGAGGGGCAGCCAGAACACTTCTCCCAGAAGGCCCATCGCTCACTCCACGAAGCTGTACGGGGGCAGTGGGCCGTTGATCTGCAGCCGCAACTGCGGGTTGTCCCGCTGGAATTCCCGCGCGGCCGTCAGGAACTCCTCCGCGCGCTCGCGTTCCACGAGATACGACAGATTGGCCACCCACCCGGAACTGTCGGGCCCGGGCGACGAGGCCGCGGCCGTGTCCGCCAGCGCCCGGTGCACCTGCTCGCGGTCGAGCTCCTCGCGCCGGCGCACCGCCGTGACGATCAGCTCGCCCAGCCGCAGCTTCTCCTCCTGGCTCCCGCCGCCGGCGGCCTGCTGGGCGGCGCCCATGGCCCGCAGCTCGGGGTCGTCCGCAAGGACCTGGTGCAGCACCGCCTCCTCGTCGTGCTCGGCCTTCACGTTGTACTCCGCCTTGCCGTCGACCGCGTCGAGCCGCTTCAGATAGTGCTCCTCACGGTCGGCGAGCGCCGTGGCCACCGTCTCGTCGTCGGCCGACACACCGCCGAACCGCAGCGGCAGCACCGTCCCGGCGGCACCCGCCTCGGTCAGGACGTGCTGATGCGCGAGCAGATCCCGGCGCTTGGGCCTCAGATCCTCCGGTGCGTCGCTGACCAGAGCGGCGAGCCGGCCCCGGCCGAGCACCCGCACCGGCCGCGGCGGATCGCCGACGCCGCCGGTCCTGGAGGCGCGTTCCAGCTCGGGGGAGTTGCGGGCGATCCCGTAGACGTACGTGTTCACTCCTGCTCCTCCTTCCGGCGGGCGCCGCCGCTGCGCCTGGCCCGTGGCCTGGTCTCCTTCTCCTCGTCGTCGTCGCTGCCGCCGCCGAAGACGTCCGAGATGCTCTGCGCCGCTCCGGCGAGGGCGCCCTTGGATTTGCCGCGGGCCCCCGACTCGGTGATCTCGCCCACCAGATCGGGCAGCCCCGGGTCCTTGCGGTTCCCCGCCTCCAGGTCGAGGCGGTTGCACGCCTCCGCGAACCGCAGATACGTGTCGACGCTCGCGACGACGACGCGCACATCGATCTTCAGGATCTCGATGCCGACCAGTGAGACACGGACGAACGCGTCGATCACGAGCCCGCGGTCGAGTACGAGTTCCAGCACGTCGTAGAGTCCGGAAGTGCCGCGGCTGCCCGCGCTTTGCTGTGCCGGGACAACGGTCATTGCTGTGATGCCCTCCCTGTGTCGAGCCCTGTCGTCGAGCGGTGTGTGCGGGGGCGCCGGTGCCTCCTCGGGCGCGCCGGTACGTGAGCCGGGCGCAGTGGCCCGGACTCAGGAGGAGGGGCGGTCCGCCCGTCCGCGTTCGTAACGCCGCGTTCGCCGGTAGGACGTCAGTTCGCCGTCGCTGTCGACCTCGACCTCGTAGGAGGCGAGCAGACTTGTGGTGTCCGGTACGCGGGCGAGCTCGAGCACTTCGACCACGAGCTGCCAGCCGTCCGGTGTACGGGCGAACGACGACACGCTTTCCGCGGCCATTCCCGTCAGCTCCGCGAGCTGCTCCCGGGCGGTGCGGAGCACGTCGACCGATCTGATGCTCCGGCGCTGCCGCTGCGACCCGCCGTCGGTGTCGTGGGTGTTGTCGATGTCGTCGGCGCTTTCGTCGGCTTCGTTGAATTCGTTGGATTCGGTGGGTTCGTTGTGCTGGCTCTCTGCGGTACGTCCCATGGTTGCCTCAAGGCGGCGGGTATCCGGAGCCGTCGCTCCCAAACCCCGACCGGTAACGGAGAGTATTTATTACCGTTCGTCCTTAAACAGTTATTCGTCCCGATATGCATCAATGCAGTGCCGGACCAGGGGTACCCGCACGGGGACAAGATCCGCATCGTCTGACGCAGGAGGAGTCTTGAGTGACATCTACGGCCCCGACCGCAGGGACCAGAACAAGACCGCGGCAACAGCGAGCGCAGCGCAGGAGAAGGCGGCGCAGGGTACGGAGGTGGTCACGGAGCGCGCCTCGAGCGTGGCAGGCACCGCCAAACAGCAGGCGGCGGGAGTGGCCGGCGAGGCCCGCTCCCAGGCCAGGGACCTGGCGGGCCAGGTGCGCGGTCAACTGCACGACCAGGCACAGTCCCAGACCCACACCCTGGCGGCCAACCTCCAGCGGGTCTCCGACGACCTGAGGCGGATGAGCGACAACGCCCGAGAGGGGTCCGCGGCGGCCAAGGCCGTGCGCCAGGTGGCGGAGGGCGGCGGCCGAGTGGCCTCCCGCATCGAGGACCGGGGGCCCGAAGGGCTGCTCAGCGACCTCGAGGGCTTCGCCAGGCGCCGGCCCGGCGTCTTCCTGGCGGGCGCCGCGCTGGCAGGCTTCGCCGTGGCCCGCGCCGGCAAGGGTGTCAGCGCCGCCGGCTCCGACGGCGGCGGCCGGAGCGATTCCGGGGCGGAGCCGTACGGCGGCGACCGCCCGGCGCAGCGCCTCGCACCGGCTGGCACGGCCGCCGGCGACACCCGTTCCGAATCGTCCCGCGCCGGATTCGGACAGCCGGACCCACTGGACACGTACGGGCAGTCGCAGCCGCCGCACTACACCCCCGGCAGCACTCGCGGCGAGCCCGGGCCGGTGACGCCGCACACCCCGCCCGCGTACCCGCGCAGCCGGGACGACGGAATCCCGCCGGTACAAGGGAGTTGAGCCGTGGCCACGATCTACACGGACAAGGCGCCGCCCGCGACGGACCGCCGGACGCGGCCGGACAGCCCGGTCGAACCGGTGTCCGTCCAGCCGTCCGCCGGCGAACCGACGGTCGGTGAACTGGTCGGCGAGATCAGCAAGGACGTGTCACGACTCGTCCAGGAAGAGATCCAGCTGGCCAAGGCGGAGATGAAGGAGGAGGCGACGAAGGCGGGCAAGGCCTCCGGCATGCTCGCCGGCGCGGGCTACGCGGGGCACTTCGTGCTCCTGCTGGGCAGCCTGACCGTCGTCTTCGCGCTCGCCAACGTCATGGACTGGGCCTGGGCGGCGCTGATCGTGACCGCCGTCTGGGCCGTGGTGGGCGCGGTGCTCTTCGTCCGCGGCCGCAAGCAGATGCGGAATGTGAACCTCAAACCCGAGCAGACCGTCGAAACCCTGAAGGAGGACGCCCGATGGGTACGCAACCCGACGAGCTGAGAAGCGAAGTGGAACACACCCGGGCCCATCTGGCCCGCAATGTGGACCTCCTGGCGGACCGGGTGGCACCCCGCAGGATCGCCCGCCGGAAGGCCGATTCGGCGCAACACCGACTCAGGGGCATCAAGGAGCATGTGATGGGCTCGGCCAAGGAATCCAGGAGCGGCATGTCCTCGACCGCGCACAGTGTCGCGGACACCGCGGGACAGGGCGCCGACCAGATGAGCGAGAAGGCGAAGGCCACCGCGGGCAAGGCGAGGGACACCGCGGCCGGCAAGGCGAAGGACACCGCGGGCAGGGCCAAGGAGACCGCCGGCCAGCTCGGCAGCACCGCTCAGCAGGCGCCCGCCCGGATGAGGGAGCGCACCCAGGGCAGCCCGCTCGCGGCAGGCGTCATGGCCTTCGGCGCGGGCATGCTGGCAGCGGCGTTCCTGCCGTCGTCGAAGGCGGAGGAACGTGTCGGCGAGCAGCTGCGTGAGCACTCGGGCGAGCTCCTCGAACCGGTGAAGCAGACCGCCCAGGAAGTGCAGGAAGGGATACGGGGCCCGGCCAACGAGGCCGTGGAGGCGGTCAGGTCGGCGGCGCAGGACGCGGCGCGGACCACGAAGGACGAGACCCGCAGCGCCGGGCAGGACACGGCTCAGGGCCTGCGCGCGGTGGGCAAGGACGAGACCCAGCGGCGCGAACCGTAGTCGTACGCGTACACGGGCCCGTCCCCCAGGGCGCTCGTACGGAACGGCCGGCCCTCGTCGTCGATCCGTACGGCGCCCGTCCTCCCGCCGCTGGACCACCGCAGCTCCAGGTGCCAGTCGCAGTCGCACGTGACGGCACGGCCCGCGATCAGCAGCACCTCGGGGTCCGCGGCCGAGATCCGGTACGGGAAGGAGACGGCGGGGATCGGCTCACCGGCATCGTTGCCCGCCTTCGGGCGGGCAACGGGCCGTGGCCCGTCCAGATCCACGTCGAACAGACGGGGCGTCAGCGACCCGCCGCACCCGTCGTCCATGCGGTACGCGGCGAGCCGCTCGGGGGCCCGCCGCGCGGTGACGCGTACGTGGAGCGATTCGAGCACCACGGTCTGCCGCCCGTTGCCCTGCAGCGTGATACGGACCTGGGTGTCCGCCCCGTGCAGCGCACCGAGCGACCGGGCCCACCGCTCGGCGTCGGCCGCGGCCGGCGGCGGCGGGACACGGGCCGGGTCGCGGCGCACGAGGTAGGTGTGGCCGCAGTTGTTCTGCCAGACGTGATCGTCGGTGACCCAGGTGAAGGGCGGCGCCTCCGGAGGCGGGGGCGGGGACGAGGGCGCGCCGGGGTTGCGCGGGCCGGTGAACCCCCCGAAGCCGAGCAGCAGGGCGAGAGCGACGACGGCCGCGCCCAGGGCGGCGGCATACCCCGGGCGACGGCTGCGCCGTAACGGAGCCGCTGGTGGCCCGGTCCGCTCCGCCTCCACCGGCCGGGAGCCCGCCGGCTCGCCCCCGGCCGCAGCGGCCTCCGTCCCACCGGCGACGCCGTCCGCGACCGAGTCGTCCGACTCCGACTCCGACTCCGACTCCGCGTCTGCGTCGCCCGCGCGCCTCGTGGCCGCCCTCGCCCCGCGTTCCTGGCGCTCGTTCCGCTCGGCGTCGGCCAGGACCCACAGCCGGTGGAGCGCCACCAGTTCCTCGCCCTGGCACCCGCAGAGTCCGGCGAGGCGCTCGACGGGCGCGAACTCCATCGGAAGCGTCCGCCCCGAGCAGTACCGGTGCAGCGTCGACGCGCCGACACCCGCACGACGCGCCAGCGAGCCGTACGTCCGTCCCGATGCCTCACGCAGCTCGCTCAGCTTCCGGGCGAACGCCTGACCCGCCGTGTCCCTCGGCCCTTCCACCACTCCCGCTCCTCCCCGCCGCCCGTTTCGGGAAGCGTTTCACCCCACTCGACAAAGCCCACGTCAACGGGGGTGGAATGGTTCCACCGTTTCCCGACGGCCGTCGGTCCTTGCAACTGCCCTGTACGCGGCGCACGCTGGCGACCGATCAGCAAGGGAACCACCGGCAACGGACCGACCAGGGGGAAACACCTGCCATGAAGCACATCCGCACCGCCGCCGTGACGACCGCGGCCGTGGCCATGACCGTCGCGTCGCTCACGGCGACCTCGGCCACCGCCGCATCCGCCCCGGCGTTCCTCTCCGCGTCCGAGCTGCCCGCGTCCTCGACTCCGTGGACCGCCGACCCGGTCCGGCCGGGCCTGCCCGAGTACTCCATGTGTACGGAGGGCGTCGCTCCGCAGGCCAGGACCCGGCACCGCGAATTCAGGACCGAGCTGGACACCACCGCACGCCAGACGACCACCGTCGCGCCCACCGTCACCAAGGCCAGGGCCCTCGCCGCCCAGCTCCGCCGCTCGGTCGAGACCTGCCTGGACCGGCTGAAGGCCCAGTACCCGGACATCGAGGGGGAGACGCTCCACCACGGCGTGATCGACGTCGAGGAGGGCGCCCACGTCTACAGCATCGACACCGCCCATCCCGAGGTCGGCTCGACGGACATCGCGCTCTTCTCGGTCGGCCGTGACGGCCGCACCGTGACCGTCGTCGAATGGGGCCAGCTGGGCGACCTCGACGGCGCTCCGCTGGCGGGCTTCCGGCAGACCGCACGTACCGCCGTCGCCAAGCTCCACTGACCCCGGCTCCCGGACCGGTCGCGCCGCCCCGGGTCCTGCCCCCGCACCACGGGGGTGGGGGCAGGACCCGGACCGGTGGTGCGGCACGACGCTGCCCGGCCGGTCGCCACTCCCGTGGGAGTGCCGACCGGCCGGGCAGCGTTTCGGGCCGGCTACTTCGACGGGTAGATGTCGCCGCCGCCCATGCTGCTCTCCTGCTCGCTCTGCGACTGCAGCCGCTGGGCCTTGTCCTCGAGGCGCTTGCGCTCCTGCGGGTCCGTGGCGCGCTCCGCGGCCTGCTTCAACTCCTGCGCCTTCTCGCGCATCTGACGGGCACGGCCGCCGGACTCACCTGCAACGCTCATGATCATCGCTCCTTGCGGTAACTCGGAAGAGCGGGCCCGACCAGCGAACCAGCGACCGGCGGAAACCGCATCCCGTAGCGTCACTCACGGTGACCGCCGCACCTTCGCACCATCTCCGGCAGGTCGCCCGATGGGCCCAGCGCCGGGCGCGCTGCGCCGGAGGGAACGGTCCGGTGTGACAACCTCGCCCCGCTGCGCTTCCTGCGGAAGGAGAGGGACCATGCGCTGCCCGACGCGGCTCCGGCCGTCCCGAGTCGGCCTGCTGCCGGTGTGCGCGGCGGCGCTGTTGGCCGCCGTGGTCACGGTGGCGTGGCCGGAACCGGACGGGCCGCGGCAGACGGGCCCGGGCGACAGGGCAGTCGTCGGCCGTGGCCCCGCCGACACCGCGGACTCGCCGCCACCGACCGCCGGGCGTGCCGTCGGGAACGACGCGGCGAGGATCGCCGACCTGGTGAACGCCGAACGTGTCAAGGCGGGTTGTCCCCGGCTGTCGGCGGACCCCCGGCTGGAGAAGGCGGCCCGCGCCCACGCCGCGGACATGGCCGCCCGCGGCTACTACCGGCACACCGGTCCGGACGGCCGCGACGGCGGAGACCGGATGACAGCCGCCGGCTATCCCTGGAGCCGGTGGGCGGAGAACATCCACAAGGGCCCCACGGACCCCTCGGCCGTCGTCGCCGACTGGCTGCGCAGCCCCGCCCACCGCGACGCCGTCCTGGACTGCCGCTTCGAGGACGTGGGCATCGGCGTCAAGCACGGGCCCGGCGGCCCCTGGTGGGTCCAGGACCTGGGATCGCGCCGAGGGACCGGGTAGCGGCGCTCAGTAGTAGCCCTTCTGTCCGTCGAGCAGTTCCCGCATCGTGTCCATGTGACCCGCGTGCCGGGACGTCTCCTCGATCATGTGGATCAGCATCCAGCGCAACGACGCGGCGCCGGAACGGTAGTCGGGATGCCGTCCGGCCTCGTCGAGCGAGTGCGCGGCGATGATCTCGTTCGAGACGGCGCACTGCCGCGCGTACTCGTCGAGCAGTCGCGCGAGCGGAACACCGTCGACCCGCATGTCCGCGTCCTCGGGCTCCTTGACGAACCGTGGTCCTTCTGCCGGGCCGCCCAGGAAGAGCACCTCGAACCAGGTGTGCTCCACCCAGCGGAGATGGGAGACCACACCGGCCATGGTCATCCGCGGCGACGACGGCAGAACGGAACGGTGGGCGTCCTCCTCGGACAGCCCTTCACACTTGTAGTGGACGATCGCGCGCTGCAGGTCCAGCCATCCGACGAGCAGGGTGCGCTCATCCGCGGTGAACGGCGGCCGGATACGGGGCGGCAGTGTCATGGGCGCCGACGGTACCGCTCCCGGCGTCGTCGGCGCACCGTGTTTCCGGTCGCCCCGTGGAGGCGGCGACGACGCCGCCGGCGGCCCCGGGCGGCGCCCGTCCCGCGGGAGCGGTCGGCGGCGGTGCCCACGGCGACGGCGTTTCGCGGTGTCGATCACGGCGACGGTCGGCCACGACGCCGGGCCGAGGTGCCGGCCGAGCACGACCGTGCCGATCAGGGCCGCGAGGACCGGATTGACGCTCATGAAGATGCCGGAGAAGTACGCCGGCACCCGGCGCGGCGCGAGCAGGTCGGAGAGGAACGGCACCGCCGAGGACAGCACACCCGCCGCCGGCGCGCACAACAGGGCGCCGGCGGTGGGCCGGTGCAGCCACAGCGCGACGGCGCCGACGGGCAGGCGGAGCAGACCGGAGACGGCCGCGGCGGCGGCCGACCCCCGCAGGCCGGGCAGGCGCTCGCCCACCGTGCGGTTGAGCAGGATGTGGCAGCCCCAGCAGACGGCGGCGATCAGGGCCAGGCCGATCCCCAGGCAGTCGGAGCTGGGCTGCGGGCGGGCGAGGACCACCACGGCCGCCGCGGCGGCGACGGCGCAACACAGCCCAAGAGCGGCTGACGCGCGCGGCCCTGCGCGACCGAGGGGCGCGCGGCGTCGCGACGACGCCGCGCGCCCCTCGGTCAGTGGGCCCCGCCGCGCCGCGTCACGGCGCGATCTCGATCAGCAGGTCGCCGGCCTCCACCTGCTGGACCTCACCGATGGCGACCCGCCGCACCGTGCCGGCGCTCTGCGCCGTGATGGACGCCTCCATCTTCATCGCCTCGATCGTGGCCACGGTCTGACCCGCGCTCACCGACGCGCCCTCCGCGACCTGGAGGGTGACCACGCCCGCGAACGGCGCGGCCACGTGACGGTCGTTGCCGCGGTCCGCCTTCTCCGCCGCCTTCACCGTCGTCGCGACGGAGTTGTCGCGCACCGACACCGGGCGCATCTGGCCGTTCATCCGGGTCAGCACCGTGCGGAACCCGCGCTCGTCGGCCTCCGAGATGGCCTCCAGCTCGATGATCAGCGTCACGCCCGGCTCCAGGGTGACGGTGTGCTCGCTGTCCGGCTCGAGCCCGTAGAAGAAGTCCTTCGTCGACAGCACAGAGGTGTCGCCGTAGTGCTCCCGGTGGGACTCGAACGACTTGGCGGGACCGGGGAACAGCAACCGGTTGAGGGTGGAGCGGCGCTCGTCGCGCAGGCCCCGCAGGTCGTCCTCGGACAGCCGCGGCGGCTCGGCCTGCGGCGGCCGCGCCTCCAGCGCCCGGCTGCGGAAGGGCTCCGGCCACCCGCCGGGCGGGTCGCCCAGCTCGCCGCGGAGGAAGCCGATGACCGAGTCCGGTACGTCGAACTTCTCCGGCGACGACTCGAAGGCGTCCGCCGAGACACCGGAGCCCACCAGGTGCAGCGCGAGATCGCCCACGACCTTCGACGACGGCGTCACCTTCACCAGGCGGCCCAGCATCCGGTCCGCCGCCGCGTAGTACTCCTCGACCAGTTCGAACCGGTCGCCCAGTCCGAGCGCGATGGCCTGCTGCCGCAGGTTCGACAACTGGCCGCCGGGGATCTCGTGGTGGTAGACACGGCCGGTCGGCGAGGCGAGCCCCGACTCGAACGGCCGGTACACCTTCCGCACCGCCTCCCAGTAGGGCTCCAGGTCGCCCGCGGCCTGCAGGGACAGACCGGTCTCCCGCTCGGTGTGGTCGGTGGCCGCGACCAGCGCCGACAGCGACGGCTGGCTGGTCGTGCCCGCCATCGACGCCACCGCGGCGTCCACCGCGTCGACACCGGCGTCGATCGCCGCGATCAGGGTGGCGAGCTGGCCGCCCGCCGTGTCGTGCGTGTGCAGGTGCACGGGCAGGTCGAACCGCTCCCGGAGCGCCGTCACCAGTGTGCGCGCGGCGTGCGGACGCAGCAGGCCCGCCATGTCCTTGATGGCCAGGACATGGGCCCCGGCCTCCACGATCTGCTCGGCCAGCCGCAGGTAGTAGTCCAGCGTGTAGAGCTGCTCCGCCGGGTTCGACAGGTCGGCCGTGTAGCAGAGCGCGACCTCGGCCAGCGAGGTCCCCGTGGCCCGTACGGCATCGATCGCGGGACGCATCTGCGAGACGTCGTTCAGCGCGTCGAAGATCCGGAAGACGTCCATGCCGGTGGCGGCGGCCTCGGCCACGAACGCGTCGGTCACCTCCGTCGGATAGGGCGTGTAACCCACCGTGTTGCGGCCCCGCAGCAGCATCTGCGTGCAGACGTTGGGCACGGCCTCGCGCAGCGCGGCGAGCCGCTCCCACGGGTCCTCCGCGAGGAACCGCAGCGCCACGTCGTAGGTGGCGCCGCCCCAGCACTCGAGGCTGAGCAACTGCGGTGCGGTACGGGCCACATGCGGCGCCACGGCGAGCAGGTCCCGGGTGCGTACCCGGGTCGCCAGCAGCGACTGGTGGGCGTCGCGGAACGTGGTGTCCGTGACGGCGACGGCGGTCTGGGCCCGCAGCTCCTCGGCGAACCGCTGGGGCCCGAGGGCGGCCAGCCGCTGCCGGGAACCGTCGGCCGGCGGGGCCGTGAGGTCGGTGGCGGGCAGCTTGTCCGCCGGTTCCACGACCGAAGGACGCGGCCCGTGCGGACGGTTGACGGTCGTCTCCGCGAGGTGGCCGAGGATGCGGCTGCCGCGGTCGGCCGGCGGCCGGGTCCGCAGCAGGTGCGGCCGCTCGTCGATGAACGACGTGGTCACCCGGCCGGCCTGGAAGTCGGGGTCGTCCAGCACGGCGCCGAGGAACGGCAGGTTGGTCGCCACGCCCCGGATGCGGAACTCGGCGATGGCCCGCCGGGCCCGCCGGACGGCGTTCGTGTGGTCGTGCCCCTCGCAGGTCAGCTTGACCAGCAGGGAGTCGAAGTGGGCGGAGACCGCCGCGCCGGTGTGCACCGTACCGCCGTCGAGCCGTACGCCGGGGCCGCCGGGGGAGCGGTAGGCCGCGATGGTCCCGGTGTCGGGCCGGAAGCCGTTGGTCGGGTCCTCGGTGGTGATCCGGCACTGCAGCGCCGCACCCGTCAGCGTGATGCTGTCCTGCGTCAGGTTCAGTTCGGGCAGCGTCATGCCGGAGGCGATGCGCAGCTGCGCGATCACCAGGTCGCGTCCGGTGACCTGTTCGGTGACCGTGTGCTCGACCTGGATGCGCGGGTTCATCTCGATGAAGACGTGGTTGCCGCGCCCGTCGACGAGGAACTCCACCGTGCCGGCGTTGACATAGCCGATGTGCCGGGCGAACGCGACGGCGTCGGCGCAGATGCGCTCCCGCAGCGCGGGATCGAGATTGGGCGCCGGGGCGATCTCGACGACCTTCTGGTGACGCCGCTGCACCGAGCAGTCCCGCTCGTAGAGATGTACTACGTTGCCGTCGGCGTCGGCCAGGATCTGCACCTCGATGTGCCGGGCGTCGATCACGGCCTGCTCGAGGAACACCGTCGCGTCGCCGAAGGCGGAGCGCGCCTCGCGCATCGCGGCCTCCGCGGCCTCCCGCAGGTCGGCGGGCTCCTCGACGCGCCGCATACCGCGCCCGCCGCCGCCCGCGACGGCCTTGACGAACACGGGGAAGCCGATGTCGTCGGCCGTGCGCACCAGTTCGTCGACGTCGGCCGTGGGAGCCGACGACTTCAGTACCGGGACGCCGGCCTCGCGCGCCGCCGCCACCGCCCGGGCCTTGTTGCCCGTCAGGTGCAGCACCGACGCCGGCGGCCCGACGAAGGTGATGCCGGCCTCCTCGCACGCGGCGGCCAGTTGCGGGTTCTCGGACAGGAACCCGTAGCCGGGGTACACGGCGTCGGCTCCCGCACGGCGCGCGGCCTTCACGATCTCTTCCACGGAGAGGTACGCGCGCACCGGGTGGCCGGGCTCGCCGATCCGGTACGCCTCGTCCGCCTTCGCCCTGTGCAGCGAGTTCCGGTCTTCGTGCGGGAACACGGCCACCGTCGAGACACCGAGCTCGAATGCCGCTCGGAAGGCCCGGATCGCGATCTCACCGCGGTTGGCGACCAGTAGTTTGCCGAACATCTCGCTCCGTCTCTGTGGTGGCCGCACGGATGCCCGGGCGACCGCTGTGTGACATGGGAACGCTCCGTTGCGCTCAGCGTAGGGCCCTGGCTACCAGGAACAATGCCCGGGCAGCCAGGGCGTGCGTCACTTTTCCTGAGATCGGTTCGATCACGGCGCCCTTCCCCGGGACCGGTTCGGTCACGGCGCCCGGTGCGGGCCGGCGCCGGTGTCAGCGGTCCGTCGCTCCCGCGGTGGGACGCCGTCCGTCCTGCGGCGCGCGCGCCCGTCCGGAACCAGGCCGTCGGCGACGAGGCCGGCGAGGACCGCTTCGCCCAGGGCGTGCACGGCGGACTGGGGCCGGACCATCACCGTGAACTCCTTGATCAGTCCGTCGTCGTCGAACTGGAGCAGGTCCATGCCGTGGATCTGCCGGCCGTTCACGGTCGCGCGGAAGAGCAGTACCTCCGACGGTGACTCGGTCCCGTCGGCGCTCGTCTCGGCCGTGCCGGCGCAGTGCCCGACGTAACGGAAGTCCTCGAAGGTGCGCAGCAGCACCCCGAAGAGGCCCAGCACCATCGGTTTGCCCTCGAACGGCGTGAACTTCACGGGGCTGTAGAGGCGGACGTCGTCGGTGAACAGGTCGTCCAGGGCGGCCGGGTCGCGGCTGTCGACGGCGGCGCGGAAGCGGTCCGCTGCGGTCACGGCATCTCCTTCGTGGTCCTGCGTCTGCATAGTCATGGATATGACTAGTAAGATTCATGAGTATCATCCTCGGTGTGCCCGTGGACAGGGCCAGGCGGACCGAAGCAGCGAGGAGGCGAGGGGATGGCACTGCGCCACGCCGTGCTGGCGGCGCTGCTCGACGAGGAGCTGAGCGGCTACCAGTTGGCGAAGTCGTTCGACCTGGGGGTGGCCAACTTCTGGCACGCCCAGCCGCAGCAGCTCTACGCCGAACTGGCCCGGCTCGAGAAGGCCGGACTGGTCACCGGCCGGGAGGTGGTGCAGGACAACCGCCCCAACAAGCGCCTGTTCAAGGTCACCGACGCCGGTCTGGCCGAGCTGGAGCAGTTCACGGCCGCCGCTGCCAGACCCTCCTGCGTCCGCGAGGACCTGCTGGTGATGGTCCAGGCCGCCGACCACGTCGACACGGGGAAGCTGATCGCGCAGCTCACCGAACGCGCCGCCTTCGCCCGCGCGAAGATCGAGCTGTTCGAGCGGCTGCTGCACACGATGCGGGGCGAGCGCACCGAGGACGCATTCCTGCGCCACGGCCGGCCCGTCGGCCCCTATCTGACCTGTCTGCGTGGCCTCGCCTTCGAGGAGGGCAACCGTGACTGGTGCGAACGCGCGGCCCGGGTCCTGCGGGAGAGGCGGCCCGCCCATGACCGGCACTGAGCCGCGGTTCCTGCGGTACGTGGCCCTCGGCGACAGCCAGACCGAGGGCATGGGCGACGGCGACGACACGACCGGCCTGCGCGGCTGGGCCGACCGGCTCGCCGAGCACCTCGCGCCGCACAACCCCGGCCTGCGGTACGCCAACCTGGCCGTCCGCGGCCGCCTGGCCGGGCAGGTCCGCACCGAACAGCTCGGCCCCGCGCTCGTCCTGGGCCCCGACCTGGCCACCGTGGTCGCCGGGGTCAACGACCTGCTGCGGCCGCGGTTCGACGCCGACGAGGTCGCCGGCCACCTGGAGGCCATGTTCGCCGCGCTCACCGCGCAGGGCGCCCTGGTCGCCACCCTGACCTTCCCCGACCTCGCGCGGATCACCCCGCTCGCCCGCCCCTTCAGCCCCCGCGTCACCGCTCTCAACGACCGCGTACGGCGGGCCGCCCGGCGGCACGGGGTCGTCGTCGCGGAGACCGGCCACCACCCGGTCGTCACCGACCCCCGCCTGTGGAGCGCCGACCGGCTGCACGCCGGGCCCCTCGGCCATGAGCGGATCGCCGCCGCGGTCGCGCACGCCCTCGACCTGCCCGGCAGCGACCTCTCCTGGACGCGCCCGCTGCCCGCGGCAGGGACCGCCGCCGCCACCGGACGGCACGCCGTCGCCGCCGAACTGCGCTGGGTCGCCGCCTTCCTCGGGCCGTGGCTGCGCCGGCGTGTGCAAGGCCGCTCGTCCGGCGACGGCCGCACCGCCAAGAGGCCGCACCTCCTGCCCGTGGGGACACCCGGCCCTGCCCCCGGGGTCGCCTCGCCGACCGGCCACGCCTGACTAGCGGTTGCCGTCCTCCGGCGAGGGGCCGGGCCGGCGCAGGGTCGAGATCACCTCGTCGTCGGAGACCTGGGCGAACTCCTCGTACCACTCACCGACGGACCAGAAGGCGTCCGGCCGGTGCAGGCACACCAGGTCGTCGGCCTCCGCCCGCACGGCCGCTGCCGCATCACGGGCGCACACGGGCACGGCCAGCACCAGATGGGCCGGGCCCTGCGCGCGCAGATGACGCAGCGCGGCGCGGGCGGTGACCCCGGTGGCGAGCCCGTCATCGACGACGATCACGCTGCGTCCCGTCACCGCCGGAGCGGGGCGGCCGTGGCGGTACACGTCTTCCCGGCGGCGCAGTTCCGCCCGCTCGCGGGCGACGTCGTCGGCCAGGTCCTCCGCGGAGAGGTTCAGCATCCGAAGGGACTCGTCGTCGAAGAGCGGGGGCTCGTCTCCCGCGATCGCGCCGATGCCCGTCTCCGGGCTGCCGGGCGCGCCGATCTTGCGGACCACCACGACGTCCAGGGGAGCGCCGAGAGCGCGCGCGACCTCGGCCGCCACCGGCACACCGCCGCGCGGCAGCGCCAGGACGAGGGGATCGGTCAGATCCCGGTGCGCGGCCCACTCGACGAGTCGGGCCGCCAACTGCCGGCCCGCGTGCCGGTGATCGAGGAAGCGCATCGGCTTCGCCTCCCTTCAGCGGTCCTGGCCACGCACGGTGCCGGGCGCCTCACGCCGGTTTGAGCGGATCGTGGCCGATGTCCATCAAACTGTGCCGCCAGTCCGTCCCCCCGGCCTTCGTGTCGAGCGAGGGATCCCGTTGCGAACGGACGATGTCGCAGACTCGTTCCATCACCTCCACATCGGTGGGTGTGAGGTCGGTGCGACGCTTGCCGAGGATCTCCAGGACGCGCCGGCCGGTGGGCTTTCCGGCCCGGTCGGGGACCTCCTCGGTCTCCTCACCGGCGGCTTCCACGCTCAGCCATTCCTGCAACTCCCGTGACGTCATGTTCACCACGGCATGGAATTCGTTCCACAGCTCGTCGCTGATCTGTGCGGACACTGCCATGACTGCCTCCACGCATGTCGACACCCGGTCGGGTCTCCGAGCCCCGGTGTCGTAAACGTCCGCCGGTGTGGGGCGGTGTTACGTGGTGGGGCGCTGGCGGTCGCCGCCGCGCCGGCGCAGCCGGTCGGTGTGGCGGGTGACGGAGTCGACGCGGGCGGCGAGGCCGGGGTGACGCGTCTCGAGGTGGGAGTGGGCGTCGATGAGGGGGCGGAGGAGGGCGGCGGGGTCGTTGTCGCCGAGCGCTTCGGCCAGGGGTGCGCGGGAGGTGGTGGGCAGGTCCGTGAGCGTGGTGATCTGGCCGGCGAGCTGGCGCAGGTCCGACGCGTTGCTGCGGGCCCAGGCGGTGACCGTGCGGTCGGCGGCGCGGCGGTCCCTGGTGGCCTGCACGCGCTGTTCGCCGGTGGTGCCCGCGTCGCCGGGGCGCAGCCGCAGATAGCGGCGTTCTGCGGCCTGGCGGCTGGCCACGCCGAGGGGCCGGGCGAGCTCGGCCCAGCTGGCGCCCGCCTCGCGCGCCGCCTCGATGAGGCCCGGCTCCCACCCGGCCAGCTGGTCGCGCACCTGCCGCAGCAGGAGCAGCGCGGCCAGCGCCTGCCGGGAACTGGCCTGCTCCGGCGGCGGTTCCTGTCCGGGCCGCGGGGCCTGGGCGGCGCGCACGGCCTCGTCGATGGCCGTCAGCGCCGCCGCCGCGGCGAGGAACGAGGCGGGGGCAGGCCCGGGCTCGCGGGGCTGCTCGGCTGCTTTCACGGGAGTCCCTTCCCTGTGCGTCGTCCTTCGATGCCGTCGTCTACCTGATGACACCTTGCCCGTCATCCCTTCGATGACGATCCGGTTGTCATCGTTTGGATGACATGCTACAACGGAGTCAGGTACAGCGCATTGGCAGTAACTGCCTGAACCGACTGGAGGTGTTTTCGCGATGTTGATGCGCACCGACCCCTTCCGCGAGATCGACCGCCTCACCCAGCAGCTCCTGGGGACCAGTGGCACGTGGTCGAGGCCCTCGGCGATGCCGATGGACGCCTACCGGGAGGGCGACGAATATGTGATCGCTCTCGACCTTCCCGGTGTCACGAGCGATGCGATCGACATCGACGTCGAACGCAACATGCTGACCGTCAAGGCCGAGCGCCGGCCGGTCACGAAGGCCGACGACGTCCAGATGGAACTGTCCGAACGGCCCCTGGGCGTGTTCTCCCGCCAGGTGATGCTGGCCGACACCCTGGACACGGAACACATCAGGGCCGACTACGAGTCGGGTGTCCTGACACTCCGGATCCCGATCGCCGAGCGTGCCAAGCCCCGCAAGATCACCATCGGCGGGGAGGCCGGCCGCAAGGAGATCCGCGGCTGACCGCGCCCGCCCGCGCCGTGGCGGAGGACGGGAACCGGTTCCCCCTCCCGTCCCGCCCTCCGCCCTCCGGCCGGGAGAGGAAGGGGCTTCGATGACGATGCGATGGGACGTGTTCCTCGAACAGGTGCAGGAACGCGGTGAGTACACCACACGCCAGGAGGCGGAGCGGGCGGCACGCACCGTGCTCGCCCTGCTGGGCGCGCACCTGGTGGGCGACGTGCGGGCCGGGCTGGCCGCCCGGCTCCCGGAGACCTTCGCGCTGATCCTGCTCAACCCGCTGCAGGCCGCCGAACCGCTGTCACCCGAGCGGTTCGTCCGTGCCACCGCGGCATGGATCGACGGTGCCACCGAACAGACCGCGACGTGGGACGTCAGCGCCGTGCTGAGCGTGACCGCCGACGCCGCGGGCGAAGAGCTGACCCGCCGCATGCTGCTCCAACTGCCCCCGGGCTACGACCTCCTCTTCGGCCGCCCCGCACACGACGACCGATCCGGTCCGGTCCGCGGGTGACCGATGTCCGGCCGGGGGCCTGGCACCCGGCCGGCGGCGGCCCGGCCCCCGGGCCCGCCGGCGAGTGCGGCACCCGTGACAGGAACGATCCGCGACGAGCAAGACCCGCGACGAGCAAGACCCGCGACGAGCTAGACCCGCGATACGACCACGTCCGTGACGACCACGTCCGTGACGAGCAAGACCCGTGACGAGAGACGAGAAAGGCAGACATCCGACCATGCTCACCCAGCAGGGACCGACCCCGACGACGCCGGGCATGACGTTCGACCAGATGCTGGAACGAGTCCGCTACGAAGGCGCCTACCCCACGCGCGAGCGGGCCGAGGAGACCGTACGCGCCGTGCTGGCCGCACTCGGGCGTCAGATCACCGGGGACGAGCGCGTCGACCTGGCTGCCTGCCTCCCGCTCGAGGCCGCCCGTGCCTTCACCTCCCAGATTCCCGCCACGCAGCCCCTCACCGGCTGGGGCTTCGTCAAGGACCTCGCCACCCGCATCGGCGGCACCCCGGCCACCGCGCGCTGGGACACCGGAGCCGTCCTCCACGTCGTCACCCAGCTCGCCGGCCCCCGCCTCGTCGACCGCGTCCTGGCGCGACTGCCCGGCGGGTACGGCCTGCTGTTCGGCCGCGCCGAACTCACCCGGGCCGCCTGACCGGTCGGCCGCCCGCGCCCGTGCTGTCGGTGGGGCACCGCCGACCTGTCGCCGCACCTTCGGCCGAGTGACAACTCGGCCGAAGGTGCGGCGACAGGTGTACGGGCCGGCACGGGGCCGGCGGTGGTTCAGTTACGGGGCGCCTGGTACAGCCCACGGCCGGCACGGTGGGCGCGGGACGTGGCGACGAGGCGGTCGAGAGTGCTGCGCACGGTGTTGATGCTGCCGGTGGATTCGTCACGGCCCAGCGCCTGGGCGACGTCACGCGCACGCAGCGGTGTGTCGGCGTTGCGGGTCAGGACGGCGACCACCTGGTCGGTCAGCCCGGAGGCGTCCGCCACTGCGGCGGCCGCGGTGTCCTTGCTCTTCGCCGGAGCCTTCTTCTTGGCCGGGGCCGGGGCCGCCTTCTTCGTCTGGGCCTGCTTCCCCGCCTTCTTGGCCTGCGGCTGCTTGGCCGCCGGGGCCGTCTTCGCCGGGCGCTTGCCCGCCGCCTTCCTGGTGCGCGCCGCGGGCTGTGCCTTCTGCTCTGCCTTCTCCTGGGCCTTCTCCTGGGCCTTCTGTTCGGCCGGCTCCTCGGGCGCGGGAGTCGCCACGGGTTCTTCCGCGGGCAGCGGCTCGGACACCGTCTCGGACGCCGTCTCCTCCGCGACCGCCGGGGGCGAGTCGACCACGGTGGCAACGACGCTCTCCGCCTCACGAGGCGCCGGGATGGGCGTGGCGGACAGCGCCTGCAGGGCGGCGAGGGCGCCGCGTACCGACTCGAGTCGCTCGGTGACCGAGGCGAGTTCCTTCTCGAGCGTCTGCTGGTACTCCTCCAGCTGCGGCAACTCCGCCTGGAGCAGGGCGGTTGCCTCGGTGATGCTGCCTGCCGGGTTGGTCGAAGACGTCATGTCGATCTCCCGAATCGCGGGGCCGCGCCCGCGGTTGGATGTGGTTGCTGTGATGCAACGGTACTGCCCTCGCGTTGTCATTGGTGCACAAGACGGCGCGACGAACCCTCTCGCCCGCTGCCGATGTCCGCCGAAAGCCCTGCGACAAAGGGTTCTTCTTCCCGGGCGATGTGGGTGCGTAGGGTCGCGGTGTGACGCACACCGGACCGCACACCGAACCGCGCGGCGATCTACGCCCGCCGAGTCTCAACACCAATGAGAAAACAACACTGTTGACCTTCCTGGACTATCTGCGGGAATCCGTCGCCGCCAAGACTGCCGGCCTCTCGGAGACGGCGGCCCGCACCGCCGGGGTGCCGTCCGGAACCAGCATCCTCGGCCTGGTCAAACACTTGACCGCCGTGGAGTTCAACTGGTCCGCCCACGCGTACGCCGGCACCGACGCCCCGCTGCGGGACGACGAGGCCCGGCCTGCCGACGACGAGACCGTCGAAAGTCCGCTCGCCGCCTACCGGCGCGCGGTCGAGGAGCCCAACGCAATCATCGACGCCTGCGAGGACTTGGACCGACCGGGAGTCCGGTCGCTCCGTGAGACACCGCCACCGTCGATGCGTTGGGTCCTGGTACACATGGTCGAGGAGACCGCCCGCCATGCCGGCCACGCCGACATCCTCCGCGAGCAGACCGACGGCTCCGTCGGACGGTGACGCCGCTGAGGCGCCACCGCCCGGCCCCGGTCAGACCTTGGCGCCACCGGGGAGGCCCGCCTGCACCGGCTGCGACGGCAGCCCGAGTGCGGTCCGGATACGCACCTCCTGCTCCCTGCCCGCGTTCTTCTCCACCTCACGAGCGTGCCGGCCGAACGCCTCGGCGCTCTCGGCCCGTGAGGCCCGCTCCCAGTGCACGGAGCCCGCGGCCAGCCGAGCGGCGAGTTCCGACGCGACCGCGCCCGCCTCGGGCGGCAGGTCGGCCGCCCGCAACCGCGATGCGGTCGCCTCCTGGGCCCCCGCCATCCGGCCCGCCCACTCCCGCGCCGTGGCCAAGTCCTCGGCAGGGCTCTTCCGCGGAGCGTCCAGCAGTACGAGATGGCGGGGCTTCTGCGCGGTCAGATAGGCGACCTGATCCGGTGCGAGAACGGAGCCGTCGTTGCGGAGCGAGGCCGTGAGGCTGCCCTGCGGCCGGCCCGCCCAGCACAACACCGAACGCACGCCGCGGTCCCACCCGGACCGGTCGGGCTGGTAGAAGTACGTCTGGAGGCGCCCGTACTCGTAAGGGTCCATCGCGTAGTCGAGCAGCAGACCCGCGCACCGCTCCCGCGAGGTCGCCGACATCTCCGTGAATCCCGGGTACTGGTCACGGTCCGGCAGCCGGAACGACCCGAACGCCTCGGCGACGTGGGGTTCGTCGCACCGCTTGCGCGTTGCGCTGACGTCGCTCAGCGACTCGCGGTCCTGCCGCAGCAGCCCCGAGCCGGGGTCGAAGCAGTCGCCCACGGTCAGGTCGAAAACGGTCATGGTCCGGCCCGGGACGGTTGTCCGGCCGCCGTCCGAGCTGTTGGTGCTGCCGGCCCATACGGAGAAATGGACCGACCCCGAGGCCAGAGCGCCGGCCACCAGGACAACCACGCCGGAGACGGCGACGCCCGCCGTCGCGAAACCCTGGCCGCGCCGGTTCCGCCGGCGCATCCGTACCAGGGCGGCGATACCGAGGACGAGCGCCAGCGGCGCGGGAACGACCAGCAGCGCCAACACGAATGACGCCAGCGCGAGGCGGCTCAACGGGAGAGGGGGCGGCGGGGGCACGGACACGGCGCCACCGGCGCCGAACGGGTCGGCCGGGCCGGACGGGTATGGGTACGGGGGAGGCATGGCCACGAGCAAGTCCCTTTCCGTCGGCATCCCCTGGCAGGGGCCGCATGCGAAGCGACAGAAGGGGCGCCCCGACCGGACCTTGGCGCGCGCGCCGGGCCCCGACATGGACCACCGGGCGCGACACGGAACACCGGCCGCACCGCCGAGCCGCGGCCCGACCTGTCTGCGGGGCCAGAGTGGCACATGGTCACACCGGAGGCATTGCATGATTCCGGAAGCCTTCACGACCCGTTGATGCCGAGCCGCCCGCTCTGCCCCTGCCTTCCGGGCACCGGACGCCGACTCTCCGCACGGCGTCCCGGGCAGGGCGGCCGTCCGGGCGGCAACAGCCCACGATGGACAGGACGCTGGGAAGAGTCATAGGTTCGTCCGCGCCGGTTGCCGAGTCCCGGCAAGCAGGACCACCAGATGACGGCGGCATCCGGGGCTCCCCTCGACGGTGCGGGGCCCGTGTAGAGTCAGCCGCGGAGTGCCGGGAAGTCTGGTCGGCGAACATGGGACAGGTGTCTTAGCTGATCGGGGGATTCTCGTCATGGTGCTCGTAGCTGTCTTCGGAGTGGCGCTGCTCATCGCCGTACTCCTGTCCGGGCTCGCGGCCCGCACGATCCTCTCCACCTCTTTCCTCTTCCTCGTGGGCGGCGCGCTCGTCAGCGACGGCTTCTTCGGCCTGATCCACATCACGGCCGACAGCGGCATCGTCTCCGTCACGGCGGACCTCGCCCTGTTCGCGGTGCTCTTCACCGATGGAATGCACGTCTCATTCCCCAGGCTGCGCGCCAACTGGAAGCACCCGGCGCGCGCGTTGGGTCTGGGCATGCCGCTCGCCCTGGTCGGCGTGGCGCTGGTCACGCACTTCCTGGTGGGTCTCGACTGGACGACGTCCTTCCTCGTCGGCGCCGTGCTGGCCCCCACCGACCCGGTGTTCGCCTCGGCGATCGTCGGCCGCAAGGAAGTGCCCTCGAAGCTGCGTCAGTTGCTGAACGTGGAGAGCGGCATCAACGACGGCCTGGCACTGCCCATCGTCCTGATCCTCATCGCCGCCGCCGGCCCCACCGCGGGGCACGCCGAGTCGTCGCTCGGCCTGATCGGCCTCGAGCTCGGTCTCGGCCTCGCCTTCGGCATCGTCCTGCCGCTGCTCGTCGTCGGACTTCTGCGGTTCAAGCTGCTCGGTGTGGAGCCCAAGCTCCAGCCGCTGCTGCTGCTGGCCATCGGCGTCATCCTGTACGGGCTGTGCCACCTCACGCACGCGAACCCGTACCTCGCGGCGTTCTCGGCGGGAGCGGTCCTCACGGCGGTCGCGCCGACCGAGGCGAAGACCGCGTTCGAACCGCTCGGCGAGCAGCTCGCGGAACTCGCCAAGTTCGCGGCCCTCCTGGTCTTCGGCGCCCTGCTGACCCCGCAGCTCTTCGGCGATCTCTCCGTCGGCGGCTACGTCGTGGTGTTCCTGGCGATCGTCCTGATCCGGCCCGCGTCCATGCTGGTCTCGCTGCTCGGGACGCGGTTCGACCGCCGGGAGCGGCTCGTCGCCGCCTGGTTCGGCCCCAAGGGCTTCGCCTCGGTCGTCTACGGGCTTCTCGTACTGCAGGCGGGCATCCCGCAGGGCGAGGAGGCGTACACCCTGATCGCCGTCTGCATCGCGGCCTCGATCATCGCCCACAGCAGCACCGACGTCCCGATCGCCCGCCTCTTCCACGTCGAGGACGTCGCGGGAATCCCCGGCGAGAAGGACGAGGCCGCGGAGCGCGCCGACAGCGGGGCCGAGTCGAAGCGGTCCTGACACACCCGGCCGCCCGACCCCGCTCCGGCCTCCGGAGCCGGGTCGGGCGGCGACGGGCCACACGGATACGCACGGCCGGCAGGCACGACCTTCGAGGGCACGGTGCCCGCAGCTCAGCGACGGGCCGGCGGCGGGCGGACGCCCAGGGGGCGTCCGCCCGCCG
>NZ_JBIAHV010000006.1:379525-390473 GCF_042870895.1 Streptomyces sp. NPDC006294
GCGCCTCCCCGGGGCCCCGTCCCCCGGCGGGGCGGGGCCCCCGGGGGGGGGGGCCGCCCCCCGGGGGGGGGGCGCGGGGGGGGGGGGGGGGGGGGGGGGGGGGGGGGGGCCCGCGGGGGCGCCCCCCCCCCCCCCCGCGCCCGCGTACGGCCGTTCGGATGAACGGTGTGGTCAGCGCTGGTACAGGCCGACGATGGTGCCGCCGGCGAGCTGCTGCCTGTCCACCGCCCGGTGGACGTCGTCGGCGGTCGCTCCGTCGGGGAGGTCCGCCGGCGCAGGCAGGGCGTACAGGCGGAAGAAGTACCGGTGCGCCTCGTCGCCGACGGGCGGCTGGGGGCCGCCCCAGCGCGCGTCGCCGTAGCCGTTGGTCCGCTCCGTGCCGCCCGCCGGCACCTGTCCGGCGTCCACCGTGCCGTCGGCCGGGTCGATGCCGGTGACGAGCCAGTGGACGAAGGTGCCGCTGGGCGCGTCTGGATCCTCGCACAACAGGAGCAGTTCGGCGGTGCCGTCGGGCACCCCGGACCAGGTCAGCGGCGGAGAGACGTCTTCGCCGTCACGTGCGTAGCGCTGCGGGATCAGCGCATGGTCGCTGAACGCCGCACTGTTGAGTTCGATTCCAGCCATGCCCCAGCCGTACCGCACGCCCGCGCGGCCCGCACGCCGGGTGTCGTGCCGTCGCGTGTTCGGCACCTGGCCGCCCGGGTACCCGGGCGGCGAACCGCCTGCGTACCCGAGGAATGAGAGAGATGACCGTACCCGAGGAGAACCGGCCCAAGACCGGCACGACCGACGACGTGATCACCCGTCCGGAGAAGATGGAGGAAGAGAACAGGAACAGGGAAGAGGCCGAGCGGGAAGCCCCCGACGCTTCGGGCCGCACCATGCGCGAAGCGATGGAGGAGGCGGGGGTCAAGCCGGAGGACTACGAGTCGTAGCCGGCCCCCGGCACGCATCCCGATCGATCCGAAGGAGATGGCCATGGCTCACACAGATGTCCCGGCCGTGCTGTCGGCGATCAAGGACGTCGACTTTCCGGCCGCGAAGGAGGACCTCCTCGATGCGGCGCGCAGGTCCTCCGCCTCGGAGGAGGTGCTGAAGGCGCTGCGGGGCATTCCGCCGGAGGAGTACGGCAACCAGGACGATGTGGCCCGCTCCGTGAGGGTGGACGCCGATTCCGACCTGGGGCTCACCGCTGCCCAACGCGCGGAGCAGGCACGCCAGGGCGGCAAGCCGGGCATGTCTCAGCATCTTCGCGACGCACCGAAGACCCCGCTCCAGGAGGAGCTGGGGGACTGACTCCCCGGCGGACCGATGCACGCCCCCGGCCCCGGCCGCCGACGCCCGGGGCCGGGGACCGCTGTGCCGGATCAGCCGACGTACCGGCGGGCAGTCGAGCGCCGTTGCACTCTCTCGAGGAGCATCAGGCGCTGTTCTACCGCGGGCGGCACGACGCGCCTTTCACGGATCACCCAGGGAAGGCCCGCGAGCGCCGCGCCGAAGGCGCGCAGCGACGCGCGGTCGCGGGGGACCGTCCGGGCGAGGAACAGTGTGCGGCGGAGCGCGGACGGCACCGGGCGGCGCAGCCAGCAGAACCAGAGTGTGTTGCGCAGACCGTCGATCCGCCGCGTCGTGGCGTCACGCGCCTTCGAGGGCGCGTGGTGCACGGTCATGCTCTCCTCGTAGCAGAGCCACCAGCCGAGCGCCGTGAGGTCCGTGGCCAGCAGTTCTTCCTCGCCGCCCAGCCACAGCCGCTCGCTGAATCCGCCCGCCGCCTCGAACGCGTCGGTCCGCAGCACGGTGGCGCCCGCCAGGAAGGAACCCAACGCGGGTCCGGGGAGCCACGTGGGGCCTGTGAGCGGCGAGTCGCGCAGTTCGGCCACGATGGGATCCTCCGTGCCGCCCGGCTCCACGACGATACGGGCGGTCACCGCGGCCAGGCGCTCATGGCGGTCCAGCAGCTCCTGCCCCCGCGCGATGGACCCCGGCTCCCACCAGCAGTCGTCGTCGCAGAAGGCGACGTACGGCGTGCGCACGTGCCGCACGGCGAGGTTGCGGCCCACGGCGCCGAGATTGCGGCCGGGCGTGAGGAGCAGTACGTCCGGGTACAGCCGGCGGACCGCTTCGGCGGTGCCGTCGGTCGAGGCGTTGTCGGTCACGATCACCGGCGGCCGCTCCGGCAGCCGCGCCAGTTCGCCGAGGGTGCGCAGCAGCTCGTCGCGGCGGTTGTGGGTGATCACGACCACGGTGGTGCGTACACCGGTCACGGCCGGGCCCCCTGCAGATCGAGTTGCCGTGCCGCGCTCTCCACGCCGGCCGGGAGCGGATCGCGGGCCCTGAGCGCGGCGGGCAGTCTGCGCAGCAGGTGGCCCAGTTCCCTGCGTGCGTCGGGATCGTGGCGCGCCGCGCCGACCAGTGCGGCGGTGTGCCGCACGGCCACCGGCACCGGGCGGCGCAGCCACGCGGTCAGCGCGGCGTTACGGAGCATCACGGCCGGCCGGCCCGCGCGCACCCCGCGGGTCGGGCAGTGCACGGCGACCAGTTCGGGAACGTGGCAGACGCCCCACCCACGGGCGGACAGGTCGTACGCGAGCAGTGTCTCCTCGCCGCCGAAGAACAGCACGGGGTGGTAGCCGCCGGCGTCGAGGAATGCCTCGCGCCGGGCCACGGCTCCGCACGCCAGGAAGCCGAGCACCGGCCGGCCGGGCAGGTCCGGCGCCTGGGCGAGGGGGGAGCCGGCCAGCGCGGCGTTGAGGGGATCGGTGCCGCCCTCCGTACCGACCCGGATCCGGGCGGCGAGCAGCCCCAGCCGCGGATACGCGTCGAGCAGGTCCTCCGCGGCGGTGATCGAGCCCGGCTCCCACCACGAGTCGTCGTCGCTGAACGCCACGTAAGGCGTCGTGGCACGGCGCACGCCGAGATTGCGTCCGAGCGCGCCGAGGTTGCGGCCCGGGGTGAGGAGCACGTGGTCCGGGTGGTGGCGGCGGACCGCCTCGGCGGTGCCGTCGCGCGACCCGTTGTCGACGACGATCACCACGGGGCGTTCCGGCAGCGCGACCAGGTGATCGAGGGTCCGCAGGAGTTGGTCCCGCCGGTCACGGGTGATGACGACGACGCTGGTGCGGGGCTGGACGCTCATACGGCAGGACCTCCACGAACGGTCGCACTTTCCCCGGCCGTCGCCGCCCTTTCTCTCCGTCGGCCATGGCCGGGCCTCCCGCTACCTTGCTGCAGGTGCCCAGCCGCCGTCCTGCGACACGTCGGTGTTTCATCCGGTACACGCCGGCGGTCCATGGCGGCCATCGGTGTGTACGTGGCGGCACGTGGTGCGGTTCCGGGCCCGGCGCGGGTAGCCGTCTTCCCATGGACGTGAACCCGATCGAATTGCAGAAGGCCCTCGGCGGCGTCGGCTACCCCGCCGACAAGAAGCAGATCCTGGACCAGGCGAAGCAGCACGGCGCCGATCAGAAGATCATGAAAGCGCTCGATGCCCTGCCGGAGAAGAGTTACGACTCGCCGGCCGAGGTGAACAAGGAAGTGAGCAAGGAGTGACCGCGGGAGCGACCACGCGGGGACAGCGGCCACCGGCCGAAGGCCGGTGACACGGCCGTCCGGCCGGCTCGGCCGGCCCGGCGTCGCGGGAAGGACAGTGTGGTGATCGACGAGGCTCTGGTGCGGGAACTGCTGGACTCCACCGAGGACGACGCCGCCCTGGTCGTGCTGGCAGGCAAGGGGCGGGTGGCCGGCCCGGCCGAGCTGGACAGCGACGCCTTCCGCGGCGCGGCCGTGCTGGTGTCGCGGGCGGAGCTCGTCGACCGGCTGGGCACCTCGTCACCCGCGCAGGACGACGTCACCCGGCTGGCGGCATCGTTGCGTGACGCCGTCGGCAAACTCGGAGCCTGAGGGCCGCGGCGGCCTGCTCGGCAGGGCCAGGGGCCCGGGCAGGTCCGTCAGGCCGCCGCCGCGGTGGTGGCCGCGCTGATGGCGATGTCGATGCGGGGGTGGATGACCAGGCGGGGGCTGCCGATGTCGGCGTCCGCCTCGAGCAGGCGGCGGGCCGGGGCGCGGTGGGTCGCGACGGACATCAGCGTGCCGAGACGGCCGCACAGGCGGTGCGCGCGCAGGACCGCGGCCACCGAAGCGCTGGTGGCGGCCGGGTCGGCAAGGATGATCACGACCGGGGCCGGTCTGTAGGCCCCCACCAGGCTGCAGATACGGGTGGCGAGCTCGGTCCGGCGGGCGGCGCCGGGGTCTTGGTGGACGGTGACGACGAGAACACCGCACTCCAGCACGTGGGACAGCATCACGGCCTCCGATCGAGCTCGCCGTTGGGCTCCGCTGGAGGAGACGTGCCCGGGGGAGGGCCCGAGATGCGTCCCTGCCGCACCGAGTGGCGCACGCGTCCCGGTAGTCGTGCGACAGGACGGCAGGGACCGGAGCTGTGCGTATGGGGAGGGAGCTCTGGGGTAGGCGGGTCGGCAGACGGCGTTCGAGAGTTCCGGGACGGAAGGAGACGGCTGATGTTGATGGCTCACCCCGCGGTTCTGCGGAACCTTGTCGAGCAGTACGACACGTTGCGCATCCTGCACGCCGAGAACGGCAGCGCGGAGGTGCGGCAGCGGATGGACGACATCGCGTACACACTGTGCGTGTCCACCGGCACACGCGACGTCGACGCCGCCCTGATCGCGGCCCGCCACCGGTTGCCCGGGGCCCGGCCCGAGGACGACTCCCTGCTTCCCGCTTGACCCGCGCGGCGGGCAGAGCCATCAATGGACCATGACCAAGTCATCGCAGACGATGCCGGTCTTCGACAGCCTGGACACACTCGCCAGGCTGGTCACCGGCCGACGAGGTCTCTATGTGCGCTGGTCGCGCGGACCGGAGCAGGACCTGCGGGACGTGTCGAGCACCGATGACCTGACCGGTGTTCCGCTGCCGGGACTGTCGGCCAGCCCGCTCGACATGGAGGAGTGGTGGGGCGAGCGTCCCCCGCACGTCTGGGTCGCGCGGCGGCTGCACGACTACTGCCATCTGCCCCGCGTCAAGGGCTCCGGCACCCGGCCGTGGGTCCTGCACGGCACCGAGGCGGCCCGCGGTCCCGACAACGAACCCCTCGTGAAGGACGTCGAGCCTCTCGGCTGGATCGCGAGCCACGTCATCGCCGAGGCCACCGAGGTGGTCACGTCCCAGTCCGGCGACTGGGGCCCCATGGACCGCGACGGCGCCGCCTGAGGCCCGTGTGCCGGTCCGCAAGCCCCACGACACGAAGGAGCCCCGACCGGTCGGGGGAAACCAGCCGGGGCGGTAGGTGGTGGCGGCGGAGGGTGGTCGCCTCTCGGCGAGTGGCTCCATGGGGCTTCAGCCGAACAATCTTCCCCATGGGCTATCGGTGAGGCCCGGGGACACTGTCCCCTCCGCAGCCACGTATAGGTGAACGGTCAACCTCTTTCGGGTGTTCCGCCCATTCCGTGCCAGGCGGTGTGATCCGGGACACGCCTGGCCGGGGCTGTGGGGGGAGGGCCGCGGGGGGACGAAGGGGGTGTCCGGCGCGCGGCGTCGGTCCAGCGTCTGCGTCAGCTCGCCGCGGGTCGAGGTGTGTACCACTCGTCCGTGCGCTCCGTTGACGATCGGCAGGTACGGCGTGTCCGCACTCCACGTCGCCGACGATCGGCACACCCAGCGGTCCCCGTGCGTCGCGCACGGCCTCGTGCCGGGTGAGCGATTCGGCGTCGGATGCCGAGGTCCGCCCGACGAGGACCGCGTTCGCCGTGTCGAAGAAGCCGGCCAGCCGCTGAGCGGTCATGCCGACGCGGTCACCAGGACGCAGGGGGCGCGGGTATCGGACTGCCATGAGCCGGATTCTGGCCCGGCACGCCGGTACCGCCACAACGAGTTCCGGCACGCCTCGGACGTACGCACGCCTCCGGAACGGGGTGTGGCGCGGCGGGAGTTCACAACACACCGCGGTCGGCCGGCGAGCCGAGGCCGTGCCGCGTCGGCCCGGAGTCGCGGCCCGCCGGACGGGTCATTGGAGTTCGCTGAAGCGTTCCGTCTGGCGGGTGCGGCCGGCGACGATGATGGTGTCGTCGGCGCGGACGACGGTGTCGGCGGTGGCGTACGTGAAGCCCTCGCCGGGGCGTTTGATGGCGACGACGGTCACGCCGTAGCGGCTGCGGACGGTGCTGTCGGCGAGGCGTTTGCCGATGACTTCCGTGGGCGGGTCGGTCTTGACCATGGCGAAGTCGTCCTCGAACTCGATGTAGTCGAGCATGCGGCCGCGGACCAGGTGGGCGACGCGCTGGCCCATGTCGTGCTCGGGGTACACGACGTGGTGGACCCCGATCTGGGTGAGGATGCGGCCGTGGGCCTCGCTGATGGCCTTGGCCCAGACGTCCTCGATACCGAAGGACACCAGCAGGGAGGCGGTCAGGATGCTGGCCTCCAGGTCGGTGCCGATGGCGACGACGGCACGGTTGAACTCGTGGACGGCCAGCTGACGCAGTGCGTCCTCCTTGGTGGAGTCCGCGCGCACCACGTGGGTGAGGGAGCCCGAGAGCTGCTGGACGAGTTCGGCGTCCTCGTCGATGCCGAGGACTTCGGTGTGCTCGTCGACGAGTTCGAGGGCCAGCGCTCGTCCGAAGCGGCCCAGGCCGATGACCACGACGGAATCGCTCTGGGCGATGCGGCGTGCTCTGGGACTGCGGTTCCTAGCCAATGACGGGTCGCTCCTCGGGAAGGTCGTACAAGCGGACGCGCTGGCGCAGGGCCAGAGCGGAGGCCACGGTGATGGGCCCGAGCCGGCCGATGAACATCAGCGCGGTCAGCAGGATCTGTTCGGTGGCGGGCAGGTCGGCCGTGATGCCGGTGGACAGTCCGACGGTGGCGAACGCGGAGACGACCTCGAACAGGGACCGGTCGAGATTGAAGTCGGTGAACACCATGAAGACCACCGTGGAGCCCACGACGGCGGCCACGGCGAGCAGGACGACCGTCAGCGCCTGGCGCTGGGTGTCGCCGTGCAGGCGCCGGTGGAAGATGTTGACCGCGCTCTCGCCGCGCACCTCCGCGTATATGACGAAGAAGAGCACGGCGAACGTGGTGACCTTGATGCCGCCGGCCGTGCCCGCGCTGGCCCCGCCGACGAACATCAGGACGTCCATGCCCAGCCAGCTCGCCGGGTTCATCTGACCGGTGTCGACGCTGTTGAAGCCCGCCGTACGGGGCATGACGCCCTGGAAGAAGCCCGCCAGCAGCTTGCCCTGCGTGTCCAGCGGGCCCAGGGTCGCCGGGTTGGTCCATTCGAGCGCGGTGATGAACACACTGCCGCCGACGAGGAAGACGCAACTGGCCCACACCACGATCTTGGTGTGCAGCGACCAGGCCCGCGGCCTGCGCCAGCGTCGTCGCAGCTCGAACAGGACCGGGAAGCCCAGACCGCCGGCGATGACGGCGGCCGCGATCGGCAGGCAGATCCACGGGTCGGTGACGAAACCCATCAGGCTGTCCGAGTACAGGGCGAAGCCGGCGTTGTTGAACGCCGAGACCGCGTGGAAGACGCCCAGCCGCAACGCCCGCGGCCACGAGGTGTCGTAGCCGAGGCCGAAACGCAGTGCCAGCGCCAGCGCCGTGACCGCTTCCAGCAGCAGACTGACCTTGACCACACCGGCGACGACCGACCGGACCTCGCCCAGCCCCAGCGTCTTGGTCTCGGCCGCCGCTGTCAGCCGCGCGCGCAGCCCCATCCGGCGGGAGACGAGCACCACGAGCAGGGAGGCGAACGTCATGATGCCCAGCCCGCCGAGCTGGATGAGGCACAGGATGACGACCTGCCCGAACCCGCTCCAGTACGTGGGAGTGTCGACCACGACCAGCCCCGTCACGCAGACCGCCGACACCGAGGTGAACAGCGCCTCGAGCAGGTTCGCGGCGCCGGGGCCGCTCCTGGCCGCGGGAAGCATCAACAGGCCGGTGCCCACCAGGATCGCCGTGGCGAATCCGGCCACGACGACCTGAGCCGGATGCCGGGGGCGGGGCAACCGCGGGTTCACCACCGCGACTCCACGATGCCGCCCGGGTACATTTCGATCACTCGCACGGGACGACCATAGCCACCGAATCAGGGTCCTGACGCCTTCCATACGCGAGCGCCGCACTCCTATACGCAGCCCTGACGCGCGGTCCCGCCCACGGCGCCGGCCGGGCCCTACCGTTACCGCGTGACCGATTCGCGCCGGCCGCCCGCGGCAGCGATGACCTCGGCAGACCGGTGCCCGGGCGTCCGGGGGAAGTGGCGACGATGGCTGACAACGACCGCGGCGTCCGGCGTACTGTGCTGGCGCTCACGCTCATCGCGACGGCGGTGCTCGCCTGCGGCTTCCTCGCCGAGTCGGTGTGGCTCCTCGGGATCGGCGTATGGATGGTGATCGTCGCGTTTCTGATCGAGATGATCTACCGCCCCGGACGCCCCTCGGGTGACGGGTGAGGGAGGCGCTGCGCCTCCTCAGGCGGGGCCGGGGCGGCCGGTGCCGGTCGCCGCGGGCAGGCCGGCGCGGGCCAGGGCCTCGCGCAGCTCGGCCACGGCCGGCGCACCGTCGGTCGTGCCGTCGGCGTGGCGGTAGAGCCGGCAGGACACGCTGGGCCGGGCGCCCGGCGCGGCGAACGGGTCGGCGCCGTCGACCAGTACCGTCGGTGAGCCGGTCATCCGCCACTCGGCGGCTCCCGCCTCGTCGGACACCTCGACCCACTCCACCGGCACGTCCCGGCCGTTCAGGGCGCCGGCGATGCGGTGGCGTGCCACTTGGGCGTTCGGGCAGTCGGGGACGGTCAGTACCGTGATCCGTGGCTGCGTCGTCTGCTGGTCCTGGTCCATTTCGCACCTTCCGGTTCTTCGTCGGCCGTCCGCGGCTACTTGGGTGGGAGGCCCGCGGCGAACGCGTGGCCCTGGTCGATCCAGGCGTCGAGAGCCTCGTCCTCGGCCAGGGCGGACGCGGCGACGACGACCCAGCCGCGCATGGGACGGCCGGTGAAGTCGAAGGCACGTGCCCCCGGCCGGGCGAGGGCGGCGTCGGTGGCGTCGGGTCCCACCCGCACCATCAGGGCCTCACCGATGACCCCCACCGCCATGTTCCCCTCGTGCAGGAACGCCAGACCCCCGAACATGCGCTTCTCGGCGATCGCCGCATCACCGCCCAGCCGGGCACGGATCCGTTCGGCCAGTCCTTCGTCGTACGTCATGACAGACCTCGCCTCGTGACGGAGGTGTGTGCACTGCGGGAGTCCGTGCACCTGCTCCCCATTGTGAGCACCGCTCCATCCAGGCATCGGGCTCGCCCGCAGGCAAGCGGACCCGCACCCCGCACCGCCCCGCACGCGGCACGGGTCAAGCCTGCCGGTCTACCGGCGCGTAGGTAAGGGCGGTCACATACCTGGCCCTGTCACGCGGCCTAGCGTCGGCGGCGAGAGCGGGAAACACCCCCGCGACGGGAAGGGACGACCACCATGACCACTGCAGCACATGTATCCCCCAAGGCCGCGGCCGTTCCGCTCCATGCCGGCTGGGGCGCCGCGGCAGGACTGGTCGGCGGCATCGGTATGGGCATCTGGATGTCGGTGTCCCGGCCCCTGATGGACACCGCGATGATCACGATGGTCGCCGGTCTCCTCGGCTCCACCAACGCCTTCGCGGGGTGGCTGATCCACCTGGCCATCGCGCTGTTCGCCGGCATCACCTTCGGCGTACTGCTCGGGCAGTTCGCGCAGCGTCTGGCTCCCGCCGTCGTCCTCGGCCTCGTCTACGGCGCCGTGTGGTGGATCGTCGGCGCTCTGTGGATCATGCCGGCCAACATGGGCATGCCCGTCTTCGAGTGGAACGACGTCACGGCGTCCAGCCTCGGCGCCCACCTCGTCTTCGGTCTGCTGGCCGGAGCCGCTTTCTCGTCCATTGCCCGGATGGCGGGCACGCGGACCGGCCGGGCCGCGGGATGACGCCGGTACCGTCGGCGTCGACACCCGGTCCCGGCTCACCGTTCCGGGGTGCTGATCCTGTGCTCGGCACCCCGGACGACTACTGTCTGCCCGGCAGCGCGGGCGCGCTGGCCGGCCCGGCATGGGGTGCCGCGCCTCCGCCCTGGGCACCGGGACGACGCGAGGAGCCACACGGTATGGACCACTCCGGTGACGACGACGAGAAGACGTGGTGCGTCTCCGAGGTCGACATCTTCCGTGACCTGAGCGAGACGGAGATGGACGCCATCTCGGCCGCCGCCCCGATGAAGACCTACGGCGCGGGCGAGCTGCTGTACTCACCGGCCCAGGCCTCCGAAGTCCTGTTCATCCTCAAGAAGGGCCGCGTCCGCATCTTCCGGGTCTCCGCCGACGGCCGCGCGCTGACCTGCGCGATCATCAGCCCGGGCACCATCTTCGGCGAGATGGTGCTGCTGGGGCAGCGGATGTACGACAACTTCGCCGAAGCCCTCGACGACGTCACCGTCTGCGTCATGAGCCGCGCCGACGTGCGCCGCTTCCTGCTGGCCGATGCCCGGATCTCCGCCCGTATCACCGAGATCCTCGGCCGCCGGCTGACCGACCTCGAACGGCGCCTGTCCGACAGCGTCTTCAAGTCCGTGCCGCAGCGCATCGCCACCACCTTGCTGACGCTGGCCGCCGACACCCGGCCCCGCGTACTGGGAGCCCGGAGCCAGCAGATCGCCCTCACCCATCAGCAGATCGCCGCCCTGGCCGGCACGTCGCGGGAGACCACCACCAAGGTCCTGCGCGACTTCACCGACCGGCAGTTGATCCGGCTCGCCCGGGGGCGCATCACCGTCCTCGACCCCGAGCGGCTCGCGGACCACGCTTCCTAATGTTGTTGTCAAGCGGTCGCCGTCACCGGCGGTGTCACTTCGTAGCGTCGTCGGTCACGGATCAGAGCCCATATGACGTTGACGCG